>NZ_JBQQBY010000004.1:0-291002 GCF_052246385.1 Streptomyces sp. 8N616 | reverse complement strand
CTTGGGTTTGTGTCCGTTTGTCTCGGGGCGAGAAACAACTCCCCACAACCCGGTTACAGCGCCTCGCGCCAGTGCTCCACCGCGGCAGCGGAGACCGGGGAAGCCCAGCCCGCAGGGCGCGCCGCCCCGCCGATGTGGAAGGCGTCGATCCCGCCGGCCCGCAACCGCGGCAGGTGGTCCAGCCGCAGCCCCCCGCCCACCAGAATCCGCGCCTCATACCCCGGTTCCCCGGCCCGCGCCGCCTCCGCGAGCAGCACCGGCATGCCGTCGTCGACACCGGTCGGCGAGCCGGCCGTCAGGTACGCGTCGAGGCCGGGCAGCCCGGCCAGCTGCTTGCGCAGCTCGTCGCGGTGCGCGGCGCGGTCGATCGCCCGGTGGAACGTCCACGGGCACGGCTCGATCACCGCGACGATCATCTCGACCGCCACCAGGTCCGGGTGCCCCGCGTGATCCAGGAAGCCGAGCACGAACTCGTCCGCGCCCTCCGCCCGCAGCGCCTCCGCCTCCGCGCACAGCGCGTGCAGTTCGGCCGCCGTGCAGCGCTCGCCGCTCCGCGCCGTGGCCGCCGAGCGCAGCATCACGCGCAGCGGGATGTCGACCGCGGCGCGTACCGCAGCGAACGTCTCGCGCGAGGGGGTGAGGCCGTCGGCCGCCATATCGGTGACCAGTTCGAGGCGGTCGGCCCCTCCGGCCTCGGCCGCGACCGCGTCGTCGACGCCGAGGGCAATCACCTCGAGGATTGGTCTAGACATATATCCAAGGTTGCCACAGGGAGACCGTCACGGAAAACCATGGCACACAATTGATCCATGGCAGCCAACGCCCCCACCGACCCCAACGCCGGGGCCACCCGCGACATCCTGCTCGCGCGCTGGACGCGGCTGCTGCACCGGTGCCAGGAGACCCGCCACCCCGACCCCGTCCCGTACGGCGAGAACCTCCTCGCCCGTTGGGCCGAGCCCCACCGCCGCTACCACACCACCGACCACCTCCTCGCCGTCCTCGACCACGTCGAGGAGCTGGCCCACCACTGCGCCGACCCCGACGCCGTACGGCTGGCCGCCTGGTTCCACGACGCCGTCTACGACCCGGAGCGCTCCGAGAACGAGGAGCGCAGCGCCCGGCTCGCCGAGCGCGGCCTGCCGCAGGCCGGGGTGACCACGGCCCGTACGGCGGAGGTGGCAAGGCTCGTACGGCTCACCGTCACCCACGACCCGGCGCCCGGGGACACCGACGGCGAGGTGCTGTGCGACGCGGACCTCGCCGTGCTCGCCGGCCCGCCGCAGGCGTACGCCGCCTACGCTGCCGCCATCCGCCAGGAGTACGGCTTCGTGCCGCACGACGCCTTCCGCGACGGCCGCGCCGCCGTCCTGCGCCAGCTGCTCGAGCTGCCCAGCCTCTACCGCACGCCCACCGCCCACGACCGCTGGGAGCGCACCGCGCGCTACAACCTCGAGACGGAGCTGCAGCTGCTCAGCGTGAGTTGATGCGGTGCGGTGCGCGGCGGAGGCGGTAACGTCGGGGCAGTCCCGTCGTGAAGTGTGCGTGCCCGCAGGGGATTTGGTGGGGATCGAGAGCGATCAGCTCGTATTCGACTATCTGAGCCGGGTCGGCGACCTGGCCCAGCAGCGGCAGCTGCCCTCCGGCGAGCGAATGCGCCTGGTCACCCGGCTGCGCGCGGAGATCGACGAGCAGCGCGCCGGTGCCGCCGACACGACCGCGTCGGTCAAGCGCATCCTCGGCAGGCTGGGCACGCCGTCCGAGGTGGTGACCGCGGCGGGCGGGGTCCCCGCGGACGGACAGCCCGAGGCGCCACGGCACGTACCGGTGGCGGAGGCGGGCCGGGAGCCGGTCAGGGAGACCCAGGGGACCGTGCCGCCTCCCCGCTCGGGCAGCGAGCCCTCGCCGCCGCACCTCGCGGGCGAGGACGAGCTGGGCCCGAGCGACGCCACCCCCGACTGGTGGCGGATCGAGCCGGGGCCCTTCGGCAGCCCGGGCGAGTCCGTGCCCGGCTTCGTCGGGGGGATCGAGATCCCGGAGATACTCAAGCCACCGCCGGTCTCCGTGGATGCTGCCGGCGGCCGGCTGCGGAAGGCGAAGCCGGACGAGGCCGCGGGCGGCCCTGCCGACGGGGATGCGGGCGGGGACGCGGGAGCGGGCTCGGGCGAGGGCGGTCCGGGTTCCGGCCGCGGACCCGGGGTGCTGCGGCGGGCGTTGTCCCGGCGTCGCCCTACGGAGCCGGTGACGGACCGCAGCACGGAGACCCGGGCGCGACAGCCCCTCAGCCCGCTGCTGCTGCTCGCCGCCGGCCTGCTCATCGTCGGCGCCGTGCTCAAATCGCTCGTCGCGCTCGGCCTCGGCTGGCTCATCGCGTACGGCACGCGCAAGCTGTCCCGTACCCAGGCCAAGTGGGCCGCTGTCGGACTGCCGGGGGTCGTCGCGGCGGGCGCGGTCGTGTGGCTGTGGGGGCGGGTGGACAGGCGCTGGGGCGAGCGGATCCCGCAGGGGCAGATGGGCGACGCGCTCACCGAGACCTGGCCGGTGGCCCTCCGCGCGGCGGCCGTGGCTTCGGCGCTCTACCTGCTGTGGCGTGCGAGGCGCAGCCCCCGGGGGTGAATGGATGTGGGCATTCCTAGTGGCGGGGTGCGCCCGGTACGACCAGGGGGCTGCCGGTCACCGGGTCCGGGACGACCACCGATTCGAGCCCGAAGACCTCCCGCACAAGACCGGCCGTGACGACCTCGGCCGGCGGGCCCTGCGCCACGATCCGTCCCGCCTTCATGGCGACGAGGTGATCGGCGTACCGGGCGGCCTGGTTGAGGTCGTGCAGGACGGCGACAACCGTACGGCCGCGGTCACGGTTCAACTGCCGCACCAGGTCCAGGACTTCGACCTGGTGCGCAATGTCCAGGTACGTCGTCGGCTCGTCCAGGAGCAGCAGTTCGGTCTCCTGGGCGAGGGCCATGGCGATCCACACGCGCTGCCGCTGCCCGCCCGACAGTTCGTCGACGGGCCGCTCGGCGAGCGCCGTCACGTCCGTACGGGCCATGGCGTCGGTGACCGCGCGCTCGTCCTCCTCGGACCACTGCTGCCACCAGCGCTGGTGCGGCTGGCGGCCGCGCGCGACCAGGTCCGCGACCGTGATCGCCTCGGGCGCGACCGGCGACTGCGGCAGCAGCCCGACCGACTGGGCGATCTTGCGGGTCGGGATGCGGCCGAGCTCCCGGCCGTCGAGCAGCACGGAGCCGCGGCGCGGCTTGAGGAGGCGGCCCAGGGCGCGCAGCAGGGTCGACTTGCCGCAGGCGTTAGGGCCGACGACGACCGTGACCTCGCCGTCCGGGATGGCCAGGTCGAGGCCCTCGACGACCGTGCGGTCGCCGTAGGCGAGGGTCAGGTCGCGGGCCATGAGCCTGCTGCTCTCGGGGGTTTCGGGGATCCCGCGGAGCTCGGGGGCCGCGGGAGTCTCGGCGGTCTCGGTCGGCTCGGGAGCCTCGCGACCCTGGGGAGCGTCAAGGGCTTCGGGGACCTCGGGGGCGGTCACGCACGTCCTCCGGTACGGCTGCGGATGATCAGGAAGATGAGGTACGGGGCGCCGACGGCGGCGGTCAGCACGCCCACCGGCAGCTCGGTCGGCGCGAACAGCACCCGCGCCAGCAGGTCGGCGGCCACCACGATGAACGCACCCGCCAGCGCCGCGCACAGCAGCGGGATCTGCGCGGTCCGCGTCAGCCGCCGCGCGACCTGCGGCGCGAGCAGCGCCACGAAGTCCACAGGCCCAGCGGCCGCCGTGGCGACCGAGGCGAGGACGACGCCGAGCAGCACGAGCCCGAGCCGGGCCGGGCCCAGGCGCGAGCCGAGCGCGGTCGCGGTGTCGTCGTCGAGCGACACGGACCGCTGGGCGCGCGCCGCCCACAGCACGGCGGGCAGCAGCGCGAGCAGCGTCCAGCCGAGCGGCCCGGCCTCCTCCCAGCCCCGCGCGTTGAGGGAGCCTGTCATCCACACCTGCGCATGCTGCGCGACCAAGTAGTCGCCCTTCGTCAGGAACAGTTGGGTGACGGAGCGCAGAGCGATCGCGAAGCCGATGCCGATGAGTACGAAGCGGGCCGCGTGCAGCCCGCCGCGCCACGCGAAGACGTACACGAGCGCGGCCGCGCCGAGCCCGCCGAGGATCGAGAGGTAGGGGAGGACCGCGTACGAGGTGACGCCGAAGGTCATCGCACTGACCGTCAGCGCGGTCGCGCCGTGGCTGATGCCGATGACGTCGGGGCTGGCGAGCGGGTTGCGGGCGACGGTCTGGATGAGCCCGCCCGCGACGCCGAAGGCGGCGCCGGCCATGAGCCCGACGGTCATGCGCGGCAGCCGCAGCGTGCCGACGACGAACTCGTCCTGCGACGGCTGCCCGAGGACCACCTTCACGGCTTCGAGCGGCACCGCGGTGGACTCCCCGACACACAGGTACGCCACGCAGACGGCAGCCAGCAGTACGCCCAGCACCCCGCCGACGACGGCGGCCCGCCGGTGTACGAGGAACGACCCGCGCCCGTCCGCGTGCACGAGCGCGTAGCCCGCGGGCCGTACGGTCGCCCGCTGCGCGGTGGTGACGGGGGTCGAGGCCGTGACGGGAGTCGAGGTCATGAGGCCCTCCACGGTGTTCGCGCCGCGACGGAGGGCAGCCCGACGGCGCGGACCGGCGGCGGCGAACCGGCCGCGGCCCGGGGGCGTATCGGCGGTGGCCAACTGGCCGCGGCCCGGGGGCGTATGGGCCCGCACGCCGCCTCTGCGCGGCTCATGCGGCGACCGCCCTGCGGCGGACCAGGGCGACCAGGAACGGGACGCCGATCAGGGCCGTCGCCACGCCCGCCGGGACCTCCGACGGCGGGAAGACGACCCGGCCGACGACGTCCGCGACGAGCAGCATCACCGGGCCGGTCAGCGCGGCCATCGGCAGCACCCATCGGTGGTCCGTGCCGACGATCGCCCGGGCGATATGCGGCACCGCGAGGCCGACGAAGGCGATCGGCCCCGCGGCCGCCACGCCCACGCCCGTCAGCACCGTCGCGCCGAGCCCGCCCACGATCCGTACGGTCGCGACCTTCTGCCCGAGCCCCTTGGCGACGTCCTCGCCCAGCGCCAGGGCGTCGAGGCCGCGCGCGACCGACGCCACCAGCAGCGCGCCCACCAGCAGGAACGGCCAGGTCTGCGCGATGACGTCGGTGTCCCGCCCGGCGACGGAGCCGACCTGCCAGAAGCGGAACTCGTCCAGCGTGGCGGCGTCCGTGGTGAGCACGGCGTGGATCACCGACACGAGGAGGGCGTTGATGGCGGCGCCCGCCAGCGCGAGTTTCACGGGGGTCGCACCGCTGCGCCCGCTGGACGCTACGGCGTAGGCGGCGACCGCCGCGATACCGGCGCCCACGAAGGCGAACCACACGTAGCCGCTCAGCGTGTGCACCCCGGCGAAGGCGATGGCCAACACCACTCCGGCCGACGCGCCCTGGCTGATCCCGAGGATGGCGGGGTCGGCGATCGGGTTGCGGGTGATGCCCTGCATCACCGTGCCCGCCAGCGCGAGCGCCGCGCCGACCATCAGCGCGATGACCGTACGCGGCACCCGCAGCGACCGTACGACTTCGGCCGCGTCGCTCGTACCGCCGTGTAGCAGGGCGTCGAGGACTGCGGACGGTGCGATGGCGCGGGCGCCGACGGCGAGGCTGAGCAGCACCGCGAGCAGCAGCGCGGCGACGGCCGCGGCCGTCCACGCGATGCGGCGGGTCACCAGAGCGCGTCTGGGGCCGGTGACGGCGGTCGCGGCTGACATCGGTTCCTTACGTGGAGGCCCGGCAAGTTAGGCGAGCCTAAGAATACGGCCGGGGTGTGGGCATTCGTTCCGCGGGGCGGAACGGGTGGGCACACCCGTGCCACCGGCGTGCAGCCGCGTACGAGACGGCAACCCCCCGCGGCGGGCCGGCGCATCGTCGCCGACTGCACGCCGGTGGTCGCGTTGTGCCCACCCCCCAGCTACCGCTGGGAGGTGCCCCCAGCCCCGCGGAACGAATGCCCACAACGCGCGCTACGCGGTGGAGCGCGCCGCCTGATTCGCCTGACGCCGCTGCGCCGCGACCGACCGCAGCACCCCGGCCGCTGCGATCGCGAAGCCCGCCCCCATCAGCATGGACACGAAGTACGCGGCAGGCGGCAGCGGTTCGGCGCCGAGGAAGAGGGGGGCCACCGTCGCCAGCGTGGCCAACGCGCCGACGACGAAGACGATCACGCCGGCGCGGACGAGGCGGTCGCCGGGCCCGGCGGCCGGGCGCTTGGTTTCATTGGTCACCCGACCAGGGTAGGTCGGCTCCAGGAGCGTATCGGAACCACCCGGCGACGTCTTGTCACCAGGCACGGGACCATTAGCCTTGGAGGTGGCGGGTCTGGCGGCCCGCTGTACTGCTATCCAGAGCTGTTTTGTGTTTGCTTTTCCCCGACGAGTACGAGGACGAGGACGGACGTGCCTACCGGCAAGGTCAAGTGGTTCAACAGCGAGAAGGGCTTCGGCTTTCTCTCCCGGGACGACGGCGGCGACGTCTTCGTGCACTCCTCCGTGCTGCCGGACGGAGTGGACACGCTCAAGCCGGGCCAGCGCGTGGAGTTCGGCGTCGTCGCCGGGCAGCGCGGCGACCAGGCGCTCTCGGTGACCCTCCTCGACCCGACGCCCTCGGTCGCGGCGGCGCAGCGCCGCAAGCCGGACGAGCTGGCCTCGATCGTCCAGGACCTCACGACGCTTTTGGAGAGCGTCGCGCAGCAGCTCGAGCGCGGCCGCTACCCCGAGAAGACACACGGCCGCAAGATCGCGGGCATGCTCCGGGCGGTGGCCGACCAGCTGGACGTCTGACCGAAAGACAGCCGGGCCGGCCGCCGAAAGGCTGCCCGGCTAGCCGAAGCCGAGCGCATCGTGGCCGAGGGGCGGTACGAGCCCCTCGGCCGCCGCGCGCGTGAGCAGGGCGCGCACGGCGGCGTAGCCCTCGTCGCCGAGACCGGCCGTGAACTCGTTGACGTACAGCCCGATGTGCTGCTCTGCGACCGCCGGATCCATCTCCTGCGCGTGCTCCATGATGTACGCGCGCGAGGCGTCCGGGTCGGCCCACGCCATTCGCACCGAGTCCCGCGCGGCATCCGCGAGCTGCCGCAGCCGCTCCTCGCCGAGCTCGCGCTTCGCGACGATCGCGCCGAGCGGAATCGGCAGTCCGGTCGTGGCCTCCCAGTGCTCGCCCATGTCGGCGAGGCAGTGCAGACCGTAGTCCTGGTACGTGAAGCGGGCCTCGTGGATCACGAGCCCGGCGTCGGCCTTGCCGTCCCGCACGGCGGGCATGATCTCGTGGAACGGCATCACGACCACCTTGCCGACGCCGCCGGGAACCTTGTCCGCGGCCCACAGCCGGAAGAGGAGATAGGCCGTCGACCGCTCGCTCGGCACGGCCACGGTCCTGCCCGCCAGGTCCCCGTCCCCGGAAGTGCCCGGCCCGCGGGTCAGCACCAGCGGTCCGCAGCCCCGGCCGAGCGCCCCGCCGCACGGCAGCAGCGCGTACCGGTCGAGGATCCAGGGCAGCACCGCGTACGACACCTTGAGCACGTCCAGCTCGCCGCGCTCCGCCATGCCGTTGGTGACGTCGATGTCCGCGAACGTCACGTCGAGCGCGGGCGCGCCCGGGACGTGGCCGTGGGCCCACGCGTGGAAGACGAACGTGTCGTTCGGGCACGGCGAGTACGCGATCGTGACGGTGCCGCCCTGCGCTTGGCTCATCGGGACTCCTCCTCGACGATCGGAGTGAGCAGGTGGAAGGCGCGCCGCAGCGCCTCCAGGGCGTCGCCGATCCGCCAGGCGCCGCGGTCGCGGGGGCCGACGGGGTTGGAGACCGCCCGTACTTCGAGCACCGGCACGCCGTGCGCGGCGGCGGCCTCGGCGACGCCGAAACCTTCCATCGCCTCGGCGGCGGCGCGCGGATGGCGCGCCAGGAGCTCGGCGGCGCGCCCGGCGGAACCGGTCGTGGTGGAGACGGTGAGGACGGGTGCGAGTACGGCGTGCAGGCCGCCCTGTTCCAGCGCCTTGGCGGCGCGCCGGGCCGACTCGGGAGGCGGGGTGTGGAGGGAGCGGCCGAAGCCCAACTCCTCGACGGGCGCGAAC
This sequence comes from Streptomyces sp. 8N616, assembly GCF_052246385.1. Taxonomy (NCBI): domain Bacteria; kingdom Bacillati; phylum Actinomycetota; class Actinomycetes; order Kitasatosporales; family Streptomycetaceae; genus Streptomyces; species Streptomyces sp. 8N616. The sequence continues at coordinate 282,826 of NZ_JBQQBY010000004.1, read as the reverse complement.
CCGTCGGGTGTCTCGGCCCCCAGGTCGGCGGCGACGATCGCCTCGGCGACGACGACCGCCCCGACGGGGGCGAGGGGCGCGAAGCCGCCGCCGATACCGGCCGAGAGGACGAGGCCGTACGGGGCGCCCGCGAGTTCGGCGGTGGTGAGCGCCGTGGAGGTTGCCGCGGCGGCAGCGGCGGGCCCGACCCCGGCGGCGATGACGTCAACCCCTGGCCGCGCGCTCCGCGCGGGTGGGAAGCGGCGCCCCGAAGACCCGGCATCGCCCGCGGCATCGCCCGCGGTATCGCCCGCGGCATCGGCCTGCGAGGCGAGCGCATCGCTCAGCCCGGCCTGCACCGCGTCGGCTTCAGCCGCCACCGCGGTGACGACGAGGACGCGTGCCCGCCGGGGCCCGCCGTCCGGAGACGACTCTCCGGACGGCTGTCCGTCGGGGCGCGCGCGCATCAGTGCGGAGCCGATCGCCGGGGGCGGCCGTACGTCAGGACGCCCGGCTCAGCGTGAACTGCCACACGCCCTTCGCCTCGCCCGACTTCGTCACCTCGATGATCGCGACCTGTGCGGTCTTCGGAACCGCCGCCGCGCCCGCCGTGCTCTGCTGCGGCGCGAAGATCTGGTCGAAGTCGAAGGTGCGGTACGTGTCCTCGCTCGCCTCGGCCATCGTGCCCTGGCCGTTCACGACCATGGCCCAGCCCGACTCGGCGACCTCCGGGTCGACGCCGACGCGGATCCTCTCGCCGTCGTGCACGGTGAGCTTCTTGCCGGACTTCCCGCCGATGCAGTCCTGCAGCTCCTCCTGGGACAGCTTCTTGCCCTCGCTGTAGCAGGCGGCCTCGGAGGACACGGAGTTCGAGCCCACGGTGACGGTCGCCATCGGGGTCGGCTTCTCGCACCCGGACAGGGCGACGAGCCCGAGGGCGGCGGCACCGGCAGCGACAGCGGTGCGGCGGGTCTTGCTCCTAAACAGCGCAGGGGTCATGCGGGAAGGCTATCTGCCCGCTCTGCTCACGCCACGCGGGGGTGCGGCGTGCCGCGGCGCCCGGCGGTCAGCAGCCCTCGTACGGTCGTGGCCGCGCCCGCGCCGACCATCGCCGCGGCCACGGACATGCCGAGGATGCCGTTCAGCGGCAGCGAGATGCCGACCGCTCCGCCCACCACCCACGACATCTGCAGCAGCGTCTCTGAGCGGGCGAACGCGGAGTTCCGTACCTGCTCCGGTACGTCGCGCTGGATCAGCGCATCCAGCGACAGTTTCGCGAGCGCCTGGGTGAACCCGGCCACGGCGCCGAGTGCCGTGATCGTGAACTGGTTGAAGAACACGGCGGCCAGGACCGAGGAGCCCAGCGCGAGCACCAGCACCGCCACGATGATCTTCTCCGGCGTACGGGACCTGACCCACGCGCCGACCGCCGTGCCGAGCGCGTTGCCCACACCCGCCGCGACGGCGACCATGCCGAGCGAGACGGCCGCGGTCCGATCGCCCAGCGGATGCTCGCGCAGCAGGAACGCCAGGAAGAAGATGAGGAAGCCGGAGAGCGCGCGGTGCGTGGCATTGGCCTGCAGCCCGTGGAACACGGACGGCCCGACGGTCCGCAGACCCGGCTTCCTCGGCCGTGCCGCGCCGCCCCGCCGGGTCTTCGCGGCGGCGGCCGTCTGAGACTGAGTCCGGGTCTGACTCTGAGTCTGCGTCTGAGTCCGCGGCTCATGCGACCGGTGAGGCGCATGGAACTCGTGGGAGATGAAGCGCGCCTTCGCCTCGCCCTTCGCCGAGTCCACCTTGTGCGGCAGCGTGAAGGCCAGGAAGGTGCCGACGCAGAACACGACGAACGCGGCGTACAGGGGCCACCCGGACCCGATGGCCTGCAGCCCTGCCCCCACGGGCGCCGCGACGCCCGTGGCCAGCAGACCGCCGAGCGTCACCCGGGAGTTCGCCTTGACCAGGGCGAAGCGCGGCGGCAGCAGCCGGGGTACGACGGCGCTGCGCACGACGCCGTACGCCTTGGAGGCCACCAGCACACAGAGCGCCGCCGGGTACAGCTCGATGCCGCCGGTCACCACGGCGCTCGACAGGATCAGCGCGAGCAGCGCGCGGGCCAGCATGGCGCCCGCCATCGCCGCGCGGCGGCCGTGCGGGAAGTGGTCGAGGGCCGGGCCGATGACGGGGGCGAGCAGGGTGAAGGGCGCCATCGTGATCGCCAGATAGAGCGCGACCCGGCCGCGGGCCTCGTCCGTGGGCACGGAGAAGAAGACGGTGGAGGCGAGGGCGATGGTGATCAGCATGTCGCCCGCGCCGTTCACGGCGTGCAGCTCGATCAGCTTGCCGAGGCCGGATTCACCGGCGCCGTGGGCGTGGGTGGCGCGGCGGATGCCGCGCGCGGTGGCCGTGAACGGCAGGTGCAGCGCCCGTCCGACCGCCGCGCCGACGCGGCGGAGCGGACTCGTGCGTGCGGACGACCAGTCTGCTGCCACTCCGTCATACTGCCCCAACTCGTACGGGGCGTGGGTGTTCGGTGCAGGCGGCGGCATGTCCGGTCCCTGTCGGGCCGGTGAAGCCGAGGGGGAGGGTGGGCCGGGCGCTCGCGAGAGGGGTAGCGTGCGTTACGCGCCACCGGCCGTCGTACTTGGCCGCGCACCCGCCGGCGATCCCGCAGAATGGGTTGTAGCAGGTGCGCCCGAGGCCGATCGGGCGCGGACGTCGACGCGGTCCTGCGGTCCGCTCCGCCGCCGCCCCTCCGGCCGCACGGCCGGTTCGGTCGGCGCACGCGTGATACGGCGTAGGAGAGAATCGATTCTTGTGAGTGCTGCGACGATGCGAAGCCGTACCCCTGACCGCATGTGCGCCGAGGCGGTCGAACTCGCCCTCGCCGCGGCAGTGGAAGCCGCGGGTGAGGACTCGGTCGGCGAGCACCTCGGGGCGGTCGCGGAAGGTGACCGGGTCGTCACGCACCTCTTCGCCTGCCGCGAGCCCGCTTATCGCGGCTGGCGCTGGGCCGTGACCGTCGCCCGCGCCTCCCGCGCCAAGGTCGTCACGCTCGACGAGACGGTGCTGCTGCCCGGACCCGAGGCGCTGCTCGCGCCGGAGTGGGTGCCGTGGAGCGAGCGCCTGCGGCCGGGCGACCTGGGCCCCGGCGACCTGCTGCCGACCGAGGCGGACGACCTCCGGCTGGAGCCGGGCTTCTCCGGCGAGGACGAGCCGCCGCCGAACTCGGCGGTATCGGCGGAGGCCGAGTACGCGCGCAACGTGGCGGAGCTCGCGGAGGCGGAGGACGCGGAGGTGTCCGCGGTGCCGCCGTCCGCGCTGCCCGGCCCCCCGGCCAGGGGCAGCATTGCGGCGGTCGCCGAGGAGCTGGGCATGCGCCGCGCGCGCGTCCTCTCCCGCTACGGGCTGCACACGGCGGCGGACCGCTGGGAGGAGGGCTACGGCCCGAAGACGCCGATCGCGCAGGCTGCGCCCGCGTCGTGTGTGACGTGTGGCTTCCTGGTGCCGCTCGCGGGCTCGCTGCGGCAGGCGTTCGGGATCTGCGCGAACGAGTTCTCGCCGGCGGACGGCCACGTCGTATCGCTGGCGTTCGGGTGCGGCGGCCACTCGGAGGCCGCGGTCATGCCGAAGCCGCCGCGACCGGCGCCGCCGGTGATCGACGAGACGCAGGTCGACCCCCTCCCGCTGCGGCCGGACCGCGCGGGCGGCTCGGTGGAGCCCACGGGCCCGGAGGAGGAGCTCGGCCACTCCTGACCTCGCCGGTCGGGCCGTTGCCACGCGGGTGCGTTGGGTGGCTTCACGTCGCGGGGCGACATTCGGGCCCGGCCGTCATTCGGTTTCGCCTTGCGCCGACGGCGCGAAACGAAAGCCGCAGACGGCCGGGCCGAATGCCGCCCAACGGCGCGAAGCCGCCCAATACACCCCGCCCGGCCTGGCGACCTCGCCCCCGCTCCCGCCGCGCGAGGCCGGTGCCCCGCCCCGTTCCCCGTCCTCGCGGTGGCCGCGTCCCCCGCCCCCCCGGCCCTGGCGCCGTTCTGCCCCGGGGCTGGGACGGCGGAGCGCGGGGGGCGTCGCAAGCGGTACGTTCGGCGCTGACAATCGGTGGTGTGGCACGAGGGAGACGACACGTGAGCGGCACGGCGATGGTGCGGGCGACGGCCGACGGGGCGGACCCGTTCGGGACGGCGCGGCTGCGGCGCGGCGTGCTGGACGCGTGGGCCGCGTCCCCCTCCCGCTTCCGGGAGGACGCCAATGCCGAGGAGGACCTCGCCCTCGGCGGCTACCGCGACCGGCTGGTCGTTGAGCTGGCCCAGAACGCCGCCGACGCGGCCGCCCGCGCGGCCGTCCCCGGCCGGCTCCGGCTCACCCTCCACCCCTCGGAGGGCCCCGAGGACACCGCCCCCGCCGCCCCCGCGGCCCTCGTCGCCTCCAACACCGGCGCTCCGCTGGACGCCGCCGGCGTCGAGTCCCTGTCCACGCTCCGCGCGTCCGCGAAGCGCGACGGGGACGCGGCGTACGCCATCGGCCGCTTCGGCGTCGGCTTCGCGGCCGTCCTCGCCGTCAGCGACGAGCCCGCGATCGTCGGCCGCACCGGCGGAGTCCGCTGGTCCCTCGCCGAGGCGCGCGAGCTCGCGCAGGAGGCGGCCGAAGCGAGCACCGGCCTCGCTGACGAACTGCGCCGCCGCGACGGCCACGTACCGCTGCTGCGGCTGCCGCTGCCCGCGCAGGGCACCGCGCCCGTCGGCTACGACACCGCGGTCGTGCTGCCGCTGCGCGACGGCGCGGCCGCGGACCTCGCCGCCCGCCTCCTCGACGGAGTCGACGACGCGCTGCTGCTCACGCTCCCCGGCCTCTCCGAGGTCGTCGTGGACACGCCCGAGGGCGTACGCACCCTGACGCGTCGTCAGGAAGGCCCGTACACCGTCATCGAGGACAGCGCGCACGGTACGACGCGCTGGCGCACCGCCACCGCCGGCGGGCAGCTGGAGGCGGCGCTGCTCGCCGACCGCCCGACCGAGGAACGGCTGCGCCCGGTCTGGTCCGTAACGTGGGCCGTGCCCGTGGACGACGCGCGGGGCGGCGCGCCCGCGCGGCCCGGCACCGCGCCGGTCGTCCACGCCCCGACGCCCACCGACGAGCCCCTCGACCTGCCCGCACTGCTGATCGCCTCGTTCCCGCTCGAGCCGACCCGCCGCCACGCGGCGCCCGGGCCGCTCACGGACTTCCTGGCGCAGCGGGCCGCGGAGGCGTACGCCGGGCTCGTGCGGGACTGGCGCCCCGTCGGCACTGGCACGATCGACCTCGTCCCGGGACCGCTCGGCAAGGGCGAACTGGACGGCCGCGTGCGCGCGGAGATCCTGCGCCTGCTCCCCCGCATCCCCTTCCTCCCCAGCGCGGCCTCGCCTACGGCGGCCTCCCCGGAGGACCGCGGGTCCGAGCCCCGCGACCCCTGGGCTGCTCCGGCTCCCGATGCGGCCGGAGCCGCGTACACCGGAGCGGCCGCCGCTGGCGCGGCGCGGAGCGAGCCCGGCGCGGCCGGGGGCCATGAGCCGGGCACGGCCGCCGCTGGGCACGGTGGCACAGGCCCGCACGACCCGTGGGCCGGGGAGCCGAGGACGCCGAGGGCCGACGACGCCGCGTCATGGCGCGAGCGCGACGCTGCCGGCGGAGCCGACGCGGAGCCCGGCGAGGCCGGGTCCGCAGCCCGCGCTGCCGACGCACACGCCGACGCCGACGCCGCGGACGGTGCCCTTCGGCCCGTCGACGCCGAGATCGTCGAAGGCGCGGGAGCCGAGACCGTACGCGTGCTCGCCGAGCTGTTCCCCAGCCTGCTGCCCGCAGGGCTCGAGCGGCGGTCCGAGCTGCGCGCGCTCGGCGTCGCGCGCGTGCCGCTCGGGGAGGCCATCGACCGGCTCGCGGGCGTCGAGCGCGCCCCCGCCTGGTGGCGGCGGCTCTACGACAGCCTCACCGGCATCGACCCCGACCGCCTCAGCGGCCTGCCCGTACCGCTCGCGGACGGCCGTACGACCATCGGCCCCCGCCAGGTCCTGCTGCCGCTCCCCGGCGCCGACGACACCGCGGAGGAGCGCCGTCACCCCGACGTCGCGGACGTCGTCGTCGGCGCGACCCGCATCCCCGCACCGGCCACCGAGCCGGCCCCCGCCCCGCCGACCAGCGCGGCCACCCTCGCCCGCCTCGGCCTCAAGGTCGCCCACCCCGACGCCGCCCACCCCCTCCTCGAGAAGCTCGGCGCGACCCCCGCCACCCCCCGCGCCGTCCTCACCACCCCCCAGGTGCGGGCCGCCGTCGCCAACTCCCTCGAGGCCGGCGAGATCTGGGACGAGGACGCGGACACCCTCGACGGCGACGAGCTGGCCGAGGCCGTCCTCGGACTCGTACGGGACGCCCAGCTCGCGCCCGGCGACGAGCCCTGGCTCGCCGCGCTCGCGCTCCCCGACGAGGACGGCGAGCTCGCCCCCGCCGGTGAACTCGTCTTCCCCGGCAGCCCGTTCGAGCGCGTCATCCGCGAGGGCGAACTCGCCGCCTGCGACCCCGAGCTCGCCGAGCGCTGGGGCGAGCAGCCGCTCACCGCGGTCGGCGTGCTGGCGAACTTTTCGCTCGTACGGGCCTCCGACGTCGTCCTCGATCCCGACGAACTCGAGCCGCGCGACAGCGACTTCGCGGAGCCGGACGACGTGGGGCTGTGCGACTCCGTCGACGTGTGGTGCGAGGACGTGCTCGACCGGCTGCCCGAGTTGCCCGTGCCGCCGGTCGCCACCGAGATCGTCGCCGTCCGCGACCTCGACCTCGTCGACGACGACGCCTGGCCGCAGGCGCTGGCGCTGCTCGCCGAGCCCCCGCTGCGCGAAGCGCTGACCGAGCGCGTCCGGATCCTGCTGCCGGACGGCACGACCGAGACCGTCCGCCCGTACACGGCGTGGTGGCTGCGCGGCAACCCCGTGCTCGACGGGCGCCGCCCCGCCGGGCTGCGGGCCGCGGGCGGCGACCCGCTCCTTGCCGGCCTCTACGAGCCCGCGGATGCGCACGGCTTCGAGGACGAGCAGGTGCTGCGCGCGCTCGGCGTGCGCACGTCCGTCGCCGCGCTGCTCGACGAACCGGGCGGCGCCGCCGAGCTGCTGTCCCGCCTCGCCGACCCAGGCCGCCCGGTCGCCCCTGCCCAACTGCACGCCATCTACAGCGCGCTGGCCGAGCTCGACCCGGAACAGGTGACGCTGCCCGACGACCTGCGGGCGGTCGTCGACGGGGACGTACGGGTCGTGGACGCGTCCGAAGCCCTGGTCGCGGACGCGCCCGACCTGCTGCCGCTCGCGACGGACCGGGCGCTGCTGCCCGTACGGCCCGGACGGGCGGTGGAACTCGCCGAGTTGCTGCAGGTGCCGCGGCTCAGCGAGGTCTACGAGGGCCGGGTCGCCTCGCCGGAAGGCGAAGGCGATGGCGCAGGCGCGGGCGAGACGCACGAGGTGCCGGAATCCGTGCGCATCCTGCTCGGCCCCGCGACGCCCGCCTCGTACGTCGAGTACGAGGAGCTGCTGGTCGACGGCGTCGAAGCGGACTGGCGCCTGACCCCGGACGGCGTGCTGCACGCGGCGACTCTGGAGGGCGTGGCGGCGGGCCTGGCCTGGGCGGCGGGCCAGTGGCCGCGCCGCTTCGAGGTCGCGGCGCTCCTGGAGGACGCCTCCCGCACGGAGGAACTGGCCCGCGACCGCTGGTTCGACCAGTAGCCGGAGCCACGAGTGCTGGTCGGGCTCACGCCCCGGCCGCCGGCTCCTCACCGGTGGCTTCGGCCTCGCGGGCACCGAAACCAGTGGTGTCCAGGTCGAAGCCGAAGGGCGCGGGGACGTGCAGCCGTTCGTCGGCCTCGGCCACCTCGCCGTCGACGACCACCTTGTCGCCGGGGCCGAGCTGGACGAGGCCGCCGAAGGGAGCTCCGCTGTCGGTCTGCGGCCGCTGCGTCATGACTCCGACGCTACGGGCGGAAGGTGTCGTTCACCTGCCGAAGAGAGCCGGGAGCGGGGAGCGGGGATCCGGGAGCTGGGAGCCGGGAGCCGGAGCCGCGGGCCCGCGGCGGTCCGCCCGTTACTCGGGCTCTCCCTGCTTCCCGGCGGCGGCGTCAGCCGTCCGCCGGAGGGCGGCGTCGCGCCGGCGTACGTACCAGATGCCGAGCAGCCCGAGGCCGCCCCCGGCGAGGCAGGTCCACAGCCACCACAGATGACCGTGGTGCTCGAACCACGCGTAGAAGGGGAGCTGCACGAGGAAGAGGACGAACCACAGGACGGTTCCCCCGGTGATCGTCCCGACGACGTTCCCCTCAAGGGGCTCCGGGGCTTCGTGCCGCGGTGTCCACTTCCCCATCGTCCGGGCGCCTTTCGGGTCGATCGTCATAGCCCCCAGCCTATGCCGTCCGGTTGTGGGCATTCGTTCCGCGGGGCTGGGGGCACCTCCCAGCGGTAGCTGGGGGAGGGTGGGCACACCGGACCCGCACCCGGCGACGGTGCGCACCCCCCACCGGAGGAGTCCGGCTTCTTCGACGCGACGGGCACCATCATCGGCGTCGGCGAGGAGGCCGGGCCTGATCGACGAGGACGGCCAGTCGCCCGGCATGGGAAGGGTCCTGATGGGCGACGGCGCGGCCGTCGCGGGCGGCGGTTTCGGCTCGGCCTCCGCGACCACCTGCTGCCTGAAGTCCACGGCGGGTGTCGGTGAGGGTGTGCGTACGGGCTTTGCGAACCTCGTGACCGGCGGGGCCTTCCGCCTGGCCCTGGTCTTCACCCACTCGCGACGGTCGTGCCCCCACAGGCGGCGACACCCGCCCTGGTCGTGGCCGGTCTCCTGATCATGGCCGGAAACGTCAGGGAGATCGACTGGGGCGACTACACGGCCGCGGCCCCGGCCTTCCTGACGATGATCTCGATGCCGTTCACGTACAGCATCATCAACGGCATCGGGATCGGCGTGCTGTCCTTCATCCTGCTGCTGCGGCGGCGGGCAGGTTCCGTACGGTGCCGTGGCTGCTGAACGCCGTCGGCGTCTGCTTCCTCGTCCACTTCCTGCCCAGCCCGATCGAGCAGGCGCTCGGCGTCAGGTAACCCCGTAGAACTTCTCCGTCTCGTCGACCGCCGCCTTGAAGCGCTCGTCGAAGTCGTCGCGCATCAGCGTGCGGACCACGTAGTCCTGGACGCTCATGCCGCGCTTCGCCGCGTGCTGTCGGATCCGGTCGAGAAGGTCATGGTCTATCCGAAGACTGAGCACATCCGATCCCATCGATCCCATACGGACACGGTCCCGGCCAAGGCGGGAGCCGTGCGTCACTTTCCGGAACGGTCTCACTCATATGGGTGACTGTGTGTTTATGGGGCGCTGCGCTGTGCGGCTAGTCCTTAGGCACGGTAATGAGGTACCCTAAGGAACATGCCGGAACTGACCAGTGCCGCCGACGCAGCCGCTGTGAACGCTCTGCGGTCCGCCGTGATGCGCCTGTCGCGCCGGCTCAAGCACCAGAGGGTCGACGAGTCGCTCAGCCCGACCGAGATGTCGGTGCTCGGCACGCTCGCGCGGTGCGGCTCCGCCACCCCCGGTGAGCTGGCCCGCAAGGAGCATGTGCAGCCGCCGTCGATGACCCGCATCGTGGCGATGCTCGAGGCCAAGGGGCTGGTGCGGCTCGAGCCGCACCCCGAGGACCGCCGCCAGAAGGTCGTCAGGCAGACCGAGCGGGCGGAGAGCATGCTCGAGGAGAGCCGGCGCAGGCGCAACGCCTGGCTCGCCGAGCTGGCCGGTGGTCTCGACGAAGAGGAATGGGCCGCGCTGCGCGCCGCCGCGCCCGTGCTGGAGAAGCTGGCGCAGCTGTAGCCGCGGCCGGAAGACCCGTAGGGCGTCGAAGCCCGAAGACGTGAAGGAAGGCCGAACGACGCCACGACGCCACGACGAGGAGGCGAACCCACTTTGAGTACGGGACCCGGAGCAGACTCCGCCCCCGCACCGAAGCCCGAATACGACGACACTCACGCCGACGCCCAACCCCAGGAGCCGCGCGGAGGCACCTTCCGCTCCCTGAAGGTACGGAACTACCGGCTCTTCGCCACCGGACAGGTGGTCTCCAACACCGGCACCTGGATGCAGCGCATCGCCCAGGACTGGCTGGTGCTCAGCCTCACCGGCTCCTCCGCAGCCGTCGGCATCACCACCGCGCTGCAGTTCCTCCCCATGCTGCTCCTTGGGCTGTACGGCGGCGTGATCGCCGACCGCTTCCCGAAGCGGCAGCTGCTCCTGATCACCCAGTCCGCGATGGGCCTCACCGGCCTCGCGCTCGCCGTGCTGACCCTGAGCGGCCACGTCCAGGTCTGGCACGTCTACCTGATGGCGTTCCTGCTCGGCGTCGTCACCGTCGTCGACAACCCGACGCGGCAGGCCTTCGTCGCCGAGATGGTCGGGCCGCAGGAGCTGCGCAACGCCGTCAGCCTCAACTCCGCCAACTTCCAGTCCGCCCGGCTGGTCGGCCCGGCCGTCGCCGGTGTCCTGATCACGGCCGTCGGCAGCGGCTGGGCGTTCCTGCTCAACGGCCTGTCCTTTCTCGCGCCGCTGGCCGCCCTGCTGATGATGCGGACGGGCGAGCTGCACAAGGTCGAGCGCGCGCCGCACGGCAAGGGCCAGCTGCGCGAGGGCCTGCGGTACGTCGCCGGTCGGCCCGACCTGGTCTGGCCGATCGTCCTGGTCGGCTTCATCGGCACCTTCGGCTTCAACTTCCCGATCTGGCTGACCGCGTTCGTGGACGACGTCTTCCACGCGGGCGCCGGTACGTACGGCCTGCTCAACACCCTGATGGCCGCCGGTTCGCTGGCCGGGGCCCTGCTCGCCGCCCGCCGCGGCACCTCGCGCTTCCGGCTGCTGGTCGGCGCGGCGCTGCTCTTCGGCGTCCTGGAGATCGCGGCGGCCCTCGCGCCCGCCTTCTGGGTCTTCGCCGCGCTGCTGGTGCCGATCGGCATGTTCGGCCTGACGATCAACGTCACCGCCAACTCGGGGGTGCAGCTGGCGACGGATCCAGCGATGCGGGGCCGGGTGATGAGCTTGTTCATGATGGTCTTCGTGGGCGGTACGCCGCTGGGCGCGCCGATCGTCGGCTGGATCACGGACGCCTTCGGGGCCCGCATCGGCTTCCTCGCGGGGGGCCTGATCTCGGCAGGTGCGGCGGCCGGAGTCGGCCTGATGCTGGCGCGCGTCGGCGGCCTCCGCCTGAAGCTGGACCTGCGGCGCGGCCACCGGCACGTGGAGTTCGTACCGCGGGTGGCCGCGCCCGACTCCGCGGAGCCGGGCGGCCCGGCGGCGGAGGGGCCGGCCGAGGAGGGGCGGCTTTCCGCAGCGGCGTAGCGCCGGTGGTGGTGACGTGCCGGGGCCCCGGGCGACGATCGATCGCCCGGGGCCTCAGCCGTCGGCCACGAGGCACGAGGCACGAGGCACGAGGCACGAGGCATGAGGCCCGAGGCACCTGGAACGGCCATCTGCGCGAAACTGGCCGCATGAGACTCTTCGCCGCCGTGGTGCCGCCGGAGGCTGCCATCGACGAGCTCGCCGTGGAGGTCGCCCGGCTGCGGGAGCTGCCGGGCGCCGACCGGCTGCGCTGGACCGGCCGCGCCGGGTGGCACTTCACGCTCGCGTTCTACGGGGAAGTGCCCGAGGACGTGGTACCGGAGCTGGCCGTCCGGCTGGGGCGGGCCGCGCACCGTCACCACCCCTTCGAGATCCGGCTCGCCCGGGGCGGCCGGTTCTCCCGCGCGGTGGTCTGGGTCGGCGCGGACGGCGACGCCGAGGCCATGGCGCGGCTCGCGGATTCCGCCGCGGCGGGCGCACGGCGAGCGGGCGTACCGATGGAGGAGCACCGCCCCTACGCCCCGCATCTGACGATCGCCCGCAACCGTAGCCAGATGAACCTCAGGCCGTACGTCGAGGCGCTCGCGGAATTCGAGGGCAGCCCGTGGACGGTGGAGCAGCTGTGTCTCGTACGCAGCAATCTGCCGACGGGCGGGGTGAGTGGGGAGCAGCCGCGCTACGAGACGATCGAGGCCTGGCCGCTGGGCGCCTGACCGGCGTGGGCTGGGCGTACGGGCTGGGCGTACGGGCCGGGCGCCGGGCGTACGGGCCGGGCCCGCGGTCGGGGCCTCCGGCCGCCCGGCTAACCTCGAAGCGTGGACGCGAAGACCAGAAGCCGGATCGTGAGCGGTGCTCTCGTCGTGATACTCGTCGTGGTCATCCTGGCGGCCGTGCTCGGCTGAGCGGCAGGCACGACCGGCGCGGCCGCCCGGACGACGACAGCCCCTGAGCGGATCGAATCCGCCGCCGCTACCAGGCGAAGGCCTCCGGCGAGGGCCCGGGCCCCGGGAAGATCTCGTCGAGCGATGCCAGCAGCTCGTCCGAAAGGTCCAGCTCGACTGCGCGCAGCGCGGATTCGAGCTGTGCGGCCGTGCGCGGCCCGACGATGGGGCCGGTCACGCCGGGCCGGGTGAGCAGCCAGGCGAGCGCGACGTCGCCGGGCTCCAGACCGTGCTTGTCGAGCAGGTCCTCGTACGACTGGATCTGCTCGCGCTGCTTGGCGTTCCGCAGTGCGTCGGCCGACCGGCCGGACGCGGTACGCCCTGCCCCGCCCTCGCGCGCCTTGCGGATCGCCCCGCCGAGCAGGCCGCCGTGCAGCGGCGACCAGGGGATGACGCCGAGGCCGTACTCCCGGGCGGCCGGGATGACCTCCATCTCGGCGCGGCGCTCGGCGAGGTTGTAGAGGCACTGCTCGCTGACCAGGCCGTACGTCGTGAGGCGGCGGCGGGCGGCCTCGTTGGCCCGCGCGATGTGCCAGCCCGCGAAGTTGCTCGACCCGGCGTAGAGGATCTTGCCCTGCTGGATCAGGACGTCGATGGCCTGCCAGATCTCGTCCCAGGGGGTGGCGCGGTCGACGTGGTGGAACTGGTAGAGGTCGATGTAGTCGGTGCCCAGCCGCTTGAGGCTGGCCTCGACGGCGCGGCGGATGTTGAGCGCGGAGAGCTTGTCCTGGTTGGGCCAGGGGGCGTCCGCGGTGCCCATGTTCGCGTACACCTTGGTGGCGAGCACGACCTTCTCGCGGCGCTCGCCGCCCTTGGCGAACCACGACCCGAGGATCTCCTCGGTACGGCCCTTGTTCTCGCCCCAGCCGTAGACGTTGGCGGTGTCGAAGAAGTTGACGCCCGCGGCGAGCGCGGCGTCCATGATCGCGTGGCTGTCGGCCTCGTCGGTGACGGGCCCGAAGTTCATGGTGCCGAGGACCAGTCGGCTGACCTTCAGTCCGGTGCGTCCGAGCTGCGTGTACTCCATGAAGCACAGCCAACGCCTTGGAGCGCACTCGAGGCAAGCGCTGCCCGCCGGTGGCGAGCAGCGCGGCGTGCGGGTGGGCGCGTGTGCTTGTCGGGCATCGTGAAGTCGGCGGTCAGGCGGCCGTACTGGCGGCTAGACGGGCGAGGTGCGCGGGGTCTCAACTGCCGGGCCGGTACGGGGCGCCCAGGCCCCAGGCCTGGTGCAGTGCGTTGGCGAAGGCCGCCGCGAGCTTGTGTTCGCCCGAGGGGCTCGGGTGGGTGCCGTCGTACGTGTCGTGGTGTATCGACCAGTCCGCCGGGCGGGAGGCCAGGAGCAGGGGGGAGTGCGGCGCGTCCAGGTTCACGATCGCCTTCTCCAGACGCTCGTTGAAGCGCTCGCACTCCGCCGCGAACGGCGGGTCCGTGTGCGCGCGGACGTTGGGGACGACGGGCAGGGCCACGATCCGGATCCCCGGGTTCGCCTCGCGCGCCTCCGCGACGAAGCGGCGGACGTTGGCCGCGGTCTGGTCGGCGTCGGTGTAGAAGCCGAGGTCGATCAGGCCGAGCGAGACGAGCAGGAGGTCGGCGCGGTGCGTGGCGACCGCCTCGCGGATGAGCGGCGCCATGTGGAGCCATCCCTCGCCCCAGCCCGCGAGATGGCGCCGGGCGGCGACGGGGAAGGCCGGGTCGGCGTAGTCGTGGGAGACGGGGGCGCCGGCGACGCAGTCGTGGAGGGCGGTGCGCGGGCCGACGAACTCGTGCGGCCCGCCGGGCGCAGCGCTGAGGTGCTGCCACATCCGGTAGCGCCAGGTGTGCTCACCGGCGCCACCGATCGTCATCGAGTCGCCGACGAACATCATCCGCATCCGGTCATCATCGCGGATGGCCGCCCGGCCTGCGACGTGACACTGGACACCTCACGGACACCTCGGTGACACCTCAGCCGCATGGGTCAACAGGGCCCCCGCGGCGTCCGGCTGTCAGGGACGCGCGCGGCAGTCAGGGACGCGCGGCTGCCGGGGACACGGCCCGCGCCGCCCTTGCCGTCCTGCCGACGCGCGCAGATGGCAATCTTGGGGCATGCGTTCGCTTGCTCGCGGCCTCGGCGCCGCCGTCCTGGCCTCTGCCGTCCTGGCCGTGCCCGCCGCCGTGCCGGCCGCCGCGGACGGCGGGTCGCCGGAGTCGTTCACCATCGAGGACTCGCGCATAACGGAGTCGAGCGGTCTCGCCGCGAGCCGGGCGCACCCCGGGGTGTTCTGGACGCACAACGACAGCGACGACGGCCCCTATGTCTACGCCGTGGACAGCGCCACCGGCCGTACGGTCGCGACCGTCACCCTCGCCGGGATCGACCCGCGCGACGTCGAGGCGGTGTCGGTCGGCCCCGACGGACACGTCTACGTCGGGGACATCGGGGACAACTTGGGCGGCAGCTGGCCCGAGGTGTGGATCTACCGCTTCCCGGAGCCGAAGAAGTTGCGCGACACGACGGTCACGCCGGTGCGCCACACCGTCCGTTACGACGGCGGGCCGCGCGACGCCGAGTCGCTGATGGTCCATCCGAAGACCGGCCGGGTCTACATCGTCAGCAAGCGGGAGGAGGGCGGCGGGCTGTACGAGGGCCCGGCCGAGCTCTCGGCGTCCGGCGTGAACACCTTCCGGCGCATCGCCGACATCGGGCTCTGGGCCACGGACGGGGCCTTCTCACCCGACGGAACCCGGCTGGTGGTGCGCAGCTACTTCGAGGCGCGCGCCTACCGCTGGGCGGCGCGCGGCGCGAGCGGCGCTGGCAGCGCCGGCGCCAGGATCGAACCGATCGGGCAGCCGAGCCTGCCGATGCAGCGGCAGGGCGAGTCCGTGTCGTTCACCCGGGACGGCCGCGCGCTGATGTACGGGACGGAGGGCGTGCAGAGCCGGGTGACGCGTGTGGCGCTGCAGGGCGAGCTCCTGCCGGACTCGGCCGCCAAGGCGGCCGGGACGGCCAAGGGTGAGCAGGGCGGCTCCGGCCGGGAGAGCGGCGACCGGAGCGGGGCGGCGTCACAGGACGAGGACCGCAACCTCGTGGTCGGCGGGCTGACCGTCGCCGGGGCGGTGGTGCTGGTGCTCGGCCTGCGGAGGCTCGTACGACGCCGGTGACGAGGCCGGTTACGGCGCCGGTGACGATGCCGGTGACGGCGAGATGCTGTCGGTCCCTCGCCCCGGGGGCAGGCGCCGCTATGAGGGCGAGTCCTCGTCGACCAGCCGCAGTTCGTAGTGCAGCGTCTTGTCGCGCTGCAGCCGGTGCGCCGCCGGGACCAGGTAGCGCTGCACCACCGGGTACTTGCGGCCGATCAGCTCCGCCGCGTGCGCATTCTCCTCGCTGCCCTGCTCGAGCAGCCGCACGTGCGCCTTGCGGGAGGTGCCCGTCGGCTTGCCGCGGCGCGTGGAGGGGGCGATCTCCACGTCGGGGAAGTTGTGCATCCGTTTCGCCTTGCCCGACTTGCCGAAGGTCCTGATGTACGCGTGGTCGCCCTCGACGGCGATGTGGACGGGCGTTCCTACGGTCGAGCCGTCCCGTTTGTGCGTGGTGAGCAGGATGCAGCCCTGCTTCACAAAGGGTGCGAGTCCTGGAGTGGCCATGCCTCCATAGATGCACGAGGCGGGGCCGCCGTCATCCCGAGCGGCGCTCCACGAATGCCTCCAGGCCGTCCAGCAGCCTCTGCAGCCCGAACTCGAAGATCTCCTCGCCGCTCCCGGTGAAGGTGTCGTCCGCCAGCGCCGCCATCAGCGGGTAGCGCCCGGTGGCCATCGCCTTCTCCAGGATCGGCGCCTGCGTGTTCCAGAACTCATCGTCCGTGATGCCGGTGCGCTGCTCCGCCCGTACGGAGTTGAGGTGGCTGCGGGCGCAGCCGCTGACGTAGCCGTCGAGGGCGACGAGGACGCCCATCTTCTCCTTGTCGGAGAGGGCGGCCTCCCGCATGCCGCCGAGGGCGAGTTCGAGGCCGGCCAGGGCGTTGGGGCCCAGGACGGGCCGGGCCTGGTCGACGAGGAGCAGCCAGGGGTGCCGGGTGTAGAGCCTCCAGCTGCCGTGCGCGACCTTCTCCAGCGCCGCCCGCCAGCCCGCGCCCGGTGCGATCTCGGTCGCGTCGCCTACGTCGTTGACCTTGTCGAGCATCAGGTCGAGCAGCTCGGCCTTGCCCGGGACGTAGCGGTAGAGCGACATCGTGCCCACGCCCAGCTCGGCGGCGACGCGGCGCATGGAGACCGCGTCGAGCCCTTCCGCGTCGGCGACGGCGACCGCGGCCGTGACGATCCGGTCGAGGCTGAGCCCGGGCTTCGGGCCGCGGGCGGGCTTGGCGCCGAAGTCCCAGAGGAGCTCGAGACTGCGGTTGAGGTCGCCGCTGCCGCTGTGTTCTGTCGTCGTCATGGTGCTCCCATCCTAAAGCGGCCGCGGAAAAACTGAGTACGGCGTACTCGCAATGGAGTACGCTGTACTCAGTTCAGAGTACGCTGTACTCAGTTTATGGGAGGGAGTGAGGGGAGCCCATGCCGGCAAGGGAGTTCGCGGTCCTCGCAGAGGGCCTGGAGAAGCGGTACAGGGAGAAGCGCGCGCTCGACGGCTTCGACCTCGCCGTGCGCTGCGGCACCGTCCACGGCCTGCTCGGACCGAACGGGGCGGGCAAGACCACGGCCGTCCGGATCCTGTCCACGCTCGTCCGGCTCGACGGGGGACGGGCTCGGGTCGCGGGCCTGGACGTGACGCGGCAGCCGCGGCAGGTGCGCCGCCGTATCGGGCTGACCGGGCAGTATGCGGCGGTGGACGAGATCGTGACCGGGCGGCAGAACCTGGCCATGTTCGGCCGCCTGTTCCACATGGACAGGAAGCGGGCGGCCCGGCGGGCGGACGAGCTGCTGGAGCAGTTCGGTCTCACCGAGGCCGCGGAGAAGGGCGTCAAGGAGTACAGCGGTGGGATGCGGCGGCGGCTCGACCTGGCCGCGAGCATGATCCTCGCCCCGGAGGTGCTCTTCCTCGACGAGCCGACGACAGGTCTCGACCCCCGCGGCCGCAACGAGGTGTGGGAGGCGGTGCGCTCGCTGGTCGCGGGCGGCACGACCGTACTGCTCACGACGCAGTACCTGGACGAGGCCGACAAGCTCGCGGACCGTATCGCCGTCATCGACCGCGGGCGGACGATCGCCGACGACACCCCGGCCGAGCTCAAGCGGGAGATCGGCGGGGACCAGGTGGAGGTCGTGGTGCGGGAGGCCGCCGATCTGCCGGCGGTGGCCAAGGCCGTGGCGCGGGTGGCGGCCGCGGGGGCCGAGCCGGAGGCCGACCGGGAGGACCTGCGGGTGACGGCGCCGGTGACCGACCGGGTGGCCGCGCTGACCGAGGTCGCGCGGACGCTGCAGGACGAGGGGATCGCCGTCGAGGACCTCGGGGTGCGGCGGCCGACCCTGGACGAGGTGTTCCTGCGGATGACGGGACGCCGTACGGAGGAGAGGGAGGGGGCGGCGGCATGAGCACCGCACTGGATGCCGGCCTGGACGGACCCGAGCGGCGGCTGTACTGGGCCGTCGCGGACTGCCTGACCATCGTCCGCAACGAGCTCACCCATCTCGTACGGCAGCCCGCCAACATCGCCTGGCAGCTGGGCTTTCCGATCGTCTCGGTGCTGCTGTTCGTCTACGTCTTCGGCAGCGCGATGGACGTGGGCGGCGGGGCGGACTACAAGGACTACGCCCTGCCCGGCATGTTCGCCATGACGATGGCCTTCGGGTTCATGAACACCGCGATGATGGTCGCCATCGGCAAGGAGAAGGGCGTCATGGACCGCTTCCGCTCCATGCCGATGGCGCCCTCGGCGGTGGTGAGCGGGCGCGGCGTCTCCGACGTCATCGGCGCCTGCCTGGACCTGGTGGTGCTGGCCGTGATCGCCCTGGCGGTCGGCTGGCGCCCCGACGGCAGCCTCCTCGAGGCCCTCTCCGCCTTCGCGCTGCTGATCCTGCTGCGGTTCGCGCTGATCTGGATCGGCGTCTTCCTCGGCCTGCTGGTCCCCAGCCAGGAGGCGGCCGGGAACCTCTTCGCCGTCGCCTTCCCGTTCGGGATGATCTCGAGCGTTTTCACGCCGCCGTCGATGATGCCGGACTGGCTGGGCGCCATCGCGATGTGGAATCCCGTCTCGTCCACGGCCAACGCGATCCGGGACCTCTTCGGCAACCCGGTGCCGGGCGGCGGCAGCTGGATCGAGGGGCACGCGCTGCTGATGGCGGTCGTCTGGCCGGTCGTCATCACGCTGGTGTTCCTGCCGCTGGCGGTGCGGAAGTACCAGAACCTGAGCCGCTGAGGACGGGTACGGGCCCTGGGCGCGGTGTGCGCCGAGGGCCCGTATCCGTATGCCGGTATGCGTTTTGGCTACAGCTTGTCGACCACGTAGTCGACGCAGGCCGTCAGCGCCTCCACGTCCGCCGGTTCGACGGCCGGGAACATCGCGATCCGCAGCTGGTTGCGGCCCAGCTTGCGGTACGGCTCGGTGTCCACGATCCCGTTCGCGCGCAGCGTCTTGGCGATCGCGGCGGCGTCGATGTCGTCGCTGAAGTCGATCGTCCCGACGACCTGCGAGCGCTGGGCCGGGTCGGTGACGAACGGCGTGGCGTACGAGACCTTCTCCGCCCACCCGTAGAGCCGCGCGGAGGAGTCCGCGGTCCGCTCGACGGCCCAGCTCAGGCCGCCGTGCCCGTTCAGCCAGTCCAGCTGGTCGGCGAGCAGGAAGAGGGTCGCGAGGGCGGGGGTGTTGTACGTCTGGTTCTTGCGGGAGTTGTCGATCGCGGTCGGCAGCGAGAAGAACTCCGGGACGTGCCGGCCCGTGGCGTGGACGCGGGCGGCGCGCTCCAGGGCTGCGGGCGAGAAGACCGCCAGCCACAGGCCACCGTCAGCGGCGAAGGACTTCTGCGGGGCGAAGTAGTAGACGTCGGTCTCGCGGATGTCGACGGGCAGGCCGCCGGCGCCGGAGGTCGCGTCCACCAGCACGAGCGAGCCCTCGTCGGCGCCCGGGACACGCTTGATGGGGGTGGCGACGCCGGTGGAGGTCTCGTTGTGGGTGAGGGCGTACGCGTCGACGCCCGCCTCGGCGCGCGGCGCCGGGTGTGTGCCGGGGTCGGAGGAGATGACGGTCGGCTCGTCCAGCCAGGGTGCGAGCTTGGCGGCCTTGGCGAACTTCGAGGAGAACTCGCCGAAGGAGAGGTGCTGCGACTTGCGCTCGATCAGGCCGTGGGTGGCGATGTCCCAGAAGGCGGTGGAGCCGCCGTTGCCGAGGACCACCTCGTAGCCGTCGGGCAGCGAGAACAGCGCGCGCACGCCGTCCCGCACCCGGCCGACCAGGTTCTTGACCGGGGCCTGGCGGTGGGACGTGCCGAGCACGGAGGTACCGGTGGCAGCCAGGGCGCTGAGCGCCTCGGTACGCACCTTGGACGGGCCCGAGCCGAAGCGTCCGTCGGCGGGCTTGATATCAGCGGGAATCTGGATCTCGGCCACGTCCCGAAGCCTAATCCGTCGGCGCAGGATGCCCAGACGGATGTCCACCGGATGAGACACGGATGTCGGCATCCGGCCCTGCCGCCCCGGGTGTGGGCATTCGTTCCGCGGGGCGATGGGGGTTCCCCCATGCCGTTCAGGCTATGGGGGAGGGTGGGCACACCCGGCCCGCACCCGGCAACGGCGCGCAACCGGCCGCCGCGGGTTGCCGTCTCGTACGCGGCTGCACGCCGGTGGCCCCGTTGTGCCCACCCTCCCCCAGCTACCGCTGGGAGGTGCCCCCAGCCCCGCGGAACGAATGTCCACAACGGGGTGGGAACGAATGCCCACACCCGGTGGAACGCGTGCCCACACCCGGGTGTAGGGGGCACGCTAGTGACCATGAGTGAGCTACGGGAGCTGGAGGCCGCGCTGCGGGCGACCGTACGCGGCGAGGTCGCCCGCGACGCGGCGAGCCGCGCGCTGATGACCATGGACGCCTCGAACTACCGCCGCGTGCCCGACGCCGTCGTCACCCCGCTCGACGCCGCCGACGTCGCCGCCGTCCTCGCCGTCTGCCGCGAGTCCGGCGTCCCCGTCGTGCCGCGCGGAGGCGGGACCTCGATCGCCGGGCAAGCGACCGGCACCGGCGTCGTACTCGACTTCACCCGGCACATGAACCGGATCGTGGAGATCGACCCGGAGGCCCGTACCGCCGTCGTCCAGCCCGGCGTGATCCTCGACGATCTGCGCCGCACGGCCGGGGCGTACGGCCTGACCTTCGGTCCCGACCCGTCCACCCACAGCCGCTGCACCCTCGGCGGCATGATCGGCAACAACTCCTGCGGCTCGCACTCGGTCGCCTGGGGGACCACGGCCGACAGCGTGCACGAGCTGGACGTGCTGACATACGGCGGGGAGCGGGCCCGGCTCGGGCGCCGTACGGAAGGGCTCCCCGCCGCCCTGCGCGAGGGCGCCGGGGCGCTCGTCTCCCGCCGCCTCGCCCTCCTCCGCACCGGCTATCCCGACCTCCCCCGCCGTATCTCCGGCTACGCCCTCGACGCGCTCCTCCCCGAGAAGGGCGCGGACTGGGCGCGGGCCTTCACCGGCAGCGAGGGCACGCTCGGTGTGCTGACCGAGGCGGCCGTACGGCTCGTGCCCGCGCCCCGTGCCCGGGTGCTGGCCGTGCTGGCGTACCAGGACGAGGGCGCGGCCGCGGACGCCGCGCACACCCTCCTCCCGTACGCCCCGCTGACGGTCGAGGGCATGGCCTCCGACCTCGTGCCGGGCGCCGCGGCGGCCGGGCTGCCGAAGGGCGGGGCCTGGCTGTTCGCCGAGGTCGGCGGCGATACGGCGGCGGAGGCTCGGGCGCGCGCCGAGGAGCTGTGCCGCGCGGCGGCGGACGCCACCACCGACCACGCGCTCGTCACCGACCCGAGCGAGCAGCGCGCCCTGTGGCGCATCCGCGAGGACGCCTCGGGCACGGCGACCCGCATGCCGGACGGCAGCGAGGCGTGGCCGGGCTGGGAGGACTGCGCGGTGCCGCCGCCCCGGCTGGGGGACTACCTCCGCGACTTCCGCGCGCTGATGTCCCAGCACGGGCTGCGCGGCACCCCGTACGGGCACTTCGGCGACGGCTGCATCCACGTCCGTATCGACTTCGACCTGCTGAGCGGGGAGGGCGTACGGCGCTTCCGCGACTTCTCGTCCGACCTGGCGGACCTGGTCGTCGCGCACGGCGGCTCGCTGTCGGGCGAGCACGGGGACGGGCAGGCGCGGGCGGAGCTGCTGCCGCGGATGTATGGGCCGGAACTGGTGCGGGCCTTCGAGGAGTTCAAGGACCTCTGGGACCCGGCGGGGGGCCTGAACCCCGGCATGCTCGTACGGCCCGCGCGGCTGGACGAGAACCTCCGCTTCGAGGTGCTGCCGCGGGAACCGGTGGACGTCGCGTTCGGGTACCCGCACGACGGCGGGGACTTCTCGGCGGCGGTGCGGCGGTGCGTGGGCGTCGCCAAGTGCCGGGCGCCGTCGGTCGCGGGGGCGGGCGTGATGTGCCCGTCGTACCGGGTCACGGGGGAGGAGCAGCACTCCACGCGCGGGCGCGCGCGGCTGCTGCACGAGATGCTCGCGGGCGAGGTGGTGACGGACGGCTGGCGCTCGGAGGAGGTCCGGGAGGCGCTGGACCTGTGCCTGTCGTGCAAGGGGTGCCGTACGGACTGCCCGGTGGGGGTGGACATGGCCACGTACAAGGCGGAGTTCCTGCACCACCACTACGAGGGGCGGGTGCGGCCCGCGGCGCACTACGCGATGGGGTGGCTGCCGGTGTGGCTCCGCGCGGTGGCGGCCCTCCGCCTGGGCCGCGCGGCGGGCGCGGCGGCCCGCGTCGCGCCGCTGGCGGCGGTGGTGAAGCGGCTGGGCGGCATCGCCCCGGAGCGCACGATTCCGGAGCCGGCCCCGGAGCCGCTGGTGCGGTGGTGGCACGCACGGAGGGCGGCTTCGGCCGCCGCCGAACGGGCTGCGGGCCGTGAGCGCGGGGCCGCCGGCTCCGACGGCGGGACGGGGCCGGCCGGGTCCGGCCATAGGCCGGCGGCGGCCCCGCGGCCGAGTCCCGGCCGCGAAGCCGGGCCGGAGAGCGCATCCTCGGCGACGCCGCCTGCCGGGGCGGCCCCGGCTGAGCCGCGCAGCGGCCGTACGCCGGGCCACACCGCGATTTCCGCGCGGGAGCGCACCGTCGTGCTGTGGCCCGACACCTTCACCAACTACCTCTCCCCCTCCGTCGGCCAGGCCGCTGTCGCCGTACTCGAAGCCGCCGGGCTGCGCGTGGTCCTGCCCCCCAAGGGCGTGTGCTGCGGGCTGACGTGGGTCTCGACGGGGCAGCTCGGGCGGGCCCGCAAGGTCATGCGGCGCACGCTGGACGCCATGGCCCCCGCGCTCGACGCGGGGCTCCCCGTCGTCGGGCTCGAACCGAGCTGCACGGCCGCGCTGCGGACCGACCTCCCTGAGCTGGTGGGCCGGGACGACCCGAGAGCGGCGCGGCTCGCCGGATCCGTCCTGACCTTCGCGCAGGCGCTCGACCAGCTCACCCCGGACTGGGCACCGCCCCGCCTCGGCCGCCCGGTCGCCGGCCAGACCCACTGCCACCAGCACGCGGTCCTCGGCGACGCGGCCGAGCGCAAGCTCCGCGAACGCTCCGGGCTGACCGGCGACTTGAGCGGCGGCTGCTGCGGCCTCGCGGGGAACTTCGGCTTCGAGCGCGGCCACTACGAGGTGTCGCGGGCCTGTGCGGAGGAGCAGCTCATCCCTGCCGTACGGTCCGCCCCGCCGGAGGCGGAGATCCTGGCCGACGGCTTCTCCTGCCGTACGCAGCTCGCCCAGCTCGGCGCGAGGCCGGGCCGCCACCTCGCGGAGGTGCTTGCGGAAGGGCTGGCGCGGGTGCCCGCGGACGTGCCGCCGGATGTACCGGAGGACGCACCGACGGACGTACGGGCGGACGCACCAACGGGCGTACGGGCGGACGCACCGGCGGACGCGTCGGCGGATGACGGCACAAATTCCGGGAACGAGTGAACCCCGCGGCCCGTTTTCGCGTCTGACGAATTGGCGAGAGGAATGCCCCGTCAATTCTTCAGTCCTGCTCAACTCCATTTCTGCAGGACTTCTGCAGAATTCTTTGACGGGGCCGCGGATGGGGTCCTAACGTTTCTCAACGTCGCTACTCCTCAGGCCGGTTGGGGCTTGTCGGACACGCGTGCCCCGAGCCCTTTCACGCCTGCCGGAGCTCAGTCCCGCAGAAGTGGAGACAACCCCCCATGCGTCTTTCTCTTTCCCGCCGCCGCGCCAAGCGAATAGCCGCCGCCGGGCTGGCGTCCACCGCCGCCGTGGCCCTTGTAGCGGCCGCCGCCCCGCTGGCACAGGCCGCGGACAAGGCCGGGTCGGCGGCGCCGTCCGGCGACCGCTCGAAGCCCAGCGCCCGCATCATCGGCGGCACCGACGTGTCCAACGACGCGTACCCCTTCATGACGGCCCTGCTCAGCAAGGGCCCCGGGAGCGCACAGAAGCGCCAGTTCTGCGGCGGCAGTCTGATCAGCCAGAACGTCGTCATGACCGCCGCGCACTGCGTCGAGGGCATGGAGGCGAAGGACCTCCAGGTCGCGGTCGGCCGCACCGTCCTGTCCAACTCCCAGCAGGGCCAGATCCGCAACGCCCGTCCGTCCGAGGGCGAGGGCGACCCGGGCGGCATCGTCGTACACCCCCGCTACACCAAGGGCAACGCGGCCTACGACATGGCCTTCGTCGAACTCGCCAAGCCGGTCAGAGGCATCGCCCCCATCAAGCTCCCGACCCCCGGCACGGACGCGCTGATCCGGCCCGGTGCCAAGGCGATCGTCACCGGCTGGGGCAACACCGACACCGAGATGCCGCACTTCCCGGACCGGCTGCGCGAGGTGAAGGTGCCGCTGCTCACGCACGACGAGTGCAAGGTGAGCTACGACAGCTACGACGCGAAGGTCAACATCTGTGCCGGCGTCGAGGGCAAGGACTCCTGCCAGGGCGACAGCGGCGGCCCGCTGTTCCGTAACGTCCCCGGCCGCCAGCAGCCGATCCAGATCGGCATCGTCTCGTACGGGGACGGCTGCGCGGCCCAGGGTGCCCCGGGGGTCTACACCTCGGTCAGCTCGGCCAAGCTCTGGGACACGCTGTCCGAGTCGGCCGAGGGCAAGAGCCTGAAGGAGAAGCTCGGCCGCGGCCGCTGAACCGGCCGCTGACCAGCCGTACCGGCTGAACCGGCCGCTGACCAGCCGTACCGGCTGAACCGGCCGTACCACCGCGTGGGTTGAACCGGCTTGTCGGCACAGCGCATTCCGAGGATGACGATGCGCTGTGCCGCCCCGGCGTTCCGCCGGGATGCACGACCGACCGGCTCCGACGGCGGATCACCTTGCTCGAAGCGCCCGCGGGCCCACCTCCGGATGCGTACCGTTATGCGGACAGCACGCTTCGCATTCATGCAGGAGGGGGCGTCGTGGCACGTATCCGAGCGGGCCGGGTGTGCGAGCGATGCGGTGGGCAGCTCGCGGTCGACAACACCACCGGCGTGTGCGGCCCATGTCGCAAGGAGATGCGGGGACTTCTGGCCGCGCCACCGCTGCTCGACGATGCCTTCTGGGCGAGCGGACCGATGGCGGCCGCGCTGGACAGTTGGCACATGGGCGAGGTGTTCCGGGCGTATCGAACCCATCCCGCGCACGGTCGGACTCTGTCCCAAGGAGTTCTGGGGGGCTGGCTCGGGCTCACCCAGACTCAGCTGAGCCGCATCGAGAACGGCCCCGCTCCCCAGGAGTTGGACAGGCTCATTCACTGGGCACGGGTGCTCCGCATCCCGGCGGACCTGCTGTGGTTCAAGCTCCCGGGCAGCCCGGGATCCGAAGGGCGCCGCGCGTTCCTCGCGAGGACGAGTGGAGCCCTCGCCGTCCTTCCCGCTCTGCCTTCCCTGCGCCCCGACGACCTCCGGCACCTCCTCGCGGCGATGCAGGACGCTCGCCGGTACGCGGACGAGGGCGTCGTCCGGCACATCCGGCAGCAGCTGGACGATTGCGCTGCCGAGGACGGGCGGTGCGGGCCGAGGGTGGCGCTTCCTGCCACGCTGGGCTTGCTCGCCGTGGTCGAGACCATGAACCGACAGGCGAAGCCGGCCGTCCGGATCAGCCTGCTGTCGGTCGGGTCGCTGGTGGCCGAATTCGGTGGGTGGCTGTACCGGGACATCGGCTCCTTGGACGTGGCGGAACACTGGCGGGACCGGGCCATCGAGTGGGCGCGGGAGGCCGGTGACCGCCCACTGCAGGCGTACGCCATGCTGCGCAAGAGCCAAGGCTGTTGGGACACCCGGGATGCACGGGCCATGGGCGATCTCGCGGTTGCCGTGCAGGACCGAAGCTGGGGGCTGCCGACGGGTCTGAGGGCCGAGGCCGTGCAGCAGGAGGCTCGCAGCCGGGCGATGCTCGGCGAGACGGTCGCGGCGGTGGAGCGCAAGCTGGACGAGGCACGTACGCTCCTCGGCTCAGCGGGGAGTGGGGCGACGGGTGGCAGTGCGTACCTGCCGGGCACTGGCTACAGCTCACGCACGCTCGAACTTCAGGCCGCGATGTGTCTCACCGAAGCCGGTCGGCCTGCCCGTGCGGTGCCGGTCTACGAGAGGTGCCTGGCCTCGGAGGCCCTGTCCTACCGGGACCGGGCCTACTTCTCCGCACTGATGGCCGTTACGTTGGCGATGGTCGGCGAGCCCGCAGAGGCGGCGTCTGTCGGGCTCGAGGTGCTCAGGGCTGCCCAGGCCACTTCATCGTCGCGCACGCTACGGGAGCTGACGCGCTTGTCGGACCGGCTCCTCCCCTGGGACCGCCACCCCCAGGTGCGGGAGTTCAATGCAGCGCTTCGGGACACGGCTCGGCCGCCTGTGCCATCTTGATCCAGTCGGACACGGCTCGGATCGTCTCTGCTTGCCACTTCCGGGTCTGCGGGTGCTCGTAACGAGGGTCGTCGTGCATGGCGATGCCGTGCTGCGCTCCGTCGATCTCCAAGAGCCTGCGGGCGGAGCTTCCCAGCCGTTCGATGTAGTGGCGGGAGCTGTCGACCGGGATGAACGTGTCCTTGGTGCCGTGCACGATCAGCGTCGGCTGCCGAACCCCGGCCAGATAGGCATCGGGTACGACGTGGAAGACCTCGTTGAGCAACGGCCGTCCGAGCTTGAAGGTCGGCGAGTGCGCCAGATAGCCGGCCTCCCGGAGGGTCTGCGCCTCCTGTGGCCGCAGCAGGTCGCCAGTCCAGTAGGGCTTTTCGTCGATGAACCGCTGCTTGTAGTCGAGGAGCGGGTTCAGCATCACCAGACTCCGTACGGTCTCGGGGATGGCAGCTGCGGCCATGGCGGTGATGCCGCCCGAGAAGCTGGCGCCGACCATGTGCACGCCCCCTGGCGCTCCCGCCCGCTTGGAGATGAAATCCGCGGCCGCGCGAACGTCATTGGCCACCGCCGCCAGAGTCAGGTCCTCCTGCCGTCCCTCGCTCTCGCCGTGACCGCGCAGGTCGAAACGGAGGACGGTCGTCGACGCGCATTGCGCCAGGCCGTGCGCGAGTCGTTTGAAGAATCCCCCCTCCTCGCGGGTCACGCCTCCTCCGTGGACGAGCACGACTGCCCCTGCGGCGCCCCCGGCGCCCCCGGCGCCCCCGGCGGGCACGAGCGTTCCGCGCAGTCGCAGTCCGTCGAGTGAGGTGAATTCCACCTGTTCGTCAGCTGCTTGCTCGTAGCTGTCCTGAGCATGTCCCGCCACGACTCGCTCCTCCCGGCTGTGAACGTGCTGTTCCTCCCCGATATGCAGGCCCTGCATACATTCCACGCGCACATCGACATATCCGGAGTGTCGCGGCAGCAGCAGGGTGGGGTGACCGTTCGGACGATCCGAGGGAGCACCCCGCTCCTCCTGGAGGGAAGCAATGCAGCCACCGCCCACGACCGTCCCCGCGCAGCGGGCGGACTTCACCTGGCAGATGTCGTTCACGCCGCACGAGAAATGCGTCCGGCTCGTGAGGAGGCAGGTGCAACGCGCATTGGGCAGATGGGGTTATGCCGAGGACGATGTGGCCGCGGCGGTGCTCGTGTGCAGTGAACTCGCCGCCAATGCCGTACAGCATGCTCGCGTGCCACGTGAGCCCTTCGACGTGCTGGTCGCTGCGACTGGCCGGGAATGCCTGATCGAGGTGTCCGACCGAAGCGCCTCTCCGCCGCGCCGTGCGGATCCTGGCGCGGACGACGAGCGGGGGAGGGGGCTGCGGCTCGTCGCGGCTGTGGCCTCCGAGGTGGGGCACCGGCTGCGGGAGCCGCAGGGCAAGACGGTATGGGCGCGACTGTCCTTCGGCCGACTGCCCACCGCGGGCGAGCACGGCGAGCCCTGCTCCGGGTCAACGATGGATGCGCAGGCGGATCAGGTGTCCGTGTGAGACGAAGACGCCGTCATCCGCAAGTTGGGCCCCGATGAGCCGCCACGGCGAGTCCGCCCCCTCGCACGCGCGCCGCAGGGGGGAGGAGGTGTGCGTCGGGGTCCTCGGTGACCAGCTGTCGCGGCCCGGATACGTCAGGAGCCCCCGGACGGGAGGGACCATCGCCTCGCCCGATGCGAGGCCCGTGAAACGGTCGTCGGTGTCCCACCGCCTGCGGTCCAAGGAACGACCGTACGTTTAGGCTCCTACGCATGTTGCTGGAGCATCGCGGCAGGAGACCGGTGGTTCCCGAGTCCGCGTACGTCGCGCCGTCCGCCGTGTTGTGCGGGGCCGTCGTACTGGGGGAGCGGGCGCGGGTGCTGCACGGGGCCGTGCTGTCCGCCGAGGACGGGGAGGTGCGGACGGGCGCGGACGTGGTGGTCATGGAGAACGCGCTGGTGCGGGGGCGGGCCGTGCACCCCGCCACGCTGGGCGATGCCGTCCTGATCGGCCCGCACGCGCACGTCAACGGCGCGACGGTCGAGGACGAGGTCTTCGTCGCGACGGGTGCGTCGCTGTTTCCCGGGGCGGTGGCGGGAGCTGGCTCCGAGCTGCGGATCCACAGTGTTCTGCACGTCAACTCGCGCCTCGTGCCTGGCGCTGTGGTCCCGATCGGCTGGATCGCCGCCGGCGATCCAGCAGAGCTCTTCTCGCCGGACCGGCACGATGAGCTGTGGGAGGTACAGCGCGAACTTGACTTTCCCGACCGTTTACGGGGTTCCGCGCGGTACGTCGATGCGCGAGATCATGGCTCGGCAGGCCGATTTCTACGGGGCGCATCGAGACGATCTGCCGCTTGGCGAGTGATTCGTACGTGTCGGCGTGGCGCCGCGGGGCGGCATTCGGGCCCGGCCGTCTTTCGTTTCGGTGCGCTGGCGGGCCGTCGGGTTCACGTGGACGCGATCGGGTCCGGCGTATCCGGCTGTCCTCGGCGGTGGGACCAATGCGTTGGGCGGGTCAGGGAAGGGGACAACTTCGTGCCGCCGTCGCCCTTTGCCGCATTCAGCTGGGGCTGAGTGAGGAAGATGCTGTCGGTGAGGTCGGCGCCCGTGAGGTTGGCATCTCTGAGGTCGGCTCCGATGAGGTCGGCCCATCTCAGGTCCGCGTCGGTGAGGTCGGCGGCGATGAGGTAGGCCCCTCTGAGGTTGGCGCCTTTGAGATCTGCGCCCTTGAGGTTGGCCCCGATGAGGTCGGCACCTCGGCGGTCCTTGTTCTCCTTGTTCTTGCGACGGGCTTTGGCTCGTATGAGCTCGCTCGTGCGGAGCAGCAGGGCATTGACGTCCTGCCGGTGTGCTGCCACATCCAGCTCCCTGAGGGAGTCGGGACCGAGCTGCGTAAGGCGTTCGGTTTCGTCGAGCGCGCGGCGTATCTCACCGCGGAGGGCCGGTTGCAGTGCCAGCGCCTCGGTCAGGTACCAGAGCAGCTCATGGAGCTGCCGCATGATCGGGAAGACCTCGAACATCTGCTGTGCGGTCTCTGGGGCCTGCCGCCAGTCCTGCCCGCCGAAGGTGAACTGGGAGACCTTCTGTCCCGCGCCGTAACAGTCATACACCGTGCAGCCCGGAAAGCCTTGCTGCCTGAGGCGGGTGTGAATGCCGCAACGGAACTCTGAAGTCAGATGGGTGCAGGGCTGCCCCGCGTCTTTGCCGACCGCGAAGTCAGCGGAGGCCGAGAAGGGCAGTGCGACACAGCACAGCCCGAAGCAGTTCCCGCAGTCGCCCTGGAGGCTCAGGTGACCTCTGTCGGGCGCTGCGTCTTCGCGTTTCTCGGGCACCATGTGTGGTTCCTCTTGCAGGCGAGCAGTCTGCTCGTAGGCTACCCCTTTCGGAATTAATTGATCTTGCAAGTATTTCGCAACTCATGCGCAAAGGGCGTACCCCTTCCAATGCCCCCGGCATGAGGGGATGCGAAAGCCACCCACCGGCCCGCCAAACCGCGAACCGGCCCCAGACCCCCTTCCCGTAGCCCGCCGCCTTGCGCCGGAGGCGCGAGACGAAAGCGCAGGACGGCCGAGCCGCATCCCTGCCCCACGGCGGGAAGCCGCAAGCCGCCCCTCCCTGGGGCCCGCCCCACCCCCCAACGCCCGCACAAATAATCATGCAAGCACGCTTGCTTGTTTCTTCGGCTGCTGCCACGCTGCTGCCCATCGACGGCGTCAGTCGGCATCGCCTCGCTCTGCCGACGCCGACTGACGCAACGTCAATGTGCCATTCCCGTAGGACAGCAGAAGCTGATGAGGGGGAGCGCACCGTGGCCGATCCCGGAGCCGTGATCGACGATCTGTACGCCGAAGGCGAGGAGCTCGACCGGCTTGTCGCCGGGCTGGAACCCGGGGCGTGGGCCACGCTCACCCCCGCCCCCGGCTGGACCATCGCCCACCAGATCGCTCATCTCGCCTGGACGGACGAGCAGGCGGTGAGCTCCGCCACCGACCCCGAGGGCTTCGCCCCCGAGGCGGAAAAGGCGCTGGCCTCGCCGGACACCTTCGTCGACGAGGCCGCCCTGCGCGGTGCCGAACAGCCGCCCGCCGAGCTGCTGCAGCGCTGGCGGGACAGCCGCTTGGCGGTGCAGTGGGCGCTGTCCGAGCACCCGTGGGACGTACGAATGCCCTGGTACGCGACGTCCATGAGCGTCGCATCCATGGCGACCGGGCGGCTGATGGAGACCTGGGCGCACGGCCAGGACATCGCCGACGCACTCGGCGTCCACCGGGCTCCCACCCCGCGGCTGCGCCACGTCGCCCGGATCGGGGTACGGGCCCGGGACTACGCGTATCTCGCACGCGGCCTGACCCCGCCCGCCGAGGAGTTCCGGGTCGAACTGGCCGCACCCGACGGCTCGTCGTGGACTTACGGCCCGGCCGACGCCTCGCAGCGCGTCACCGGTCCCGCGCTCGACTTCTGCCTGCTCGTCACCCAGCGCGGACACCGCGCCGACCTGGCCGTACGTGCCGATGGGCCGGACGCCGACCGCTGGCTCGACATCGCCCAGGCCTTCGCAGGACCGCCCGGCCGAGGCCGCAAGCCGGGCGACAGCCGTAGGCCCGGCGACCCCGGTGACCCCGCCGGGTCCGGTAGCCCCGGTCACCCGGCCGGGTCCGGTAGCCCCGGTGACCCCGCCGGGTCTGGCAGCCCCGGTGACCCCGCCGGGTCTGGCGACCCCGGTGACCCCGCCGGGTCTGGCAGCCCCGGTGACCCCGCCGGGTCCGGTAGCCCCGGTCACCCGGCCGGGTCCGGCAACCCCCGCGACTCCGCCGAGCGCGGCAACCCCGCCAACCCCGACCCTGGCTCCACGGCCGAGGCCGGCGCATGACCCCCGCCCGGACCACCGCGCACCACGCCCCCCTCCGCATCGGCAACGCCTCCGGCTTCTACGGCGACCGCTTCGACGCCGTACGCGAGATGCTCACCGGCGGGCCGCTCGATGTCCTCACCGGGGACTACCTCGCCGAGCTGACCATGCTCATCCTCGGCCGCGACCGCGCGAAGGACGCCGGGCTCGGCTATGCCAAGACCTTCCTCCGCCAGCTCGAGGACGGTCTCGGTCTGGCCGCCGACCGGGGCGTCAAGCTCGTCACCAATGCGGGCGGGCTCAACCCCGCCGGACTGGCCGACGCCATCCGGGAGTTGGCGGACCGCGTCGGCGTTCCCGTACGCGTCGCCCACGTCGAGGGCGACGACCTGCGACGCGGCCCGGACCCGGGCCAGCACCCGGATCCGGGCCAGGACCCGCACCCGGGCCAGGACCCACCCCCGCGCCCCTACCGCGACTGGGGCCCCGGCGTCCTCACCGCCAACGCCTACCTCGGCGGCGCCGGCATCGCCGCCTGCCTGCGTGCCGGCGCGGACGTCGTCGTCACCGGCAGGGTCACCGACGCAGCCCTCGTCACCGGTCCCGCGGCCGCGCACTTCGGCTGGGCGGCCGACGACTGGGACGCGCTCGCCGGAGCGGTCGTCGCCGGGCACGTCCTGGAGTGCGGAACCCAGGCCACCGGAGGCAACTACGCCTTCTTCACCAACCACGACGTGCGCCGCCCCGGCTTCCCGCTCGCCGAGCTGCACCCCGACGGCTCCTCCGTCATCACCAAGCACCCGGACACCGGCGGCGCCGTGACCGTCGGCACCGTCACCGCGCAGCTGCTCTACGAGACGTCGGGCGCCCGGTACGCCGGGCCCGACGTGACCGCGCGCCTCGACTCCGTACGGCTGACCCAGGACGGCCCGGACCGGGTCCGCATAGGCCGGGTACGGGGCGAGGCGCCGCCCCCGACCCTCAAGGCCGGCCTCACCCGCATCGGCGGCTGGCGCAACGAGATCGTCTTCGTCCTCACCGGCCTCGGCATCGAGGCCAAAGCCGCGCTCGTACGGGATCAGATGGAATCGGCGCTGGCCAAACGCCGCCCGGCCGAGGTGCGGTGGACGCTGGCCCGTACGGACCGGGCCGACGCGCCCGCCGAGGAGGAGGCGAGCGCGCTGCTGCGCCTCGTCGTCCGCGACTCCGACCCGGAGGCGGTCGGCAGGGCGGTGAGCAGCGCGGCCGTCGAGCTGGGCCTGGCCAGCTACCCCGGCTTCCACCTCACGGCCCCACCCGGCAAGGGCGCCCCGTACGGCGTCTTCGAGGCGACGTACGTGGATGCGGCGGCCGTCTCCCATACGGCGGTGCTGCCGGACGGCACCCGGGTCTCCGTACCGCCGCCCCAGGCCACGCGCGAGCTCGCCGAGCCCGAACAGCCGCCGCTGCCCGAGCCGTTGCCGTCGGGCCCGGCCCGCCGCGCGCCGCTCGGCCTCGTCGCGGGGGCCCGCAGCGGCGACAAGGGCGGCAGCGCGAACGTCGGAGTGTGGGCCCGGTCGGACGACGCCTGGCGCTGGCTGGCCCACGCCCTGACCGCCGACACGTTCCGCGAACTCATCCCGGAGGCCACGGACTTGCCCGTCACCCGCCACGTCCTGCCGAACCTGCGCGCGCTGAACTTCGTGGTCGAAGGACTGCTCGGCGAGGGGGTGGCGGCCCAGCACCGCTTCGACCCGCAGGCCAAGGGCCTGGCCGAGTGGCTGCGCGGCCGATACCTCCCCATTCCGGAAGTGCTTTTGGCGGCAGCAGGGGAGGGCGGCAGCCGTGGACTCCCACTCGACGAAGGGACGATCTCGTGAAGCACGGACACGTGACCAGGGTGCCGGCAGGCGGGCGGGCGGGCGTCCACTGCTCTTCCTCCCCGGAGGGGACGCGGTGACCGTGCTCGGGTCCGCCGTGGACACGACCGGCGCCGACTACGCCGCCCACCGCGAGGCGATGCTCGCCAAGCTCACCGAGCTGGAGGCCGAGCACGCCAAGGCCATCGCGGGCGGCGGCGAGAAGTACGTCGCCCGCCACCGCAAGCGCGGCAAACTCCTCGCCCGCGAGCGCATCGAGCTGCTGCTCGATCCCGACACGCCCTTCCTGGAGCTGTCGCCGCTCGCCGCCTGGGGGAGCGACTACCGGGTCGGGGCCTCCATCGTCACCGGCATCGGCGTCATCGAGGGCGTCGAGTGCCTGATCACGGCCAGCGACCCGACCGTACGCGGTGGGGCCAGCAACCCGTGGACGCTGAAGAAGGCGCTCCGCGCGAACGAGATCGCGTACGCCAACCGCCTCCCGGTGGTCAGCCTGGTCGAGTCCGGCGGGGCCGATCTGCCGAGCCAGAAGGAGATCTTCATCCCGGGCGGGGCCCTGTTCAAGGACCTGACCCGGCTCTCCGCCGCCGGGATCCCCACCATCGCCGTCGTCTTCGGCAACTCCACGGCAGGCGGGGCATACATACCCGGCATGTCCGACCACGTGATCATGGTCAAGGAGCGTTCGAAGGTCTTCCTCGGCGGCCCGCCGCTGGTCAAGATGGCCACCGGCGAGGAGAGCGACGACGAGTCCCTCGGCGGAGCCGAGATGCACGCCCGCACCTCCGGGCTCGCCGACTACTTCGCGCTCGACGAGCCCGACGCGCTGCGGCAGGCGCGGCGGGTGGTCGCCCGGCTCAACTGGCGCAAAGCGCACCCCGATCCGGGCCCGGCCGAGCCGCCCAAGTACGACGAGGACGAGCTCCTCGGCATCGTCCCCGGCGACCTGAAGATCCCCTTCGATCCGCGCGAGGTCATCGCCCGGATCGCCGACGCCTCGGACTTCGACGAGTTCAAGCCGCTGTACGGGCCGAGCCTGGTGACGGGATGGGCGACGCTGCACGGCTACCCCGTCGGGATCCTCGCCAACGCGCAGGGCGTCCTCTTCAGCGCGGAGTCGCAGAAGGCCGCCCAGTTCATCCAGCTCGCCAACCAGCGCGACATCCCCCTGGTCTTCCTGCACAACACCACCGGCTACATGGTCGGCAGGGAGTACGAGCAGGGCGGCATCATCAAGCACGGCGCGATGATGATCAACGCGGTGTCGAACTCGCGCGTGCCCCATCTGTCCGTGCTGATGGGCGCGTCGTACGGGGCCGGGCACTACGGCATGTGCGGGCGCGCGTACGACCCCCGCTTCCTCTTCGCCTGGCCCAGCGCCAAGTCGGCCGTGATGGGGCCGCAGCAGCTCGCGGGCGTGCTGTCGATCGTCGCCAGGGAGTCGGCGGTGGCCAAGGGGCAGCCGTACGACGAGGAGGCGGACGCGGCACTGCGCGCCATGGTGGAGCAGCAGATCGAGTCCGAGTCGCTGCCCATGTTCCTGTCCGGGCGGCTGTACGACGACGGGGTCGTCGACCCGCGCGACACCCGCACCGTGCTCGGCCTGTGCCTGTCCGCGATCCACAGCGCGCCGGTCGAGGGTGCGCGTGGCGGCTTCGGCGTCTTCCGGATGTGAGGGTTCTTCCCGTGACAGTGATCCAGTCCGTGAGCCAGTCCGTGATCCAGTCCGTCCTTGTCGCCAACCGGGGCGAGATCGCCTGCCGGGTCTTCCGCACCTGCCGCGAGCTGGGGGTCGGGACGGTCGCGGTGTACTCGGACGCGGACGCCGGGGCGCTGCATGTACGGGAGGCGGACGCGGCCGTACGCCTTCCCGGCAGCGCGCCCGCCGACACGTATCTGCGCGGCGACCTGATCGTCAAGGCCGCCCTCGCGGCGGGCGCGGACGCCGTCCACCCCGGCTACGGGTTCCTCTCCGAGAACGCGGAGTTCGCGCGTGCCGTCCTCGACGCGGGCCTGCTGTGGATCGGCCCGCCGCCCGCGGCGATCGAGGCGATGGCCTCCAAGACGCGGGCGAAGACGCTGATGGGGGAGGCAGGGGTGCCGCTCCTCACCCCAGTCGACCCGGCACGGGTCACCGAGGCGGACCTGCCGCTGCTGGTGAAGGCGGCGGCGGGGGGTGGCGGGCGCGGCATGCGGGTGGTGCGGGAACTCGCCGCTCTCGACGGCGAGTTGCGCGCCGCGTCCGCGGAGGCGGCCTCGGCGTTCGGCGACGGCGAGGTCTTCGCCGAGCCGTACGTCGAGCGGGGCCGCCATGTCGAGGTGCAGATCCTGGCCGACACGCACGGGACGGTGTGGGCACTCGGCACCCGCGACTGCTCCCTGCAGCGCCGCCACCAGAAGGTCGTCGAGGAGGCCCCGGCGCCGGGCCTCGCCGTAGATCTGCGGCGCACGCTGCACGAGTCGGCCGCGGGTGCCGCTCGCGCGATCGGCTATACGGGCGCGGGCACGGTCGAGTTCCTGGTCTCGGAGGACGGGCGCCCGTACTTCCTCGAGATGAACACCCGGCTGCAGGTCGAACACCCGGTGACGGAGGCGGTGTCCGGGCTCGACCTGGTTGCGCTGCAGCTGCGTGTGGCGGAGGGCGGGAAACTCCCCGCCGAGCCGCCGGAGCCGGCCGGCCACGCCGTGGAGGCCCGCCTCTACGCCGAGGACCCGGGCCGGGGCTGGCAGCCGCAGACGGGGGTGCTGCACCGCTTCGCTGTGGCGGGTGCGTCGTGGGTCCGGCGCCGGGGCCTCCGGGGCAGGGGTCCTGGAACGTATAGCGGCCCACAAATACTCCCCTTGCCTTCGTCAGGGGGGACCCCAAGCTTCCAGGACCCCTACCCCTCCGACCCCGCCGCCTACCGTGCGCACCCGGCGGGCGTGGACGCCGGACTGCGGGTCGACTCGGGTTACGCGGACGGGGACGAGATCGGCGTCCACTACGACCCGATGCTCGCGAAGGTCATCGCCTGGGCCCCGACCCGGGCGGAGGCGGTACGCAAGCTCGCCCACGCCCTGGAGCGCGCCCGTATCCACGGCCCGGTGACCAACCGCGACCTGCTGGTACGCGTGCTCCGGCACCCGGAGTTCGTGGATGGCCAGGTCGATACGGGGTGGCTGGAGAGCCGTCTGGGCGAGCTGACGGTGGGCTCGGATGGAGCCGCCGCTGTCGCGCGACTCGCGGCGCTGGCCGCCGCCTTTGCGGACGCCGCGGGCGCAAGGGTTGTGGGCAGCCGTTCCGCCAGGGCGATGGGGGTACCCCCATGCCGTTCAGGCTATGGGGGAGGGTGGGCACACCTCGACCACTGGCCCGCACGCGGGAACGAAACGGAAGTCCACACCGGGGCTGGCGCATCGTCGCCGGGTGCAAGCGGCACTCGTAGCACCTTGGCTTCCCGCCTGGGCGGATGGCGCAACGTCCCGTCCCAGCCGCAGTCCAAGACCTACCGCTCCGAGCCGGACGGCACCGCGTACGAGATCCGCTACCGCCTCACCCGGGACGGCCTGGCGGCCGACGACTTCCCGGGCGTGCGGCTGGTCGCCGCCGAGGCCGAGCGCGTCGCCCTGGAAGTGGAGGGTGTGCTGCGGGACTTCGACGTGGCCGCCTACGGGACCCGTATCCACGTCGACTCCCCGCTCGGCGCGGTCACTCTGACCGCCCTCCCCCGCTTTCCCGATCCCACCGACCACACCGAGCCCGGCTCGCTGCTCGCGCCCATGCCCGGGACGGTCGTCCGGGTCGCGGAAGTCTCGGTAGGCGACACGATCGCCGCTGGTCAACCCCTGCTCTGGCTGGAGGCGATGAAGATGGAGCACCGCATCTCCGCGCCCGCCTCCGGCACCCTCACCGCGCTCCACGCCGCCCCAGGCCGCCAGGTCGAAGTCGGCGCCCTGCTCGCCGTCGTACAGGCCGTACAGGAGGACCCGTCATGAGCACCGGCACCCCCGTCGTCGAGACCGAAGAGCACAAGGACCTCCGATCCGCCGTGGCCGCGCTCGGCGCGCGCTACGGCCGCGAGTACTTCGCGGCCGTCACCCGCGAGGGCAGGCACACCGACGAGCTGTGGGCCGAGGCCGCGAAGCTCGGCTACCTCGGGGTGAACCTCCCCGAGGAGTACGGCGGCGGGGGCGGCGGAATAGCCGAGCTCGCCATCGTGCTCGAGGAGCTCGGCGCCGCCGGCTGTCCGCTGCTCATGATGGTCGTCTCGCCCGCCATCTGCGGCACCGTCATCGCCCGCTTCGGCACGGAGGAGCAGAAGCGGCAGTGGCTGCCGGGATTCGCCGACGGCAGCCGCAGGATGGCCTTCGGTATCACCGAGCCCGACGCCGGATCCAACTCCCACCGCATCACCACCACCGCCCGCCGCGACGGCACCGGCGACGCCGCCGACTGGCTGCTCACCGGCCGCAAGGTCTTCATCTCCGGCGTGGACATCGCCGACGCGACGCTGATCGTCGGCCGCACCGAGGACGCCCGTACCGGCAGACTCAAGCCGTGTCTGTTCATCGTGGACCGCGGAGCACCCGGATTCGGCTTCCGCCCGATCGACATGGAAGTCTCCGCGCCGGAGAAGCAGTTCGAGCTCGTACTCGACGACGTACGGCTCCCCGCCGACGCGCTCGTCGGGGACGAGGACGCCGGGCTCCTCCAGCTCTTCGCCGGGCTCAACCCCGAGCGCATCATGACCGCCGCCTTCGCCCTCGGCATGGGCCGCCACGCGCTGGCCCAGGCGGTCGACTACGCCCGCACCCGCACCGTGTGGAAGGACCCGATCGGCGCCCACCAGGCCATCGCCCACCCCCTCGCGCAGGCGCACATCGAGCTCGAGCTGGCCCGCCTGATGACGCAGAAGGCGGCCCATCTCTACGACGCGGGCGACGACATGGGCGCGGGCGAGGCCGCGAACATGGCCAAGTACGCGGCCGCGGAGGCCGCGGTCGGGGCCGTTGACCAGGCGGTGCACACGCTCGGCGGCAACGGCCTCACCCGCGAGTACGGCCTCGCCACGATGATCACCGCCTCGCGCGTGGCCCGTATCGCGCCGGTCAGCCGCGAGATGATCCTCAACTTCGTGTCCCACCAGTCCCTGGGACTCCCCAAGTCGTACTAGAACAGGGGATTCTGGTGCGTCCACCGGCTCCGCGTCGAAAGGGATCGCCATGGTGCTGCGCAGCGAGTACGCCGATGTCCCCGCCGTCGACCTCCCCGTCCACGACGCCGTACTCGGCCGGGCCGCCGAGTACGGCGAGCTGCCCGCCCTGATCGACGGCCTCGACGGCACCACCCTGAGCCACGCCCGGCTCGACGGCTTCACCCGCCGGATCGCGGCCGCGCTCGCCGAGACCGGCGTCCGCAAGGGAGACGTGCTCGCCCTGCACAGCCCCAACACGATCCTCTACCCGGCGGTCTTCTACGGGGCCACGCGCGCGGGGGCCGTCGTGACCACCGTCCACCCGCTCGCCACCGCCGAGGAGTTCGCCAAGCAGCTCCGCGACTGCGCGGCGCGCTGGGTCGTCACCGTCTCCGCACTGCTCGACACGGCCCGCAAGGCGGCGGAACAGGCGGGCGGCGTCCGGGAGATCTTCGTCTGCGACAGCGCCGAGGGACACCGTTCCGTGGAGGAGATGCTCGCCTCGACGGCGCCGGAGCCGGAGGTCGCCATCGACCCCGGTGAGGACCTGGCGGCCCTCCCGTACTCCTCCGGCACCACCGGCACCCCCAAGGGCGTGATGCTCACCCACCGCAGCATCGCCACCAATCTCGCTCAGTTCTACAGCCTGATCCCCAGCGGCCCGGGCGACCGCACCCTCGCCGTCCTGCCGTTCTTCCACATCTACGGCATCGCGGCTCTGATGAACGCCCCACTGCGCAACGGCTCCACCGTCGTCGTGCTGCCTCGCTTCGACCTCGGCCAGTTCCTGGCCGCCATCGAGAAGCACCGGGTCAACGCCCTCTACGTGGCGCCGCCCATCGTGCTGGCGCTCGCCAAGCACCCGGCCGTCGACGGCCACGACCTGTCCTCGCTCGAGTACATCGTCAGCGCGGCCGCACCGCTGGACGCGGAGCTCGCCGAGGCGTGCTCGCGCCGCCTCGGGCTGCCGCCGGTCATGCAGGCGTACGGGATGACCGAACTCTCCCCGGGCACGCACGCGGTCCCGCGCGGCGCGCAGAACCCGCCTGCGGGGACGGTCGGCAAGCTGGCCCCGAACACCGAGATGCGGATCACCGGCCTGGACGACCCGGCGCGGGACCTCGGCCCGGGCGAGAAGGGCGAGATCCTCATCCGCGGCCCGCAGGTCATGAAGGGCTACCTGGGCCGCCCGGACGCCACCGACGCGATGATCGACGCGGACGGCTGGCTGCACACCGGGGACGTGGGGCGGGTCGACGCCGACGGCTGGCTGTTCGTGGTCGACCGGGTCAAGGAGCTCATCAAATACAAGGGTTACCAGGTCGCGCCCGCCGACCTGGAGGCCGTCCTCCTCACCCACGAGCGGATCGCCGACGCGGCCGTCATCGGGGTCGTGGACGGCGACGGCAACGAGGTGCCCAAGGCGTACGTCGTCCCGCAGCAGGGGGCGGCGCTCACGGACGCTGAGGTCATGGCGTACGTTGCCGAGCGTGTCGCGCCGTACAAGAAGGTGCGCCGGGTCGAGTTCCTGGACGCGGTGCCGCGCGCCGCGAGCGGCAAGATACTCCGGCGCGAACTGCGGGACCGGGAAAGGAGTTCAGCGCCCTCATGACGAACGGC
The DNA here is from genome assembly GCF_052246385.1 of Streptomyces sp. 8N616. Classification (NCBI taxonomy): domain Bacteria; kingdom Bacillati; phylum Actinomycetota; class Actinomycetes; order Kitasatosporales; family Streptomycetaceae; genus Streptomyces; species Streptomyces sp. 8N616. The sequence continues at coordinate 243,054 of NZ_JBQQBY010000004.1, read as the reverse complement.
ACCGTGACGGAGGCGGGCACGGGCGCGGCGGGGCCGCCGCTGGTGCGCCGCGGCCGCGAGCGCGGCATCACCACGCTCACCCTCGACTCGCCGCACAACCGCAACGCGCTGTCGGCCCGCCTCGTGGCCGAGTTGTACGAGGGCCTGGAGGCGGCGGCGAAGGACGAGGCGACGCGGGCGGTGGTGCTGACCCACACCGGCGGAACGTTCTGCGCGGGCGCGGACCTGAGCGAGGCGAGCGGCGGGAGCGGGGTGAGCGGCGGGAGCGAGGCGAGCGGTCAGGGTCCCTCCGCGAACGGGCCGATGGGGCTCGCGCGCCTCCTCCGCAGCATCATCGAGCTGCCGAAGCCCGTCGTCGCACGGGTGACGGGCCATGTACGGGCCGGTGGTCTCGGCCTGTTGGGGGCCTGCGACATCGCGGCGGCCGGGCCCGGGGCGAGCTTCGCCTTCACCGAGGCGCGGCTCGGCCTCGCGCCCGCGGTGATCTCGCTGCCGCTCCTGCCCCGCCTCGACCCGCGCGCCGTCGGCCGCTACTACCTCACGGGGGAGCGCTTCGACGTGGCGGAGGCGGCCCGTATCGGGCTCATCACGCTCGCCGCGGACGACGTGAAGGACGTGGACGCGGTCCTGGAACCCGTACTCGACGGCCTGCGCCGGGCCTCCCCGCAGGGCCTGGCGGAGTCCAAGCGGCTGACCACCGCGCGCGTGCTGCGCGCCTTCGACCGGGACACGGAGGCGCTGGCCGAGCTCTCCGCCCGCCTCTTCGCCTCCGGCGAGGCACGCGAGGGCATGACGGCCTTCCTGGAACGGCGGGATCCGGCATGGGCACGGTGACCGGCCGGGCGGCCGTACGCGACCCCAAGCAGGACCGCAGCAGGGCCACCCGGCAGCGGCTGCTGGAGGCGGCGGTGGCCTGCCTGGCCGAGTACGGCTGGGCGGGCTCCACGGTGTCCGTCGTCGCCGAGCGGGCCGGGGTCTCCCGCGGCGCGGCCCAGCACCATTTCCCCACGCGCGAGGACCTGTTCACGGCGGCGGTCGAGTACGTGGCGGAGAAGCGGTCGGGCGCGCTGCGGGCCTTCACCCGCGACCTGCCGCCGCCCGGCTCCGTCGCCCGCACCTGGATGATCGTCGAGGAGCTCGTCGACCTCTACACGGGCCCGCTCTTCCGGGCGGCGCTCCAGCTGTGGGTCGCGGCCTCGAACGCGCCGGAGGAGGAGGGGCTGCGGGAGCGGGTGACCGCGCTGGAGGCCAGGGTCGGACGTGAGACGCACCGGCTGGCGGTGCAGCTGCTCGGCGCGGACGAGGCCCGGCCGGGCGTACGCGAGACCGTCCAGGGCCTGCTGGACATGGCCCGCGGCCTGGGCCTGGCCAACCTCCTGACGGACGACGCCCCCCGCCGCGCCCGCGTAGTCGAGCAGTGGGCCCGCATCCTCGACGCGGCCCTGAACCCCGCTCCGTGATCTCCCGCCGGCGCGGCTGCCGGCTTCCGCCCGGCGGGCTGACAACGTGAGCCCGCCACCCGGCGGTCGGAGGCCATCGCCCGGGCGGCCCGGCCCCCGCCGTTCGATGGCCTGGGCCCGGCGCCCGGCTGACGGCTTGGGCCCAGTGGCCCGTGTTCACTGCCCGGCGACCCGGCCCCGCTGGTCGACGACCTGACCTGGCCTGAGGCTGACGACTTGGACCCGGCTCCCGGCGGTTCGTATCCAGCGCCCGGGCGGCCCGGGCCGCGGCGGCCCATGGCGAGTCAGCAGGGGGCCCGCCCCAGCATCCCTGGATCCCGGGGTCCGGGGCGGGGCCCCGGATAACACCTCACCCCGCCGTCCTGGCGCAAGTGAACATCGACGTGAACATGTGCGCCGGGACCTCCGCGAAGTCCAGCACGATCGCCGCCCAGAACTCCACGTTCGTGGCCAGCACGCGGTCGGGCCGCCGGCTGTGCAGCTCCTCGAGCGCGGCGCGCTCCAGCGCCTCCGCGATCTCGAAGCGCGGCGCGCCCAGCTCCTTGGCCGTACGGCGCAGCACGCGCGCCCGCGGGTCCTCCGCGCGGTACACGCGGTGGCCGAAGCCCATGAGCCGCTCGCCCTTGTCCAGGGCCTGCTTCACGTACGCGGTCGCGTCGCCGGTCCGCTCGATCTCCTCGATCATGCCGAGGACGCGGGACGGCGCCCCGCCGTGCAGCGGCCCGGACATGGCGCCGACGGCGCCCGACAGCGCCGCCGCGACATCCGCGCCGGTCGAGGCGATGACCCGGGCCGTGAAGGTGGAGGCGTTCATGCCGTGCTCGGCGGCGGAGGTCCAGTACGCGTCGACGGCCTGCACATGCTTCGGGTCCGGCTCACCCCGCCACCGCTTCATGAAGCGCTCGACGACGGTCCCGGCCTTGTCGATCTCCCGCTGCGGGACCATGGGCAGGCCCTGGCCGCGCGCGGACTGGGCGACGTAGGACAGGGCCATGACGGCGGCGCGGGCGAGGTCGTCGCGGGCCTGCGCCTCGTCGATGTCGAGCAGCGGTTTGAGGCCCCACACGGGCGCGAGCATCGCGAGCGCGGACTGCACGTCGACGCGGATGTCGCCGGAGTGGACGGGGATGGGGAAGGGCTCAGCGGGCGGCAGGCCGGGGTTGAAGCTGCCGTCGACCAGCAGGCCCCACACGTTCCCGAAGGAGACGTGACCCACCAGATCCTCGATGTCCACGCCTCGGTAGCGGAGCGCGCCGCCTTCCTTGTCGGGTTCGGCGATCTCCGTTTCGAACGCGACGACTCCCTCGAGTCCGGGTACGAAGTCGGACATCAGCGGCTCCTCATGATGTGGTCGACACGCGGCTTTTGGCTTGTGGCTTGCGGCTCGTGCCTAACGGCTCGTGCTTGCGTTGTGACCAAGCTGTCTGGGTTGTCGGTGCCGGTACGGGTACGCGGCCGGCGGATGCGGCTGGCGGTCCCTATCGGTCACCCCGGTGATGCCCCGCGGAGGTCGTGCTCACCCTGGCCCGGGTCGGGTGGTTCGGTGGGGCGATGGTTGGCGGTTCGTCACCGGTCGATGCAGAGTCCCTACAGATCAGTACACGTCAGTACAGCCCGGACACGCCATCGCGCGGTGCCCGGAGGCCACAGTGGCCCAGCCCACGATTTTGGCGGGTTCCGTAGGTGCGGGGAAGCGTGAGAAGCGGCACACTGTGCCACCCCTGTGGGGATGGGTTTACGAATACCCAGGCCGGGCAGAATTGGCGCCCTGCACTCAGTGCCGCGAGGCCGGCCGCGTACCGGCGCGTACGGCACCGGCGTACGGGTCCGTCGTACGGGCCGTCGTACGGGCCGTCGTACGGGCCGGAGGCGCTGGATGCCCGCTCCGCACGATGCTGCAAGATAAGCGCGTGGCACACGTTGACCCGGAACACCCCATCAGGCTGGACCCGGAACATCCCACCCGGCGCGCGCTCGACCCGGCGGTCATGCGCGAGCACTACCGGGCGGAGGGGCTGGCGGAGGCGGATCTGGCCGCGGGGCCGATGGAGCAGTTCACCCGCTGGTTCGAGGAGGCGGCGGCGAGCGGGATCTTCGAGCCGAACGCGATGATCGTCTCCACCGCGGACCCCGCCACCGAACGGCCGAGCTCCCGCACGGTGCTGCTGAAGCAGTTCGACGAGCGCGGCTTCGTCTTCTACACGAACTACGGCTCGCGCAAGGGCCGCGAGCTGACCGCCAACCCGCAGATCTCGCTGCTCTTCCCCTGGCACCCGATCGCCCGCCAGGTAGTCGTCAGCGGCGTGGCGGAACGGACGGGGCGCGACGAGACGGCCGCGTACTTCCGTACCCGGCCGCACGGGTCGCAGCTCGGCGCGTGGGCGAGCGAGCAGTCCTCGATGCTCGCCTCCCGCGAGGAACTCGACCGCCTCTACGGCGAACTCGCCGACCGCTACCCGCCGGACACCCAGGTCCCGGTCCCCCCGGAATGGGGCGGCTACCGTGTCCGCCCGGACTCGGTCGAATTCTGGCAAGGCCGCGAAAACCGCCTCCACGACCGCCTTCGTTACGCCCTGATGGACGGGGGGACATGGCGCGTGGAGCGCCTGTGCCCGTAGCCTCGCCGGCCGGCCGGCCGGCCGCTCCGCGCGGGAGCGGGAGGGAGCCACGGGGCTCCGCCCCGTCTTCCCGCGCCCCGCCGGAGGGGGGAGGTGCCGTGGGGGCTCCTTGGCGCTACAAACGCCCGGGGGCCGGGAGCTTCGCTTGTCCTCCGGTGCCGGAGGCGCGGTGGGGCGGCCCCTTTCCCGGCGGCATGATTTACGGGCCGGCACGGCAGTTCGTCGTCTGCGGCCCGTCGGCGAGCCGGCCCACAAATCACGCTTCAGTGCCGTGAAAGGGGCCGCCCCACGCCAGCTCCTCCCGCCGGTTGCCCGGCGCAGGTCGGAGCAGGCCGGCGGACGGCGGAAAGCCACGTCCCCAACACGAAACCCCGGCCGGAGGCCGGGGCGCACGGGGGCGAGGACGCAGACGACCCGCGAGCCTGTCCCAGGCGCCGAGAGGCGCAAGGGGGCCGGTCGGACGTACCGGCAGCTCGCGGGTCGGGTGACTGCTTGGGATTGGCCGGCTGCGCGGATCTCTCCCGCGCTGGTCCGGCGATGCGCTTGAGCGCGACGACGGACCGCTAGCCCGCAGCCACCTCACGCGTCCGGATTTCATACATCTGCCGAACCACCTCCCTTCTCGTGTGCCCCACACGCTAGGCACCGGTCCCTCCGGCCCACAACCCTTTTTCCGGAGCACGAGCCACTCCCACGATCGCCCTCGGCGCCATGTTCAACGAGCTCCTCAGGGGAACCCGGTAGCGGCAACGCCGACACCGCGTCCGGCTGCGCATGGTGGGGCCCGGATGACCTTTGTCGAGGAGTCGACGAGCAGGCCGGGGCCGACGCCCGGTGGATCGCGCTGCGCGAGAGGGGTTGATCACCGCCGCTTCGAAAGCCGCTACGAAGAAGGGACAAGTGCGGCTGTCCTGAACATGCCCTGGGCCTGGGCGTGATCGTGGGGAAGGCTTGCCGTAGAGCCAATTTCCGGGAACACGGTGTGGGCTGTGTCACGTTCCACTTGAATGATCTGACGTGCAGCACACGCAGCCACGTCCAGCAGGAGGTGCCAGGTGACTGCTTCCCGGCCTCCCGGCCCCACCCAGCCGGCCGGCGGCGCGGGCTCGCCGGGCCGACCCGGCTCGGATGGACCGGCCGGATCCGCCGACGACGCTGCGGGCTCCGCGGACTCCCGCGACGCGGCGGACACCGGCGCCGCCACCCCAGAAGGCTCCGGCGCCGAGGGCCCCGCACAGCCTCCCTCGCCGCCCTCGCCCGACTGCGAGGACTCCGACCTGCTCGCCGCGCTGCTGGACGGCATGGACGCCGCCCTGTGCGCGTTCGACGCCGACGGCGTCGTCACCCACTGGAACCGCGAGGCCGAGCGCATCCTCGGCTGGACCGCCGAGGAGGCCGTCGGCCGCCGCGGTCTCGGCGGCTGGGCGGTGCGCACTGCGGATGCCGAGGAAGTGGAGAGCCGGCTGCTGGGCGCCATGAAGGCCCCGGGCCGCCAGGTCCACGACTTCGCGCTGGTCACCAAGGACGGCGGCCGGGTGCTCGTACGCACCCAGACCGCGGGCGTACGCGGCGCCGACGGCCGCCCGGCGGGCGTCTACTGCGCCTTCAGCGAGGTGCACGCCCAGATCGACCTGGAGCGGTCGATCGCGCTGAGCGAGGCGCTGTTCAACGACGCGCCCTGGGGCGCGGTCCTCGTCGACGCCGACCTGCGCCCCGCGGTCGCCAACGCCTACGCGGCGCGCGCCCTGCGCGCCGGGCGTACAGCGGTCCTCGGCCGCCCCTTGGGGGAACTGCTGTCGCAGGGCCTGGAGGAGCTGGAGAGCGCGTTCCAGCACGTACTGGCCGAAGGCCCGCCCTCCGTGCCCACCGACGTATGGGTGACGTTGCGCGCCCCCGACGCCGCCCAGGGTGCCCAGGGCGAGGGCGAGCGTCGCTGCTGGCGCAGCGGCTTCCTGCGGCTCGCGTCGCCGCTGGCGGAGGAGCCGGTGCCACTGGGCGTCGGCTGGTTCTTCCAGGACGTCACCGAGGCCAAGCAGCTCGAGCAGGAGAGCTCGGTGGTGCGGTTCCGCGCCAACCAGCTGCACCGCGCGGGCCGCACCGCCGCCGACTGCGAGGACCCGATGGAGGCGGCGACCGTCTTCATCGACTTCGCGCTCGCGGGCTTCGCCGACCACGCTCTGCTCGACATCGCCAAGGACGGCGAGCCGGTCCGTCTCGTACGGGCTGCGGCCACGCCCGCGGGCACCGGCGGCGGGCCGTGCTCGCCGATCGTGCCCGGCGGCATCCCCGTGCGGTACGCCGAGGGGCACCCAGCGCTGCAGGCGGTCGAGCGCACGGGCGCGGTGAGGGCCAGCGCGGGCCCGGCGTACAGCCCGTTCGGATCCGGTCCGGGGGTCCGTACGGAAGGCCGTGAAGGCCGTACGGAGGGTCGTACGGGAGGGCGGACCGGCGGTCGTACGGGCGGCCGAGCCGACGCCGGTGCTGGGGCCGGTCCTGGTTCCGGGGCCGGGGCCGGTGCTCGTACGGACGCGGGCTCGGCGGCGGAACAGGCCCGCCAGTGGGCACGCGCGCGTCAATGGCCGGAGGACTCGGTGCACGCCCTGTGCGTGGTGCTGCGCAGCCGGGCGCGCACGCTGGGCGTTGCGACCTTCCTGCGGTCCGCGGGACGCCGCCCCTTCGAGCGCGCGGATGCGGCGTACGCGGAGGAGGTCGCGGGCCGTGTGGCAGCCGCGCTCGACCTGGCCCGCCAACTGCGCCGAGAGCGCTGACCTCACCGGCCGCGCTCAAGCGCTGACTGACCGCGTGGCGGCTGTGCGTCGCCTTGCGCCCCCCGCCGCCCTGCCGCGCCCCGCGCCGCCCCGCCGCGCCCCGCGCCGCCCCGCCGCGCCCCGCGCCGTCACTGATGCCGGAAGAAGATCCTGTCCGCGTACTCCGCGAACACGCGCGCGTTCCACTCGTGCCCGCCGTCCACGTTCCCCGAGCGGAGCAGCGGCGGCGTGATCCCGCGGGCGGCAAGTTCGCCGGCGGCAGCGGCCATGACGGACTGCATGACGGCGCTGGTGACCACGGTCGAGGCGGGCGCGAAAGGCGCGTCGACGCCCTCGGCGGTCAGCTCCGCGTCGCCGATCGCGATCTTGCTGTCGAGGACCAGATCGCAGTGGTCCTTGAGGTACGAGCCCGAGGAGTGCCGGGAGCGGGTGCCGTCCGCGTACGCCACCGAGGTCACGCCGATGACCTTCAGCCCGAGCGCCCGGGCGCTCAGGGCCATCTCCACGGGCAGCTGGTTGCGCCCGGACAGCGAGATGATCACCAGCAGGTCCCCGGATCGCGCCGGGCTGGTCTCCAGTACGGCCCCCGCGAGGCCGTCGACCCCCTCCAGCGCGCTGCCGAGCGTGGCGGGCACGACGTCGACGCCGACGGTCCCGGGCACGGCGAGCAGGTTCATCAGGCCGAGGCCGCCGGCGCGGTAGACGACGTCCTGGGCGGGGAGGGAGGAGTGCCCGGCGCCGAAGGCGAAGAGCCGCCCGCCGCCGGCCACGGTGTCGGCGATCAGCGATCCGGCCGCGGCGATGTTCTCCGCCTCCTCGTCGCGGACCCGCCGCAGCAGCTCGATGGCGGCGTCGAAGAACTGCCCGGCCAGCTTGTTCTCACTCATCGCCGCTGGGGCCCTTTCGTTCGGTCGGCAGGGGTGCGTGCAGGGAGTGCGGCCCGGCGCGCGCAGGGGTGCGCGCCAAGGTGTTGCGCAAAGGTACGTACCTGGTGGCGCGGATCACGTTGGGACCAGGACCCGTCCCGTGTCAATACCGCAATCGACCGGAGTGGTGCGGACCAGGCCCGATTGTCGGTGGGATGCGTCAGAATTGGGTTCAGGGCCACCGCACGACACATTCGAGGGGCACGCATGTCCGGACTGATCGACACCACGGAGATGTATCTCCGCACCATCCTGGAGCTCGAGGAGGAAGGTGTGGTCCCCATGCGCGCGCGGATCGCGGAGCGGCTCGACCAGAGCGGCCCGACGGTCAGCCAGACGGTGGCGCGGATGGAGCGCGACGGCCTGGTCACCGTGGCCGGGGACCGCCACCTGGAGCTCACCGAGGAGGGCCGTCGGCTGGCCACGCGCGTGATGCGCAAGCACCGGCTCGCCGAGTGCCTGCTCGTCGACGTGATCGGCCTGGAGTGGGAGCAGGTGCACGCCGAGGCGTGCCGCTGGGAACACGTGATGAGCGAGGCGGTGGAGCGCCGTGTGCTGGAGTTGCTGCGGCACCCGACCGAGTCGCCGTACGGGAACCCGATTCCGGGCCTGGAGGAGCTGGGCGAGAAGGCCGAGGCGGACCCGTTCCTGGACGAGGGCATGGTGAGCCTGGCGGACCTCGACCCGGGCGCCGAGGGCAAGACGGCGGTGGTGCGGCGGATCGGTGAGCCGATTCAGACGGACGCGCAGCTGATGTACACGCTGCGGCGGGCCGGGGTGCAGCCGGGCGCCGTGGTGAGCGTGACGGAGTCGGCGGGCGGGGTGCTGGTCGGCAGCAGCGGTGAGGCGGCGGAGCTGGCGGCGGACATCGCGTCGCATGTGTTCGTGGCCAAGCGCTGACTCGTGGCTCTGTTCGTGGCCAAGCGCTGACCGTCCCTCACTTCCCCCTAGCCCCTTGTCGTTCCTTTGCCGTTCCTCTTTCTCTTCCCCGGGGGCTTGTGCGTTCCTTGAACTCCCCTGAGGCTTCCTGGGGCTACTGAACTCCCTTGCGTGGCCCGGGGGGTTGCCGACGGGCGTGCGCGCGCGCTCGTACGCGCTTCCTCGAGCCGGGCCGGAATCCTCCGGTTTACCGTGAAAAGGCGGCGGAATGGCAGCGGCCGGGCCCCGCGCGTGCAACGCTGTGGCGAGGCATGCGGCGTGCGGGCTCTCGAGGGTTTGGCTCGCCGGGGTTGGGGAGGGAGCGTGGATGAATGGGTGCTGGTCCACCCGTAGTGCCCGTCATGTCCGCAGCACCGGCGAGGGCCCCGGTGCGATCGTTGCGATCGGCATCCGGGGCCCCGCCTCCCCTGGTTCCCCCGCGACGACCCGGAGCCCCGAGCGCTCAGGGTCGTTCCCCGCGGGCCCCCTTCCCCTTAGGGCCCGCCTCCCGGTAGCTGTCTCCCCTCGGCGCCGGTCGTCAATCCTGGAGCGTGGTCACTCGAACGAGGGGTGTTGCGTGCCAGAAGCCTCCGTTCGAATAGGGGTTCGATAATGTGTAGGTGTTCCACCCCGTACGCGACGAGCATGTACGGAAGCACGTGCGCAAGGACCCTGGAGCTGACGACGCGGAGCGGCCGGAAGGATTGGGGGTGCCAGGACACATGGTGCGGCGTATCGACGTGACCGGAGCCGATGGCGTGCGGCTCGCCGCCTGGGAGTTCGCCGACCCGCCGAAGGGCGGCCGGGAGGACGAGAAGGCGCCCGGCGTGCTTTTGCTGCACGGGCTGATGGGCCGTGCCTCCCACTGGGCCGGCACCGCCCGCTGGCTCTCCGCCCGCCACCGGGCCGTCGCGCTGGACCAGCGCGGTCACGGCCGGAGCGAGAAGCCGGCCGACGGCCCGTACACCCGGGAGGCTTACGTGGCCGACGCCGAGGCCGCGATCGGACAGCTCGACCTCGCCCCGGTCATCCTCATCGGCCACTCCATGGGTGCCCTCACCGCCTGGCAGCTCGCCGCCCGCCGACCCGACCTCGTACGGGCCCTGGTCATCTGCGACATGCGCGCCTCGGCGCTGGGCGCGCAGTCGCAGCGCGAATGGGAGGAGTGGTTCAAGACCTGGCCGCTGCCTTTCGCGACGCTCGCGGACGTCCGTAAGTGGTTCGGCGAGGACGACCCCTGGCTGGAGCGCCCGCGCCCGTCCCGCGGGGAGTTCTACGCGGAGGTGATGGCGGAGCGCGCGGACGGCTGGCGGCCGGTCTTCTCCCGCCGCCAGATGCTGATGTCGCGTGAGACATGGGTGCACGACGCGCACTGGGAGGAACTGGCCCTGGTCCAGTGCCCGGCCCTCGTCGTCCGCGGCGTCGACGGCGAACTGGGCCGCGCGGAGGCCCAGGAGATGGTCCGCGTCCTCCCCCGCGGCGAATACGCCGAAATCCCGGACGCGGGCCACCTGGTCCACTACGACCAGCCGAAGCCATGGCGAGCGGCCCTGGAGCCATTCCTCCAGGCAGCGCTCCTGACGTCGTAACGGCGGGGCGCGGGCGAGCGCTTGGCCGCGCCCGGCTGGGTACGCCTGGCCGCACGCGGCCGAGGTGCGACCGCGGTCCTCGGCTTGAGGCCGGGTTCCTCGCGCCGGGTGCGGGCAGGCAGGGCCGCACGGCCGCGCGGGCGCGGCGGCGGATGCCCTAGGCTCCGGTGGCATTCCGACGACGTGGAGGCCCCGGCGGCCGGACCCCGACATCCGCCGCCGCTGCCTCCCCCGCAGGGGGACCCCCGACGATGCCGCTGCTGCTGCCGCAGGCGCTACCGCAGGCCGCCGCCGGCGCCACCACCACCGAGACCGCAGCGAGCGCGGCCGCAACCGCAGCGACCCATGGCGCCTCCGCGGCCCCCGACGCCGTAACCACCGTGACCACCGTGGCCACCGCGACCGTCTCCGCCGCCAATGCCATTGATCACGCCGCCCACTATCTCCTCACCACCCTTGCCGTCCTCCTCACCGTCGCCATCTTCTTCACGGGCATCTCGGCCGGCGCCCGACGCCTCCTCGGCATCCGTATCGGCTTCCTGCGCACGCTCATCGCCTGCGCCGCCGGCATGACCGCCTTTCAGCTGTTCAACCAGTCCCTCCACGACACCGACAGCCGCGCCGCCCTCTTCACCGTCTCGCTCACCGTCTCCCTCCTCGCCGCGATGGCGGTGCTCGTCCTCGTCGAGATCCTGGTGCCGTCCGGCAGTTGGCCGCGCCCGGTGCAGTGGGCGCGTGCCGTACGCGGCAGGCTCACCCGGGCCCGCCGCTACTCCCAGATCAGCCGGATCTTCATGCGCCACGGCCTCGGCCGCTACGTCCGTGGCCGCGCCGGCCTCGACCGGGCCGCCGTCGCCGACGAGGCGGGCCGCGAGGCCGCCCGCTCACTGCGCCTCGCCCTCGAGGAGTGCGGCGGTACGTTCATCAAGCTCGGCCAGGTCCTGTCCACGCGCCGCGACGTGCTGCCCCCGCACATCGTCGAGGAGCTGAGCCGCCTGCAGAGCGACGTACCGCCCGCGCCCTGGAGCGAAGTCGAGGCCGTACTGAGCGAAGAGCTCCGCGCACCCCTCGCCGACGTCTTCGCGGACTTCGACCACGAGCCGCTCGCCGCCGCCTCCATCGCACAGGTCCACCGCGCGACCCTGCGCGACGGCTCGACGGTCGTCGTCAAGGTCCAACGCCCCGGAATCCGCGAGTCCGTCGAGCGCGACCTCGACATCGTCCTGGCGATGGCCCAGGGCCTGCACCTCCGCGCCCGCTCCGTACAGGGCCTGGGGCTACGGGACTTGGCGGACGGCTTCGCGGTCGCCGTCCGCGAGGAGCTGGACTTCCGTATCGAGGCGCGCAACGCGGACGCGGTCGCGGCGGCCGGGGACGGGCGCGCGCAGGACGCGCCCGTACGCGTACCGGCCGTGCACCACGAGCTCTCGTCGGCGCGGGTGATGGTCCAGGAGTGGCTGGACGGCGTGACGCTGGAGCGCGCGGGCGCCGACGCCGACGCCCGCGGCCTTGACCGGGACGCGCTCGCCCGTACGGTGCTGGGCGCGATGCTCCGTCAGATCATGCGCGACGGCGTCTTCCACGCCGACCCGCACCCCGGCAACATCCTGCTGCTCGCGGCCGACGGGAAGCGGCACGGCGATGACGATCAGTACGGCGACGTGCATTACGGCGACGGGCAGTACGGAGACGTGCATTACGGCGACGTGCATTACGGCGACCCGCGTTACAGCGGCGGGCAGTACGGAGACGTGCAGGCCCCCCGTATCGGCCTGCTGGACTTCGGCTCGGTGGGCCGGATCGACGCGACCGTGCGGGACGCCATCCAGTACCTGCTCCTGGCCGTCGACCGCGGCGACCCGGCGGGCATGTGCGATGCGGTGCTCGAACTTCTGGGCCCGCGGCCGGACGGCCCCGGCGCCGGCGCTGGTGTCGGCGCCGGCGCCGACACCGGTGACGCCGCCGACGACGGGCCGGCGCTCGACGCCCTGCTGCTGGAGCGCGAACTGGGCCGCTTCATGGCCCGCCACCTGGGCCCGTCGAGCCGCCCCGATGCGCAGACCTTCACGGCCCTCTTCCGGCTGCTCACCCGCTTCGGGCTCACCGTGCCGCCGGAGGTCGCCGCCGTCTTCCGCGCCCTGGCGACCCTGGAGGGCACGCTGACGCGCATCTCGCCGCGCTTCGACCTGGTGGCGGAGGCGCGCCGGGAGGCGACGGCACTCGTGACGGAGCGCCTGGCCGCGGCCCCGGCGGCCCGTCTGGCATCGCGGGTCACCCGGACGTACGCGACGTGGACCGGGACTCCGTACGCCGACGAGGCGTACGAGGACCCCGCGTGGAACGCACAGCCCCTGGACGGCGCGGCCCTGACCCGCGCGGTCGCCCAGGAACTCCTTCCCCTGCTCCCGATGCTGCGCCGTATGCCGCGCCGCGCGGAACGCATCACGACGTCCCTGGAGCAGGGCCGCCTGACCGCCCGCGTCCGCCTGCTGGCGGACGACCGCGACCGCCGCTTCATCGCGGGCCTGGTCCACCAACTCCTGGTGACCCTCCTGGCCGCGGGCACGGGCCTGATGGCCGTCTTCCTCCTGGCCCTCGGCACGGGCCGGGGCCCGCACGTCACCTCGAACCTGGAGCTCTTCCCGCTGCTCGGCTACAACCTGCTGGCGGTGAGCGCGATCCTGACGCTACGGGTGATTTACGCGGCGATCCGGCGGGGGCCGTAAGCGCGCTCCCACTCGGCAGTGGACATCGAGCGGCCGGGGGCCATGGGTCTGGACAGCTCGCAGGATGCCCTCCCACGTGCCGTCCGCCGACCATTGGCTGTGCCAGTCATAGATGGTCTGCCATTTCCCAACCGTTGGCAGATCCCGCCATGGGTGGCACCGAACAGCGAGCGGATTCAGGGCTTCTGGGATACCGACACGTATCCGATGAAGTCTGCCCAGGCGGAGGGCTCGAAGGCCAGCACAGGCCCGTGGGGCTCTTTGGAGTCCCGTATGTGCACGGCCGCACCGGGCCGAACCGCGACCTCGACGCACTCACCGCCGCCGGAGTCGCTGTAGCTGCTCTTGAACCACACCAGGTCGTTCATAGCTCACCCGCCAACTGTTTGATGAAGTCGATTGATGCGCTCGGCCCGAGCGCCTGTGACCGGATCATCGCATAACGCCGGGCGAGCACCGCCACCTCGCCCGGATCGGATACGAGCGAGCTTCTTCCCTGCCCCTCCAGATAGACCAGAGCTGCATGTTCGGGAGTCTCGACGACCGTCATCGGGCCGCGCAATCCAGCGTGTTCGCCCTGGCTCATTGGCATCACCTGAATGACGACATTGGGTCGCCTGGCACACTCGATGAGCTGCGCGTACTGAGCGCGCATGACATCCCGGCCGTCGATCACCCGTCGCAGCGCCGCTTCCTCCATGACGACGCTGACCACCGCCACCGGCTTGCGGTCAAAGAGTGCCTTACGCTCCATCCGCCCTGCCACCAGCCGCTCGATCTCGTCCTCATCCATCGGCGGCCAGTCGCACTTCAGCAGCGCGCGGGTGTAATCCTCAGTCTGCAGCAGGCCATGGATCATCTGTGTGCAGTACGAGGACACGCTCAGGGCATCCTGCTCCAGCTGTACGAAGCCCTGGAAGTACGCCGGATAGCGCTCCATGCGCACATACTTGATCGCCGCCTTGATCACCCCGCCCGCCCCCAACGCCTTCTCGGCCGCGGCGATGAACTGGTCGGTCGCGGGCCGGGCACACGTCTCCACGGCGCTGACCGCAGCGCCGGTGTAGTTCATCCGCGTGCCCAGATCATCCTGCGTGAGGCCCGCTTGCTCCCGCAGAATGCGCAGCACCTCGGCGAAGTACTGCGAGGCGGGCGACGCCTTGTCCTTGTCCCTGTCCTGCTTTTTGCCCTGTGTCACTTCCGGCCGCCACCTCAACGTGACTCAACACCCAATCAACGCCGAAACGGCCGCAGTTGCGGGTAACCGGTGTCGACGCTCTGTCCCTGGTCAGGCTAGCCAGCCGCGCCGACAGTGGTCCCATGAACACAGAAAGTCACAGCCTGGATGCCGTACTGCCGTGGGTTCCGGACTCCGGACATCAACTTCACAAGGCAGGCGTCCACTTCGACGCCGTACGCCTGGCCGGATCGTTCGGCCGCGCGCTCGCCGACGAACTCGCCCGCCTGACGGCGGGCACACCGGGTCCGGTCATCCAGCAGGCCAACGGCCCGCGATACGTCTATTTCCTCGTTCCACCCGGCAGCACGGGCCATCGTCGCTGGCCGCACGGCTCCCACCGCGCAACGGCCGATTCACTTCGGGGCGACTGCTACGTCAGTATCCCCGCCTTGGAGGGCCACACCTGGCCGCTGTCCTGGCGCTACCCGCCAACGGCTGACGGCCACCTGGTCCACCCCTTGCTGCTCCACCTCACGCTCTGCGCGATGGCTGGTGAACCAGCCCGCGGCATGTCCACCGAGGGACGTGGCTGACGTCGCGTCGTCGAGTCGGTTGCCTCTGTCAGGACAGCGCGGCGAGCCTGTACCGCGGGTCCGCCCGGGCTACGTCCTGCTCCGGCGACAAAGTCGCGTTCAGGAGGTTTCATGACGCTGTTGAAGCCAGCTGCCGTCCTGGAACTCTGCGGGCACGTCGTCCTCCCACGGGTCGATGCCCCGGGCCTCAAGTTCGTCGAACCACCGGTCCCGCTGAGATTCGGGCAGGCGCTGACCACACCACGGGCAGAAGAGGATGCCGATGTACGAGGTGCCGCCGTCGTGGACGATCAGCCCGTAGTCCCGGAACTTTGCACTGAATCCAACGAGCGCGTCCGGGCAAGCGAACGGGTCGGTGTGAGTGTCGCAGTGCCAGTCCACGCGGCGGGTCATCTCTTCACAACAGTGCTCAGTCATTCACGTATTCTGCCTTGTCAGGGCCGGTGATCGCCTGGCGCCATCTGTGTCGAGGTCCGCTCGGTGGGGCCGGGGCGTGGGGATCTGACCGGCAAACAGCCGGCTCGGGCAGAGCCGCTGTTGCCACCGATTCCGACGACGGGCCGGCCACCGCGGGATCGGCGGCAGGTCTTCAAGGCGGCCGGGCAAGGTGTGCCGGTCCGCGCCGTGCCGCGAGTGCCAGGCGGCCACCGCCGGCGGCGACCAGCTGTATGCCGGCGCCCGAGGCCAGGGCTGGCGCTCCTCTTGCTCACATGTGGGGTTGAACCAGAGCCCAACGGCCCTCGTTCACCAGCACGATGCCCTGTGGCGTCCCAAGCAATGTGAACGGGAGATGAGCATGCGGATATGCGGTGGTCGCGTACTGATCATGAGTGGAGCGCTCTCGGTGGCGGTGGCGGTGACAGCAGCCTGCGGCGAGATCGGTGCGGAGGCGGGGGAAACTCACGCCTCCGACTACTCCCACCGGCTACCCGAGTCCGCTGACACCGAGGTGGTCGAGCTGGACGACAGCCGCCGCGTCGGCATGTACTACGACGCCGGCCGCGGACTGGTGGAGCAGCACTACAGCCCCAAGGCCAAGGGGTGGAGCAAGCCGCAGGTGATCTACAAGACCAAGACCGATCCCTGCCCGGGCATCTCGCTCACGGCCTTCGGCGGCACCGTCGCGGCCATCGCGAACTTCGGCCTCTACTGCGCGGACGGTGAGCCTCCGACGGAGTCCATCGCCGCGGTCGGCGTCAAGAGCTTGGCGAAGTGGGACACCAACATGACTAAGAACTTCGACGGTTGGGACGGGGGCAGGGTCGCCGGTGACGCGAAGAGGCTCAGCTTCACCAACGCCTCCATCGAGCGTGTGACGCGGCTTCGGTGGAGCCAGGCGGAGGGCTTCTCGGACGTGGAGGAGATCCCCCGCTGAGTCGCCGCCCACCTCCTCGGCCCTTCGCCTGTGGCGGCGGCGGTGAACGCTGGGAATTCTGTCTCTGAACGACCAGCCGAAGTCATCCACGGCTTCGATGAGAATATGGCTGGGGACGTTGCCTCCAGCTGAGCCCCGCGAAGGTTCGTTGTCCCACTCGGCCGTGAGGGGATCGAGCGGCGACTGGGCCGTGACCGGGCCCGGCGGCCACCCGTGGGGTCCCCACACCGTCGAGCTCGGAGAGGAACCGCCGTGCCGCTTCGTGGATCTCGAAGCGGCCGAGCTCGCGCAGGATGCGGCTCTTGGCATCCAGCCCGTCTGACGCGACCTCGGGGGAGCCACGATCCGGTCAGCTGTCGTCCTCTTCCCTGAGGGGCCAGACGGGGGAGACCTTCGGCGGAGCCGGCCGGATCTGCAGGGTGGAGAGGTCGAAGTCTTCGCCCTCCTCGCCGGACGGAAGCTGTCCTTTGTCGTTGGGGTAGTAGTAGACGCCGTAAGCCCAGAATTCCGGGAACTCGTGGCACATGAGGTCTGGGTAAGGAGAGATCTCCGAGTCGCGGTACCTCTCGTTGATCCTCGCCACCGCCTCCGCGCGGGGGATCTCGAAGCGCTCGACCATTTCGTTGGCCATATCGCGAAAGTATTCAAGCATGCCCTCGTCGAGGCGCATCAGGAATTCTCTGGTCATGATGTCGGGGGGCCTAGGGCCAATCCGTCGGCCGATACCCCACCCCGAACAACCCCCGTCATGCCAACAGCCAGTCACGGTGCACGAGCAACGCTCGCACGCATGAACCCCTACCCGCCGCGCAGCGTGAGGATACAGACCACCCCTCCGCTGAGAGAGGCCGTAACGCGCCGATGTCGTATGCCGCTTGGCAGTGACGCACGACATCGCGGCCGCCACCGTAGCAGCCCGCCACATCGGCGATTGATCGCCTGGACCTCTTCGACAACGACGCCCTGAGTGGTGCCACTGGTCGGCGTGGTCTTCGCCCGCGTCGCCGCGCCGCCTGTGCCGGTCCATTCACGCTCGCGTCATGCCCCTCTATGCGTAATCTGACCACGCCATCCACCGGAGGTGTGCGGGCTCCGGAGGAGAAAGACCATCTCTCCGCGCACGCCAGGCGATAACACGTCGATGGGGTACGCCACTTGGCCTTGTACACGCCGAGTCCGTGGCCGGCCGCCGTCCTCATCACACGGTCGAAGCGGTCTCGAATGCGCTCAGCGCGTGGAGACGTAGGTCTCGGTTTCCCCCTTGAGCCTGGAAAAGGTATTGCTCCGCGATCCCGGGAACTGAGGGGAAGCAGCCTGGCCCTACAGCAGTTCCGGCACAAGCACCTCTTAGGGCAGCTGTGAAATCAGCGTCAACCAGGGCTTGAGCTGCGCCTTCATGGGTTCGTCCGCTTCGACATAAGGTTCCACATCCTTCAAGGGGGTCAAGAGGTTCTTGATTCGCCGCAGTGTCAACATTTCTGATGGCCCAGAATCCTGCCACGTCGCAGCTGAAAGGAACACCTCCTCACGGCTCAACCCAACGGCTTGGATGACCTGACCAAAGAGCAATGGGAGATCTCTGAGAGTCCCGTCGTCCACGCGGCCGAACTCGCGAATGGTGTAGGCGCGGATTCTCGCTTCCTCGGCGACGGACGCACGTTGATCCACTTGACCTGCATCATGCTTACGGTGAACAGCCGTGACGGCAATTTGGGCCCATCGGAGTCGAGTTCCCTTAGGAAGGGCCGCGTTCTGCATATTGCCTACGCTCTTGTCCCGAAGAGCTTCCCACGACTGGAGGGATAGGGGATGACTCGGGTGCGCAGCAATGAATTGCTCCAGCTCGGCCAGAGGAATTCGAAGCAGTTCTTCCCCGTCAGGGCTTCGCTGGCCACCCTCCATTGGTTCGTCAGAGGAAGCTGATCCCTGCACGTTGAAACGCGTCCAGGAAGCAATGATGGACCGCAACTGCCGTTGCATGCTCGCCTTTTGCGGCATCCGCCCGCCTCCCTTCATCGTGACGACCTCGAACCTACCGGCCACCACCGACAACCACCTCGATCACGCTCATGCACACGGCAATCCGTGATCAAAGACTCGCTGATGCGTACTCGCGCTGGCTAAAACACACTCATCCCACAACAGTTCACAACCCCTCACTGAGGACGCCTACATCGGCGTCGTCACCGTGAACGCCTCGCCGCTTCCGAGGTGCAGGAGCCCCTTGCCTGGGGCGACCGGGTCGCCCACCATCTGGCGGGTGGTCCGGATGCCGATCAGGTCACCGCTCGAGGAGTCCTGCGGCGAGAGCAGCACCCCGCGCCGCGCCTTCTTCGCCTCGACCTGCCAGCCGCGGAAGCCCGAGCAGACCTCCTCCTCGTCGCCCGCGAGCACCAGTCCCAGGCCGCTGTCGCCGCCCCGCGTGAGGATCCTCTTCAACTCGTCGCCGGCGTCGCAGTCGTCCAGCATCTCCCCATCGTCGATCAGCACCACCACCGGCGCCTCACGGCTGGCCGAACTCAGCACCTCGGCCATCTCGTCCTCCTCGATGTCCTCACCCGTGAACACCTTCAGTACGCCGTCACGGCCCTCGAGTTCGCGCAGCGGCGACGGCCGCGGGGCGGCCAGCACCACGCGTGTTCCCTGCTCGAGGTAGGAGCGGGCGAGGTTCAGCAGGACGGTGCTGCGGCCCGACTTCGCGGGTCCCGCGATGACGAAGGCCGGAATTCCCTGGGCGAGATCGGGCCCGAAGGCGGTGAGTTCGTCGCCACCGACGCCGATCAGGCCCCACAGCGGGGACCGCGCCGTCTCGCCGTCGCGCAGTTCCCACGCGTCCTGGAACGAGATCCGGCTGGGCAGTACGTCGACCCGGAACGGCCGCCGGGAGCGCGGCAGTCCGGCGTCGCGCGCGGTCGCCGTCTCGCCGATGGCGGCCAGCGCGGCGGCCTGCCCCTGCCCCGAGTCGTCCGGGGCGAGGAGCGCGAACTGCGTCTCGATGCCGGACTCGTTCTTGAAGGCCCTGCCCGGCGGGATCTCCTCGGGCACCTTCCGCGCGTTGACGCCGATCATCGAGAAGTCCGAGCGGTCCGCGAGCCGCAGCGCGTACTTGTCCTCGGTCAGCGTGGCGATGCGGCCCAGGAGCAGTTGGCGGTCACCCGTGATCACCGCGTGGATGCCGACACTCGCGCCCTCCCGCATGATGGCCATCAGCTCGTCCGTCAGCTCCCCGTGGCCGAGCTCGCCCAGCGTCGGCAGCCAGCCCTCCCAGCGGTCGAGGAACAGCACGATGTGCGGCAGCCGCTGCTCTTCTGCGACCGCCGCGCGCTGCTCGCCGATGTCGGCGAAGCCGTCGGCGGCGAGCAGCTCCTGACGGCGTGTGAGTTCACCGGACAGCCGGCTGATCAGCCGGGTGGCCCGCTCGGTCTGCGCCCGCCCCACGACCGCGCCGCAGTGCGGCAGCCGGGTCAGCGCGTTGAGGGCGCCGTTGCCGCAGTCGATGCCGTAGATGTGGACGTCCGCCACCGAGTGCGTACGGGCCAGCGAGCCGGCGATGGTCCGCAGCACCTGGGAGCGGCCGCTGCGCGGGGCACCGCCGATCATCAGGTGGCCGAACGTCGCGAAGTCGAGCGCGACGGGGCGGCGTGCCTGGTCGGCGGGCAGGTCCTCGATGCCGTACGGGGCCGGGGCCAGCGTGCCCGCGCCCCGTACCGCCGGGATGTCCTCCAGCAGCAGGGTGGTGTCGAGGGCCGGAAGCCACGGGCTGTGCTGCGCCGGGATGGCGAGGCGCTCGTTGGCCTCCCGGACGGCGTCGACCAGGACCTTGAGGTCGGTGATCTCCTCTTCCTCGCGGGCGGCAGCCTTGGGGCGCTTGAGCGCGCCACGCCCCAGGTCCTGCCAGTCGAGACGGCCGGACCACGGCGCCTCGGTCTGCGGGTCCGCCGCGCCCGGGCGGCGGCCGCCGACGCGGCCGGACTGGAAGGGCACGAGCGAGGCGTGGCCGAGGCGTACGTACGCCCGGCCCGGCGTGGACTTGGAGATGTGGCCGGCGTCGGGCGCGTCGATGACGTCCGTCGACTCGCTGCCGTCGGTCACGCGGAGCGCGATGCGCAGGTTGGTGTTGGCCCGGATCTCGGGGGAGACCACACCGCTCGGCCGCTGGGTCGCGAGCAGCAGGTGAATGCCCAGCGAACGGCCTCGCTGCGCGATGTTGACCAGGCCGGTGACGAAGTCGGGCAGGTCGCGGACCATGGACGCGAACTCGTCGATGACGATGAGGAGCCGGGGGAGCGGCTGGTTCGACGGGTCGCGGCGCACCAGGTCCTGGTAGTCCTCGATGTCCTTGGCCCCGACGTCGGCGAGGATGTGCTCGCGCCGCTTGAGCTCGGCGCCCAGGGACTCCAGGGCCCGCTCGACGAGGTGCGCGTCGAGGTCGGTCACCATGCCGACGGTGTGCGGCAGTTGGACACAGTCCTTGAAGGCCGAGCCGCCCTTGTAGTCGACGAGGACGAAGGTCATCGACTCGGGGGTGTTCGCGACCGCGAGCGAGGCGACGATGGTCTGCAGCAGCTCGGACTTACCGGAGCCGGTGGTACCGGCGATGAGGCCGTGCGGGCCGTCCCTGCGGATGTCGATGCCGAAGGGGCCGTCGTACGACTCGCCGATCACGGCCATCGTCGACTGGCCGCCGAGACGCCAGCGGGCCGCGACCGCGTCCCCGGTCGGCGGCTCCATCTCGATGACGTCCAGCAGGCGGCTGGCGCCGGGCAGTCCAGCGTCCTCGCT
This sequence comes from Streptomyces sp. 8N616, assembly GCF_052246385.1. NCBI lineage: Bacteria > Bacillati > Actinomycetota > Actinomycetes > Kitasatosporales > Streptomycetaceae > Streptomyces > Streptomyces sp. 8N616. The sequence continues at coordinate 222,119 of NZ_JBQQBY010000004.1, read as the reverse complement.
CTCCCCGCTGATGTCGCGCAGCGGGGACAGCGAGCGGGCGAGCCGCGAGCACCAGGCGGGGGAGACGAAGTCCGGCCGCACGCTCTTCACGGTCTCGGCGCCGGTCTGCTCGACGCGCAGCCGGAGCAGGGGGGCGGCGAGCGCGGCGTCGGTGTGCCCGGAGGCCCCGGGCGCGCCGGGGTGCCAGGCCTGGAAGGACGGGAAGCCGCCCGCCTGCACGGCCTGGCCGGCCTGGGCCGGTTCGGTACGGGCGTCGGGGCGGGACAGGTCTTCGGGCTTGGGCTCGGCGATCACGAAGGCCTGGCACTCACCCGGCAGGAACCGCTCCTCGTCGTCGAGGCACACCGCGTACATCGCCACGGCCGGGCCCTCGCGGAGCAGCCGTACGACACCGGGCATCGAGCGGAGCCGCCGCGAGCCGTCCCAGACGACCACGATGTCGGGGTCGGAGAAGCTGGCGTTACGCCCGCCCGACTCCTTCGCCGCCTTCTGGCGGGCGTCCAGGAGCTGGGTCAGCTCGCCGACGCGGGCCGCGACGGTTTCGGCATCCGTACCGATCAGGGCGTTGGCGTCCTGCCCGCTGGAGGGGCGGGCGTGCGGCAGCCAGCGCATCCAGTCCCAACTGTCCCGGGCCGAGCCCTCCGTGAGCACGTAGAACTGCACATCCACCGGGCTGTGCAGGGCCGCGATCTGGGCCACGGCCCAGCGGCCGAGGGCGCGAGCGGAGTCACCGGGGCCGGCGAGGCCGACGACGCCGAGCTTGCGCAGCGGCAGCGCGACCGGGGCGTCCTCGATCTTCCAGGTGACCTCGCGGCGGTGGTCGTCCTGCTCGGGGTCGTCGAGCACGACCTCCGAGGGCAGTTGCCCGGTGCCCACGCGGAGCAGCAGGTGGTCCAGGTCGGTGCGGCGCCGCTCCCACAGGCGGGTGCGGGGGCCGGTGCCGAGGGTCAGGACGGTGGCGGGGTCCGGCATGGCGGCCCGGCGGTCGAGCCGCTCGGCCACGAGTGCGTCCTGGGCGTCCTTCTCGATGCGCGCCTTGTGTTCCTTGTACTCCGCGACCTGTTTGGCGTGCGACTTGCGCCCGTGCTTCTTGTCCATGAAGTAGTTGGCGAAGAGCATGATCGGGCTCATGACAGCCATGATCAGGTAGTACCAGCGGTCCATGAGCATGGCCATGGTCACCGCGGCGACCAGGGGCATGAACGCCATCAGCCAGGGCAGCGGGCGCGCTTCGTGCTCGCGGGGCGGGCTGGGCAGCCGGAACCTCGTCGTACGGTCCGGGGGCCGCAGCCGCGGCGGGCGGTTGTAGTCCAGGCCCGCGCCGTCTTCGGACCACTTCAGCGCGGCGTTCGGGGGTGCGTAGCGGACGATTTCGAGGAGGGTGTTGCCGACGCCTATCTGCCCGCCCAGCGGCCAGTCGGCCTTGTCGCCCTCCAGCTCCTTGCCGTCGAGGGTCAGCTTCTGCGAGGCCTGGGGCCGTTGGGATCCGCGGGCGCCCTGGGATGCTCGGGTGCCTTGGGACGCTCGCGTCCCGGCCCCGGCCCCGGCGGGCTGGGCGACCTGGCAGGTGCCGTCGGCGGCGACGGACAGGACCAGCGCGCGGTCGGGCAATTCGGGGTCGTCGATCCGGATGTAGGCCGCGGTGCCCCGGCCTATCTCGTACCGGCCGATGCCGAGCCGGTGGACGGAACCGGCCTCGGGGCCGCTCACGACGCGCAGCTCGACCAGGCCTGCGGGCTCGCCGGGCAGGCACCCGGCCGGGTCGCCCAGGCTGATCACCGCGCCTTCGCGCAGCGGGGAACCGGCGACGGTGAGGGAGGGGTCGAGCGCGTACCCGTCGACGTACACCAGGGGCGCTACGGAGGCGCCGCCTCGGCCGCCCGGGCCACCACCTGGGCCACCGCCCGGGCCGGCGGGGCCACTTGGGCCGCCGGCCGCACCGCGCTGGCTCTGGAGCGGGATGATCTGAGCGCCCCCCGCCTGGCCGCCCGCGCCCGCCGCGCCCACCTGCTGCGCCAGTTCGCGCGCCACGTCGCCGATCTGCGCCTCGGGATCGGCATCGAGCACGACATCGGCGCCGGCACCGCCGAGCGGATCCACGACGGTCAGAGTCAGGCGCACGATCGACCTCCTCGAGTCGTACGAGGCTCCCCCGGTACGCGAACCTCACTGCACAAGGGACGATATCCGGCCTGCGGGCCCGATGGACAACGGGCCCGACGGACAACGGGGCCTATCGGACTTGTCGGCTCCCGGGGACGGCTGAGGATGCCAAGCCCCGGGAACCGCGGCTGCGTTGGCGGTGTCCTCACCCGTAAGCTGCCTTACCGAGCGGACCATCACACGAATCCGCATCACGAGAAGCACGGTAGCCACGGGGGTCTGCCCTGCGGCACATCTGACAAGAAGGGGAGCCTTATGGGCAAGGGCGATGTGAATCTCACTTACCAGGACATGGAGGACGCGGCCGACAAGATTCGGAAGCACCGGGAAGCCATCGACAAGGACCTGAAGGCTGCCGAGAAGTACGTCAAGAAGCTCATCAACGACGGCTTCGTCACGGAAAAGGCGTCGAAGCAGTTCGACCAGTCCTACGAAGAGTTCACCAAGGGCGCCACGGACACCATCGAGGGCATGGACGGCATGGCCCAGTTCCTGGACAAGGCCGCCGAGGCCTTCCGGAACCTCGACTCGGAACTCGAGCGCGGCCTCAAGAAGTAGCTCTTCCCGGCCTTTCTGGCCGTCTCGGCCCGCTCGGCCGACTTGGCCGCCTCGGCCTCATGTGGTGTAGGGGCCCGGCGCCGCGGCAATCCGCAAAAACCTGCCGCGGGGCCGGGCCCGCGGCCGTTCTCGGGGGACCTCTACCGTGCGGTGCCGCGGCATTCCGACGGCCGGCCTACTGTTTCGGCCGCAGCCAGTCGAAGGTCGACATGATCGCGTCGAACAGCTCGACCAACAGGTCAGCGAACTCGCCGGCCGCGTCACCGTCCGCAGGAGTGGAGTACGCGACCGTGAGCCAGCGCCCTGAGCTGCCGGGCACCGGCAGCACATAGTCCACATGACGCGAGGCGTACGGAACTCCGCGCCTCTCGTCCGCCGGAACGACGCGCCCAGTGCGCGCGCCCGGCTGGCCGTCCACGGTGACTTTCTGGGCCGTCGACCCGGCCGCCAGCTCCCGGGCGACATCATCTGCCTCCAGCGAGTCGCCGCCTCGGATCTGCATCTCCGAGACGACGAAGGAGCCCGTGATGCCGACGCCACCCCGTGGAGCCGTCGGCAGATACAGATCGAGGCCTGAGTTCTCTGCCGCATGAGCGGCCGTCTCTCGCAGGCGCGACTCCAACTGGACGCGCAGTTTGGCCAGCTCGTCCCGGGGCACGTCTTCCGGTGCCCTGACGAAGGCCCGCTTGACGACCTCGCGAATGGCGTCCTCGGTACCCTTGCGCAGCGGGATTCTGACCCACCCGGGTGGGAGAACGAGGCTGTAGCCGTTGCTGGCGGTCTCCGCCGTCTCGGGCGGCGCGCTGTCGGAACACATAGTGAAGCAGCGTACGAGGTGATCAACGACCGCCTCAGCTTGACCGGTTGAACAGGCTGGGAAAGGCTGAGCCTACGTACGTCGGGGCGCGGGGAGGGAAAGCCCAATGGGCGACAAATCCGACTTGAAGGTGGACTACAGGCTGCTCGAGGGCTCCGAGGAGTCGCTGAAGATTCTCCGTCGTGAGTTCGAGCGCTGTACGAAGCGTCAGGACGCCCTCGCTGAGGCCGTCGGGGCCAAGCCCCTTCGTGACGCCATGCATGAGTTCGCCGACAACTGGTCGGACAACCGTAAGCAGACGCTGTGGAACATTGGCGAAGTTCTCGAGATGACAACGAAGGTGAAAGACGCCTTCAGGAAGACCGACAAGGATCTCGCCGACAAGGCCAAGGACAAGAAATAGACCGCGGGGGACTCCTTTCACATGGGACACGGCAAGCCACGGCCGAAGGACTGGCATCCGCTGGCTACCGGGGACCGCTACTCGGACCCCACCCCGGGCGATGTCGAGGACGTGCGCTCCGGTCAGAAGACGATGCACAACACGGCCAGTGAGATCCGCGAGCAGATCAAGCGGCTCAAAACCATTGGCGAAGGCGAAGGACTCAAGGGCAAATACGTCGACGAGCTGAAGGACGGCGCGGACAAGCTCAAGGCGAAGCTGGAGAAGACCGCGGGCAGGTACGAGCGGGTGTCCGCGAAGCTCAAGGACTGGGCGGACAAGCTCGAGCACGCCCAGTCGGAGACCGAGGGCGCGCTGACCTCGGCGCAGGCAGCCGAGGAGACGATCAAGGGACTTGTCGGGACCACGGACCCTGACTCCGAGGCCGCGAAGCGTGCCGAGGAAGAACTCGACGCCCACCAGAAGACCCAGCTCAAAGAGGCGCGGGACAAACTCGACGCGGCACGAAGTCGATTCAACACGGCCGTCGGTGACTATGAGTCGGATGCCGACGACATAGCAGGGAAGATTCGCGAAATCATCGACGATGCCATCGAGGACGGCTTCTGGAGCTGGACGTCCAACTGGATCGAGAGGAACCTTGACACCATCAAGGCAGTGCTGGAGGTCCTCGGTTGGATAGCCACCATCGCCGCTCTCGCAGCTCTGGTGATCATGATGTTCGCCACGGCCCCTTGGTTGCTGGCGCTGGCTCCGATGCTGCTTACTTTGGGCACTGCAGTCACCGTGGTCACCACTGCCTCACACGTTCTTATGGCCCTCACGGGCAATGGTGGCTGGGGTGACGTGGCTCTGGATATCCTCTCGCTTGCCACCATGAGGGTGGGCTCCCTCGCCGCCAAGGGCATCAAAGCCGGCGCGACGGCGGCCAAGAGCGCTTCGGTGAAGGCCGCTCGCCAGGAGGCCAAGTCGGGCAAGGCGGCGATCCAGGGCAAGCTCGATGAGCTGACACAGAAGTACAACCAGGCGAAGAGCAATGAGGCGAGGAAGGCCATCATGGCTCAGAAGAAGCGGTTGCTCGATGGCGTCAAGCCGAGGCGAGTGGCCACGAACATGCCGAAGCCGACCCCGAAGGAGATCCTCAAGGCCGGTGGTGACCCAGAGCTCGCAGCCGCGCAGAAATTCGCACAGCACGAGGCGGCGAAGCGGGGCGGGGACGCGGCCACCCAGGAAGTGGCTCAGAAGACGGCTCGGAGCGGCAACACGAATCTCGGTGCCTTCGGCGCAGGGACCGGGATCGACGTGACCGACAAGGCGATCGGCAAAAGCGATTTCGTGATGCCTGACAAACCGAGCGTTGAGCCCTACGACGATGCCAAGGACTGGAATCTCAGCCAGGCCGGGTGGTACGACTACGCTCCGTAGGAGAGTGAGTAAGAGTGAGCTGGGTTGATATCAACTACGACATCGAGCGGTGGGTCGAGATCCCGGCCAGCGATGAATGGGCCGAATCCCCCTGGGACAGCGAAAAGGACTGGGGCAAGAGCGCAGCCCACGTCCTTCTCGCAATGAATGACATCCCCGAGAACCGTCGAGAGGTCCGCCGACTCTCGAAGCTGCTCATCGCGCATCGCCAGGCGTTCAAGGATGCTGCGCTGGGGCAGGACCACTACCTTTACTTCGCGGACACCGAGGAAAGCCCGCTGGCCCTCCACCTCTGGTTCGGCCCTGCCGAGGGCGAACGTGCAGCGACGCTGCGCCAACACGTCAGGGCCGGAAGTCCCGACACCATGCGCACACCGCAGGTCACGGATTTCCACACGGAGTATCTGGGGACCGGCCTCCGATCGCTGAACCACGTACTCCTTGAGGACCAGACGATTTCCGCGAACCTCTGGTACGCCCTCCGCGACGACGAGCATGCCGTCGACGTGATCGCCTTCGCCTCGACCGGTGACCTGGGCCGTCTGGTCGCTGCAGAGCCGGACTTCGACGAGTTCGTCAGGGGCGTGCGAGTTTTTGCCGACGACGAGGGCGGCTGGGCCGCCGAGGAAGGCATCGGCAGCGAGAGCGCCGATTGAGCTGTCGCTGCAGGATGGTCAAGCCCGCCGTTGGGCGCGGGTCTTTCTGCGTACGACGCGCTGATTGCGGGTGGTGACGACGGGGCCCGCCGGGCGAGCCGCGGCGCGGGCGTCGAGGCGATCACGTCGCGCCCTCAGCATGCCGGGAGTGCGCCAGGCCATCAGCGCGAGCGGTGGACCCCAGGCGATCGGCAGGGCACCCCAAAGCGGAATGCCGGAGGCGCTTGTGCTGAGGACAATTCCGGCCGCGGCGCCGTACCCAGTACCTGCGTAGAGCGCCACCGGAATTCTGGTCTCGGCTGTGGTGGCCGTTGCTGACCCGGGCCTTGTCGTCCAAAGCGCGAGGGTGTCACGGCCGAACCCGAACGCGAGGCGAAGCGCGAGTATGCCAATAGACACCGCCACCGTGAATGCGAGAGCGCGGTCTCCGAAGCCGTCCAGTCCGGTGGAGGACTCAGACCCAAGCAGGCTGAGGCCGCCTCCAGCGAGCAGCGCCGCTGTGCCAGCCAAGATCAACACGAGAGTCAGTACCGCATGTAGCAGGATCCTGTACCACCGCGGACCGATGAGCAGGGGATCCATGCTCATTGACTTCTGCTCCGTTCACCGCTTTGTCGTGATCGGGTTTCAGCAGCGCGTGGCCACCGGTGCCGGTCACTTCTCGGCGCCCTACTTCTCACCCTTGCCGCCGCCGTCCTTGCCGCCGTCCCCGTCCCCGCCTACCTTGACCGTTCCGCCGCCCTTGCCGCTGCCGATCTGGCGCTCGTCCTTCTTCGTGTTCTTCTTGAGCTCTTTCTCCAGGTCGTGGTCGACCTTGCGGACCTCGCGGACGACCGCGTCGGCCATGTCGGCAAGACCCCCCAGCTGCTGGCCGATGTCCTCGCGGCCGTCTTCCCAACCGGACTCGAATTCCTCGAGCTTGTCGACGACTCCGCCGTCCCCGATGTCCTCGCGGTAGTCCTCGAACATCTTCTTCGTCCCGTTCATACGGGACTTGATCGATCTCAGCCGCCCGCCGAAGCCCTCCAGCTCGCTCAGCGGAATCGCGAAATCGGGCTTTTTGCCACCCATGTCGATTACCTCCCCCTGCGGTAGCCCGGTAGTAGCCCACCTACGGTCTCAAACCCTATGACGCTACGCCTGGCGTACCGGCTCCGCAGTGACAGCCGTTACGCGAAGCGGAAGGTGGAGGTCACGGCGTCGAAGATGTCGAAGAAGGAGTCCGCGAGATCGAGGACCTGGCTGCTGCCGGCCACGAGCGCCACCTTCCCCTCCTCACCGGGGACGGGGATGAAGGTCTGCATCAGCACAGCGCGTACCGTCCGGTTGTCCGGAGGGATCTCGATGTCCTCGATCCCGTGCGTGCGGGCGGCGATGCCGACCTCGGGGATGTCGACCGTCGTGACCTTCCGCCAGGCGTCGCCCTCCCGCTTGGCGATCCTGGGCTTCAGCTGCCCGACGATGGCGGCCGGGTCGGTGGGCAGGACGGTCCCGTCGGACGTACGGGCGCCGACCAGGGACACGGTGACCGAAGCCGTGATCGGTACCTCGCCGCCGAAACTCTCCGCCATGCAACCGCAGTAGACGGCCCCGGACTCCCACGCCTCGCGCGCGGACCGCTGGAGGAAGGAGGTCAGGACATCGCGGTGCGGGGCCATATCCGGTACGGCGCGGATGCGCTCGTTGACCATCTGCCGGATGCTGTCGTCCCGCGACTCGGGCCGCACGTCGAACTCCCACCACGACTCCGGCACGTCAATCCGGAATCCCCCGCGCTCAACCGTCTGCGCCTCGACCCACCGGCTCATGCTCCCGCTCCCCACTCGTCGCCTGATCGCCCCCCAACCCTACGGCCGGGTCAATCGATGGTCGGCATCGCCGACCCTGAGCGCGTCACCGATCGGTGTCGGTGTCTTCGTCGGATTCGAGGTCGGAGTCGGGATCGGTGAACGACACCGTCTGGAGTATCGCCATAGTCATGTCGCAGAACTCGCCCCAGTAGTCGACCGACGCGGTGTACAGCGTGAAGACCGCGGTGTACGGGCCAGTGGCGAACGGGATGTGGACCTGGATCTGCCCGGTGAGGAGTTTGGTCTCCTCGCCGGTGGCCGTTACCTCGGGACCCACGACGACTTCCCGCAGCGTGATGCAGGAGACCGCAGGCCCGCAGGGCAGGTCCAACCAGCGGGCGTCGTTGAGCGGATCACTGTCGAGAACCGCCAGGATGCCTTCGGCCGCCGTGCCCGGGTCCGACTGGTCGGTCTCGACGGCGGCCACTGTGAAGGCACACTGGGCGACGCCGCCCTCGTCGGTCGAGAACAGACCCATCGCGGAGTAGGAGAGTCCGCCCTCGGCCAGGAACTCGGCGATCGCGGTGTAGTAAGGGGCCGCGGGCGTCCAAAGGGCTTCGTCGCCCTCCGAATACAGCTCGCGTACGAAGGCATCGGCGCGGGCGGACCGCTCCTCGGGGGCGGCGGCGATCGGGAGGGCGAACAAGCCCTCGGGGACGGTGAACCAGATGGGCGGTATGTCGCCGCCGTCTGTCGGTTCGGCCGAGGCGGGACTGATGATCGTGGTCATTGAGTGCCGTTCTGCTCTTCTGCTCAGAAGCCGACGTCGTCAGTAATCCGGATCTTCGCCGTCCTGGTCCATGACGTCGGAGAGGAATGTGACTCCGGAGAACGCGCTGACCGCTTCCGAATCCCTGATCTCGATCAGATAGTTGAAGTCGGGCAGGCGAGTGACCACGGGGCCGCCGACGACTGTCTTGCCGTCCACGAAGGCATCGACTCTCCTCCGCTGTCCTGGCGTGAGAGCCTCGGGGCTGATCAGTTCGAGCGGATACGTCAGGTGCTGGCAGACGCTCTCGCGATAGTTAGAGGCGAGTCTGCACCAGGAGCCGTCCACGAAGTCGACCTTGACGTCGCACTGCGTAGCGTAGAAATCCTTGCACTTCGTAGCGCTGAAATCCTTGGGTTCCACCCTGGAGAGGTTGGCGCGCTCGGTCTCCCAGAGGACTTCGTCATTGATGAGGTCCGCCTTCAGCAGACCGACGATGACAACACGCCGGTCGGTGACGATGAGGTGGGTGCGCTGGTCCTCGGGGCGTCGTGCGAGATCGAGTTGCCAGGGCAGGGTCCGGGCGAGGCTGCCGGGAGCTCCCCAGAGGACGGGGAAGTCCTCGACCTCGTTGGCCGGGTCCTGCGGGCGCCCGAGGGTGCTGATGCTGCCAACGCCTCCGCCGCCGGTCAGGACACCAACGGCCACGGCGCCGAGCGTGCGCAATACGCCCTGCGCCGCTCCCCGGGCCCGTCGGTCGCCTTTGGAACGAATGGTGTACGTGGGCCCTTCCGGCCAGCCGGGCAACTCGTGCTGGATGTCGTTGCGTTCGGTGTCGCGGAACCACCGCATGCCGGAGACTGGAGTGGCCGCGCCTGTTGCGAACATGATGGGAGCACGGGCGAGGAGAATCTCGCCCGGGTCGGGTTGCCAAATTGCCATGACTGCTGAACTTTCAGTTGGCCGACTGTTGGAACCGGTCGCCGGGATTGACGGCTTCGCCGACGTGCTGGGGGATGCTGTGAATCTTAGGTGCGATCTTGAAGCCGGCGTCCAGGGCTATACCCGCGCCGAGCGGATTGAGAGCCACCTTGCCCCCGGTAATCGCCTGCAGACCCTTGGTGCCGAGCCATTGGCCCTCGTGGTAACCCGCTTGGGCGAGGCCCGCGAGACGGCTCATCGCGCCGCTGCTCCCGTGGGTGATCATTCCGAAGTTCTTGGCGGTGCCACCCAGGACGACCCGCCTGCCCAGCAGACCGACCCCGCCCTCGACCTTCTTCGCCATGTCTCCGGCGGCGAACAGGTTCTTCGCCGATGCGATCTTGGTTCCCTTGAATCCGGTGCCGAAGGTCTTGGCGGTCCTCGTCAAGGCCCTGCCGGTCTTCGCCACCTTGGCCCCCTTGCTGAACAGACCGATGCCGGGAAGCAGTCCGACTGCGTCGAGTCCGATCGACGCCCAGCTCACATCGGCGCCCGCTAGCTTGGCGAGGGAGTGTGCGCCCAGAGCGAGTGCACCGGTGATCAGGGCAGCGGCACCGAAGATCGCTCCGAGCGGTTCGAAGGGCAGGGTGATGATGGCCAGGAAGCCCAGAATTCCGGTCAGGTCGCTCAGCAGGTCACCGACCAGCGCGATGATGTCGGCGTGGTCCTTGACCCAGTCCACCGCGCCCTTGACACCGCTGACAATCTTGTCGAAGAGGCCTGGCTCGTTGGGCGCGATGTCGCTGGCCTTGTCGAGTTCCTTACTGATGAGCGCGGCGGCGTCGGCGTAACGCTTCTCAAGGTCATGGACCTGGTTCGTGACATCGTCCACGGCCGTGGACGCGTCGCCTACGTCTTTGCTGCCCTTGCCTTCCTTGTCCTTTGCCTTGGCGTCGGACAGATCGCCGAGCTTTTCCCCCGCCGACTTCTCCAACCGGTCCGCCTCGTCCTGGAAGAGCTCAAGCTCCCTGGCCCACCGGCGCAGGGCACGGGCCGCCTTGTCGAAGGAGTCGTGGCTCTTCTGGATCAGCGGCGTGACGTCGTCCGAGATGTGATCGCTGAAGGCGACGGCGGTCTTGCCCTTCCAGGCACCAGCCTCGATCTGCTTCAGCTCGCGCAGGGCGGTGCCCAGTTCTGAGGCAAGTCCAGCCAGCTGCTTGGCCAGTTCTCGGGTCTCCACCACGTCGCCGGGGGTGGGGTCCCAGCCGATGTGTGGGAAGGAGGGGCGGGCCAACGTCACTTCCCCTTTTTGGTGTTCTTCTTGGGCTTCATCGTCTCGGCGAGTTCTTTGTCCAGATCGCTGAAGGCTTTGTCGATCTTGTCGATCATCTTGACCGCATCGTCGGCGTGTTTGCCCAGCTGCTTCATGCCGTATCCCCATTCGTCGGCGAAGTCGTGGACATCGTCAATGAGTTTGCCGGCACCCACGACCGAGCCATCGGCATGGCGTAGTGAGCGGCGAGCGGTATCCATACGGCCGGCGACGGTCGAGAAGGTCTTCCGCAGGTGCTCGAAGATCGTTCCCTCAAGCCGTAGATCACTCATGTCGCCTTCCGGTCCGTGTCTGCGGTCGATGGACGGGCTCGCTGGATGCCTGAGGGTCTGAGGCTCCACCCGAGGCAGCGATCATCACACTAGTGGGGCGGCCTCAACCAGGTGTCACGTCCCCCGGACCTGCATCAAGTTCCGACAATTGGAGCGGCTCCTAGGATCGGAGCGGCCCGCGGGCCGGCGCCCGCCTGTGGCGGCCTTGGCGTCATGATGGCGGCATGTCCGCCCCCACCCCACTGGTCGCTGACCTCACCACCCGAACGGCCGTCGGGGCCTTCTGGCGATGCGGCGTGATGCTCCTGGTCGCGTGCGCGGCGACCTTCGCCGGTGCGTGGATCGACTCAAAAATCGTCGTCCCATCGCGTGAGCTGGCCACGCTGCCGAGCAACCTCGTTGCCCTGGCTGTCGGACCGACCGCAGTCCTCTAGCTGCGCGCGCGGGGCCGGTTCCTCGTGCTGACAGTGCTGGGCACCGCCCTGGCCGGGATCAGCCGGGCATATACCATCCGTGACGGTCTGTTGGCCGACGGTCGACACGGGCCGTCCTGTATGCGGGCAGCGCGGCCGCGCAGCAGACCGGTCGCCGACCCCCGGTCAGGGCGCGGCGACCGGTCGGCTGCGTGGCCGAAAACATTCCCGTAGAGTGACTCGCCCAGCGGCCGGGTGACACTCGGCCCTGGCCCCCAACAGGCGTATGGACGGGCCGCCCATCGGACGGCGCGGAGGCGACGCATGACACATCGGCCGGGATCCGACGGGGATCCCGCGCGCCCGCGCAGGGGCAGCGGCTTCGGTCTGCTCACTCCTGAGGACTGGTATCGCATCCCGCTGCAGCCGCCGGAGCGGCGCGAGGCGTCCGTACGAGCTCTGATCGACCGGCAGTTCAAGGGCGTAGACGATCAGCCCATCCTGCGCCGCGAGTCCGAAGAGCTGCTGCGCGGAGCCGCGGAAGCGGGGGCCGACAAGGGCGGGGTGGTCCTCTACCTCTCCTTCATGGACGTGAGCGGAGTGCCTCTTTCGGCCTCGCTCCTGGTGTCCGTCGTGAAGGAGCGCTTCCGTGCGCTCGACACCGTCGCCGCGTTGGCCAGAGAAGGCCAGGGCGAGGTGGAGCCCGTGAAGCTGCCGGCGGCGGGGGCCGCAGCGCGGCGGCGGCGCACGGAGCGGAGCAGGGAATCGAAGCGTCTGGGAACGGAGTTCGCGGACACCGTCGTCGAATACTTCGTACCTGTGCCGGGGCGTGACGAGACGCTGATGCTGACCTTCAGTACTCCGCTGGAGCCGATCGCCGACGCGATGGCCGAGCTGTTCGATGCCGTGGCGGGCACGCTCCGCTGGCCGAACCATGACCATAACCACAACGACAACGACAACGAGAACGAGAACGGGGAGACGGCGTGGGCGAGAAGCTGAAAGTGTCCACCGAGGACCTGCGGACCGCTGGCAGCGGGCTGCGGACCGTGGCCACCGAGTTCGAGGGGCTCGACAAGCTGATGGACGTCTACGACCGCCGCACCGTCGGGCACCAGCTGCTCCAGGAGCGGTTGCAGGACTTCTCCGACGGCTGGAACGACAACCGCACCAAAATGATCGAGGAGATCAAGGGCCTCGGCGAGGTCGCCGAGAAGGCCGGTGAGGCGTACGAGCAGATCGACACCGAGCTGATGAAGGCCCTTCTCGGCAAGGACGGCAAGGACAGCAAGGACGGCAAGGACGGCGGAAAGGGCGGGAAGAAGTGAGCAGGCCCGCCGACTGGAAGTGGGAGCCGCTGGGGGAGGACTCCGACCCCGTACCCGGAGACGTCCACGACCTCAAGTCGCTGTCCACCCGCTTCACCAAGACCGCGGAGACGATCTCGAAGACCGCCGCCGCGCTGCGCCGCCTCGGCGACCTCAAGAGCTGGGACTCCGATGCGGGCAAGGAGTTCGCCGAGAAGGCGAAGGAGACCGCGGACACCGTCAGCAAGGCCCACAAGCGGTACGACGAGGCCGGCAAGGCCCTCAAGGACTACTACACCGATCTCGAGGAGATCCAGCGCGAGGCCGACCGGCTGCTCGAGCAGGCCGAGACGGCGGCGGGCGAGGTCACGGCCGCCCGGCGGAAGGCGGACAACCCCCCGAAGGGGACGGACCAAAAGGGCCAGAAGGACCTCGACGACAAGGCCGATACAGCGCAGGGAGCGCTGGACGACTTGCGGGCGAAGCTCGGGAAGCTGAAGTCGCGGCACAAGGAGTCGGGAGATGCCGCGGCGAAGCAGATCCACGACGTCACGGAGGGGGATGACCTCAACGACTCGTGGCTGGACGAGCTTCGGGATGCGCTGAATGTCATCGCGAATGTTGCGGGAGTGATCGCTGCATTCTGCGGCATCGTCTCGCTGCTGGTCGGCTGGATACCCGTGATCGGCCAGGCCCTCGCGGGCGTCCTCGGGACCATCGCCCTCGTCGCCACGGCCATCTCTCTCGTGTGCCACCTGCTGCTCTTCATCAATGGTGATGCCGAGTGGACGGATGTGGCGATGGACGTCCTGGGACTGGCCACGTTCGGTATCGGGCGGGTCTTCTCCAGCGCCTCCAAGCTCTCCGCGACTCTGGGCCGCAGCAAGGTGTGGGACGCGGCCAACCGTTTCGTACGGACAACCGCGCCGCAGCTGAACTCGGCGCAGCGCCGGATGCGTGTGGTCGAGATGGTGGGCAGGCGGGCCGGTGCGCGTAGCTGGGACGCCGCGCGGCCGAACGTGTCGTTCGGCGCCGCTTTCCGAGGCCTGCGAGGGGGGTTCACGGATGATCTCGCCACGATCCGTGGAAACCTTCGTGTTCTGGGCGACGTCAGAGGCAACTTCGGTGCGCTCAAGGACGCGTGGCAAGCAGGCGGCCTGCGAGGCGTCGGCAACATGTACGCCGGTCCCGGAATGGTGGACGAGTTCGGCAGGATCAAGGCCATCAGCCCCGCGACGCTGGCCGAGATCGGAACTCCGAACGCCTTCCGCCAGACAGCCGTATTCAGCGGGCTGTCAATGGGAGCCATGACCGTCGGGGGCACCTCGGATACGGTCAGCGCTGTGAACGCCGCCCAGGACGTCTCAGGGTCGGTCGTCAACGAATTCTTGCTGGGCCGGTCCGGCCTCGACGTCACCGGCGCTGACAGTTCACTGGCAGGGAGGTGAGCGGTGGCGCACACGACGGACGTATCGGGCTGGGAGACGTGCGCGGTGTCGTTGCCCGAGCCGGACAATTGGCTGGTCCTCGACCTGAACTCCGAGGCTCCCCAGGAATGGGCGCAGGATACGGCACGTCGACACCTGGGCGAGGACGCCGAGCGCCGGTTCCACCACGCCTTCGCCCAGGACCTGATGCGTTTGGCGGAGGTCGCTCGGGCCAGACGGGCGCTGTCGGCGGGTGTCTTGGCACCCGCCCGAGGCCCCTCCATCGCCGTCCTCCACGTCCGTGAACTCAGGATTCCCATCGAGTCCTGCCGCCTGGAGGTGCTGCGGGCCGAGGCAGAACAGATCGAAGGCCCCTTTTTCCTGCTGCCACGCCTCACCGAGGTCGCATTGCCGCTCGGACCGGCCCTACGCGTGCACAGGATGGAACCGACCGATCCGGAGAGCGACTCCACGAAGGTGCTGGAAGGCGTCGCGCATTATGTCCTGCCCAGCCAGTTCCCTGGGACCGCCCTTGAGCTCGTGATGACCTGGGACACCCCTGAGCTCGGTGAGGCGCTCACGGCGATGGCCGACGAGATCGCGGCTTCAGCCCGTCTTGCGTGACTTCGGCAGCAGGCGTCCCAGACCGGATGCCTTGAAACGGTCCGATGAGGCGAGGACGGCGGCCGGAAGCCAGCTGAGACCAATCAGCGGGACAGCCAGGGCAGTCGTCACATTCTCGGGAAGCAGCCAGCCAAGCTGTGCAACGAGCACCGACACCGCAGCCAAGTAGATCGTGATGCACGCGACGCCCAGGAGTCGCCAGGCCCCCTGCTGAAGGGAGACACGGTCACCGTGGGCATCCGGCTTGACGACGGACAGCAGAATCACGGGCACGAGCATCCCTGCCAGTGCCCCGAACGCCAGACCTCCGACCACCGTGGCCCCGCGGCCGTCCTCCGGTAGGACAGCGGACAGAAGTTCGGTATTCCCGACGACCATGACCCGCATTCCACCGATCGCGGCCGCGGTCATGATCGCCAGAACGAGCAAGAGGCTCAGTGTGAATCCGAGCTTTCCCAACGACGACTTCTGCGTCCGCTGCTGCTGTGCCTGCTGCGCGCGCGAGGCCGGGGACGGATTGGCCATAATCGTTCGGTGTCCTCTGCATGAGGGGCCGCGGGCTCGCTGAGGATAGCCGCAGCTGCTCGGTGGCCCAAGAGTGGCCCAAGAAGGGCGTTCCGGTTCAGCGTCTCTCGGTCTCAGGCTGCGGTCGACCCCGCTCAGTCCGACGGAGCCCGCGGCGGGTCCGGCAGTGTGAAGCTGAACCAGCTGCGGGCGCGGGTGTACTTCGCCAGCAGCACGAGGGTCGCGACCACCGCCGGGATCGCCCCCAGGCCGATCGCCAAAGGCGGCAGGAACCAGCCCAGTTGTGCGATGCCGAGCGCGACGGCGAAGATCAGGCCGCCGATACGGGCCAGGCGCGCCGCGTTTCCCAGCAGAGCGCGGCGCCGTTCCGCCCGCGCCTCGCCACCGCCCCGCTCCGCGACCCCGCACAGCGCCAGCGCGAGAGCCGCGCCGAGTGCCCCGCCCCAGGCCGCGCCGGGCCAGAACATCGCCAGCGCGCCCTCCCTCGGAATCGTCAGCACCGCGCTGACCATGCCGCCGAACACGCCGCAGAATCCGAAGACACCCAGCGCCACCATGGTCAGCTGCCCGCGGACGAGTTCCCCCAGCCCCGGCCCTGCCCCCGGCCCCGGTCCTGACCCCGGCCCCGGTCCTGACCCCGGCTCCGGCCCTGCCCCCGGCTCCGGCCCTGCCCCCGGCTCCGGCCCTGACCCCGGCCCCGGCCCTGACCCCAGCCCCGGCCCTGCCCCCGGCTCCGGCCCTGCCCCGGTCCCCGCCCCCGCCCCCTCGGCCTGCCGCGGAGCGCGCGGGCGCAGGAAGACGGCGCCGGAGCAGGCGTACGTGGCCGGCACGCCCAGGATCAGGGCCAGCGCCGCGCCGAACAGGCCGCCGCTCTTGCCGCTGCCTCCATGAGCGGGGAAGGCGCCTTCCGCGTACCACGCGCCGACGGCCACCAGGAGCCCCACGGCCCAGTACGCGGCGATGAGCGCCCAGCCCGTGCCGATCCGGGCGCGCCGGTAGCGAGCGACGGGCGTCTGCAGCAGACCGGCGATCGGGACCGTGAGCAGATACCAGCCGACGATGATCGCCTCCAGCGCCCGGTCCCGGTCGGAAATGGCCTCGAACAGCGCGGGTGAGCTCCCGAGCCCGAATCCCTCCGGGACGGTGGCGACCAGGGTCACGAGGACGAGACCGGCGACGCCCGCCACGGCCCCCGCGGCGCGGCGCAGCAGCTTGCCGTAAGGGGTCGTAGGCTCCTGCGCGCCCTTGCGCAGCTGCACGCCGCCACGCGTACGAGTCGCCGCACGGCCGATCAGGTACTGCCGTACGCCCCACAGCACCGGGACCGTCAGTCCGCCGAGCGCGAGTGCGCCGAACGCACCGAGCACCACGCCCGGCACGAAGTACCCCGAGAACAGCCCCGGCAGGGTGTCCTCGGCGATCGGATCCGCCGCGGCAGGCGGCTCGTACGGCGGCGAACCGGCAGGCCCGGCCGGGGCTTCGGCGATGTACGACACGAGCTTGCCGAGCCGTTCGGCCAGTTTCAGATCGTCGGACAGGTCGTCGTAGTCGGGGCTGGTGATGGCGTCGGGGACGGCTTCGAGATACGCGGTGTCCAGTCTCGCCCCGTAGTTGACGAGCTCGACGTCGCCGTCGAGGGGGTCGGCCACGACGTACAGGCCGTCGCGCCGCGTCCCGTCGTGGAGGCGCTGCGCGAACAGCAGGCTGTCGCCCGCCGACTCGTCGTCCGGCCAGGACGGCACAGCGGCGACGTAGACAGGCACGTCCAGTCTCTCGATACGGTCGCGCAGCGCGGAGCGCTCGGCGGCCGTGAACGGGTCAGGGCTCTCGGGGTCGGTGTAGAGCGGCCCGCGGCGCAGCCCCTCCGAGACCCGTTCGGTGCGGGCGGCCATGTCGGCGGCCGTGGGCGGGGTGCTGTCGCTGGACGAGGTGTCGTCGAACCGCCACTGCGCGGCCAGCGCGATGAGGACGGCGGACGCGACGGCCGCGCCCAACACGGCGGCGAGGAACGGGGCGAGGCGGGTCGCGGGCCGTGTGCCGGGCCGTGCGGCCGCGCCGGCGCGCGTACGGAGTCTGCTGCTCATGTCTGGTTCCCCCGTTCCTCCGAGGAGGCGGGGAGGGTCCGGCGCCAGTGCCGCACGTACGGAGCGAGCACCAGGAGCAGCACCGGAACTCCCGCCAGCACGATCCCCGTTACGAAGCTCTGGTTCTTGCGGTCGGTGGGGGAGGTGTGCAGGGCGGCGGGCTCCTCGCCGGAGTCGTGGTCGTACTTCACGCGCGCCGCTTCGTAGCGCTGCCGTGCCTTCCCCGAGTCGAGGACCTCGACGAAGCGCCGGAAGCTCCGCTCGGCGCCCGCGTCGTAGGGCATTTCGTACGAGACGGCGTACGCGGCGTCGGCGGCGTCCTCGGCGGAGATGCCGACCCCGTAGGGGCGTGCGGCGCCCACGCTGCTTTCGTCCAGCAGGACGTACAAGCCGTCCCGCCCGAGCCGCGCGTGCACGGCATCCAGCAGCTTCTCGTCCGGTACGTCCGCGATCCCGACCGGCAGCGCCAGCACGTACACCGGCGCGTCGAGCCGCTCGGCGGCCCTGGCGAGCACCGGGGCGGCGGAGCGGGCGAGTTCGCGGGGCATCTGGTCGCTGATGTGGATCGGGTTACGGCGGAGCTGCCCGGCGAGGTACGCGACTTGGGCGCGGTCGGGCCGCCCGGACTCGGCGCGTACGGACTCGTCGCGTACGGACTCAGCGCGTACGGACTCAGCGCGTACGGAGTCGGCGCGTACGGACTCGGCGCGTACGGAGTCGGCGCGTACGGACGCCGTCGGCCCGGACTCGGCGGGTGCGGCGAGCGCGGCACTGGCGCCCATCGTCAGAACGGCCAGCCACGCCCCCACCGCGGCAAGTCCGGCCCGTACCCCGCGCGCCCGATGCACCCGCGCTCCGCGCAACCGCACTCCGTGAACCCGCATCCCGCTCCCCCCGTCCCCATCCCGTCCCCGTCCCCATCCCCGTGAAGGTCCCTCACGCGCCCAGATAATGGCATGGATGCGCAAGGTGATCGCCGCTGAGGGTTTGCGGCCCGATAACGACCGCTCCCTGCATCGTTTCACGATCAATGGCTCGCCTTGAGGCGCTTATGTGCTGCTGATACGGTGCGATGACTTGACAGCCTCACGCCAGCTGAGTATTCGCGCCGGGTGGGGCTGATTTGGCGTAGATGCCCGAATGTTGACTTGAGTTGCGGGGACGGGTGACGTGAAGGTCCAGGAGCGTGCGGGGGCGGGGAGTCACAGGGCTTCCGGAGCTGGTCAGCCGGTTGGGGACAGGCTTCCTACGGCACCCCGCGAGCGTAAGCCGGCGCTGGCTGCCCTCGCCGTGCTGCTCATCCTGATCGGTGCCCTCGGCACCACGGTTCTGGTGCTGCGCGCCGGAGAACGTATTGAAGTTGTGAAGATTACGGAGCCGGTGTCGGCCGGAAAGCGCGTCCCGCAGAGCGCGGTGGAATCCGTGATGGTCGCCAAGGATTCCGGTGTGCAATACGTGACATGGGATCAGCGTGATCTGCTCAACACCGAGTACTGGGCCGCCACCGATCTCACCGAGGGCTCGCTGCTCGTCGGGTCGATGCTGACCGGCAAGCCGGACATCGCCGACGGCAAGGCCCTCGTCGGCCTCTCCCTCAAGGACGGCCAGTATCCGAAGGGCCTCAAGGCCGGTGACACGGTGGCCCTTTACCGCGTCGGCAGCGATGCCGCCAGGGAGTCCGGCTCCAGCGGCTCCGACTCGGACACCGGATCCGGCACCGCAGCCGACAATCTGCTCGTGGCGAGCGCCCGGGTCAGCGAAGTGACCGAGACCAGCGGCGAGACCATCAGCAGCGGCGACCTCCCCGTCTCCGTCCTGGTCACCGCGGAAGAGGCGCGGGTGCTGACGCCCTCCGCCTCCGCCGGTGAGGTCGCCGTCGTACGCGTGCCGAAGAGCGCCAGTTGACAAGGGTGTTGGGGGGCACCGAGCCCACCCGGCGCAGCTAGGGGACAGGGACAAAAGGACAATGGCGCTCATCGCTCTCGCCGCCGACAAGGGTTCGCCCGGCGTCACCACCACCGCCGTGGCGCTCTCCGCCGTCTGGCCGCGGCGCGTGCTGCTGGCCGAGGCGGACCAGGCGGGCGGGGACCTCGTGTACCGCAGTGCCGCCGCGCACGGCGGGCCGCTCGATCCGAACCTCGGCATGCTCTCCGTCGCCGCCACCGCCCGCCGCGGCCTCGCCGCCGAGCAGCTCTGGGACCACGCCCAGCCCATGTCGGGCGGGCTCGAGGTGCTGGTCGGTCTCAGCAGTTCGGAGCAGGCCGCCGGTCTCGCCGGGCTCTGGCCGACCCTCGGCCGCGCCTTCACCGGGCTCGCCGACTCCGCGCACGGCGCTGCCGACGTCGTGGCCGACTGCGGCCGGATCGGCCCGGATTCGCCCAGCATCGACATGTTCCCGCAGGCCGCGCTCGTACTCCTGGTCGCCCGTACGGAGCCGGAGCACCTCGCCCGGATACGGGACCGGGCCGCGGCTCTGTCCGCCAAGCTGCACGGCTCGCACCGCGGCGCCGCCCAGCTCGGGCTGCCCCTGATCGGCGTGCTGCTCGTGGCCGACCCGGGCAACACCCGGATCGCGGGCCAGGTCAACGACATGCTCGTCGCCTCGCAGACCGGCGCCCGCGTCGTCGGCGTCATCGCCCACGACCCCGCAGGGGCGGACCAGTTGGCGGGCCGAAAGCGCGGCAGGCTGGAGAAGTCGCTGCTGATCCGCTCCGCCCGCAAGGTGGCGAGCGATCTGCACCAGCAGTTCGGCGCCGCGTGGGCCGGGCCCTCCGCGATGCCCGGCCCCGTCGGCCCGTCCGCGCATGGCGGCGGCCCGTCCGCGCATGGCGGTGGTCAGCCCATGCCGGGCGGCGGACCGGGCGGGCCGGCCGGCTACGGCAGCACCCAGGGCGGCGGCCAGCCCGGCCACTCCGGTCAGCCCGGCCACTCCGGCCAGCCGGGCCCATCCGGCCAGCCCGGCCACGGCGGCGGTCGGCCCGCGCCGGGCGGCCGTTCGGCCGCGCCGGGTGGCGGCCAGGGCACCATGCAGTACGGCGGTGCCGCAGCGCACGGCGACCCGGCCGGCCCCGTCGGTCCCGGCGCGATGCCGGGCGGCCCGGCCGCGCACGGCGGCGCCCCCGGTCCCATGCCCGGCGGCGGCTCCGCGCCGCCGCCCACCGGCTCCGCAGGGGTGGTCCGGTGAGCGGCACCGGTCACACCATGGGGCGGGGCCGTACTCTCAACGGCTCCGCGGGGCAGCAGTCCCGTAGCGCAGTCGACCACTCCCTCGTCAAGCGGTTCCGGCAGGAGGCCGGTGACCGCATCGCCGAGCAGCGCCGTATGGACCAGACGTCCGGCGTCGCGCCCATGTCGACCGAGGACGAGCGGCAGTACGCGCGCGCCGTCATAGCCCAGATACTCGAGGACCACGCCCGCTCCGAGATCAACTACGGGCGTACGCCGCTCGACGCCGAGACCGAGGAGGCGTACGCCGCGGCCGTGCACGCCGCCCTCTTCGGCGTCGGCCGCCTCCAGCCGCTGCTCGACGACCCCGAGGTCGAGAACATCGACATCAACGGCTGCGACCAGGTCTTCGTCGGCTACGCGGACGGCCGCGAGGTGCGAGGCGACGCCGTGGCCGAGACCGACGAGGAGCTCATCGAGCTCATCCAGGTCCTCGGCGCCTACTCCGGCCTCTCCTCCCGCCCGTTCGACTCGGCCAACCCGCAGCTGGACCTCAGGCTCCCGGACGGCTCGCGCCTGTCGGCCGTCATGGACGTCACCCGGCGCCCGGCCCTCTCCATCCGCCGCGCCCGCATGGGCAAGGTCTTCATGTCCGACCTCGTGGGCAATGGCACGCTCACCCCCGAGATCGGCAACCTCCTCGCCTGCGCCGTGCGCGCCCGCAAGAACATCATGATCGCGGGCGCCACGAACGCGGGAAAGACCACGCTGCTGCGCGCCCTCGCCAACGAGATCCCGCCGCACGAACGCCTCATCACCGTCGAGCGCGCGCTCGAGCTCGGCCTCGACACCTTCCACGACCTGCACCCGAACGTCGTGGCGTTCGAGGAGCGGCTGCCCAACTCCGAGGGGCAGGGCGCGATCAGCATGGCCGAGCTCGTACGGCGTTCGCTCCGTATGAACCCCTCCCGCGTCATCGTCGGTGAGGTCCTCGGCGACGAGATCGTCACCATGCTCAACGCGATGTCGCAGGGCAACGACGGCTCGCTGTCCACGATCCACGCGAACAGCTCGAGCGAGGTCTTCAACCGCATCTCGACCTACGCGCTCCAGGCGAACGAGCGGCTGCCCATCGAGGCCAGCCAGATGCTCATCGCCGGCGCGATCAACTTCGTCGTCTTCATCG
This sequence comes from Streptomyces sp. 8N616, assembly GCF_052246385.1. Lineage (NCBI taxonomy): Bacteria > Bacillati > Actinomycetota > Actinomycetes > Kitasatosporales > Streptomycetaceae > Streptomyces > Streptomyces sp. 8N616. The sequence goes on along the minus strand of NZ_JBQQBY010000004.1, from coordinate 200,281 downwards.
AGCGCCGCAACAACTACGAGAGCGGCGGGCGGCTGCGCCGTACCGTCACCTCCATCCGCGAGGTCAACGGCGTCGACGGCCGCGTGCTGTCCAGCGAGGTGTTCGCGGAAACGCCCGACGGGCGGATCGTGCCGCACGCGCCCATCGCCTGCCTCGAAGAACTGACCGTCCACGGCTACCGGCCGACCGGGACCTGGGGGTGAACTGAGCGCGTATGAACTCCATTTCTTCCATGGGCGGGTTCTTCTCGCTTCCCGTGCTGTACGCGCTGCTGTGCGGCGTCGTCGCGGGCGGCGGCCTCGCGCTGCTGATCGCGGCGGTGCGCGGGCTGCCCGCCAAGCCCGAGCACGAGAAGGCCAAGGCGAGCGAACGGGCCGCCGAGCTCGCGCGGTTCGCCTCCCGCCGCGGCTCCATCGCCGCCGGCGCCGGCCTGCTGGTGCTGCTGCTGACCCGCTGGGCCGTCGCGGGCATCGCCGCGGGCATCCTCGTCTTCACCTGGGACAAGCTGTTCGGCGGGGCGGCCGAGGAGCGGGCCGCGATGCGCCGCGTCGAGGGCCTGGCGTCCTGGACCGAGTCGCTGCGCGACACCATCGCGGGCGCCGTCGGCCTGGAACAGGCCATTCCGGCGTCCGCGCGCGCCGCCACGCCCGCGCTGCGGCCGCACCTCGACTCGCTCGTCGACCGGCTGCGCTCCCGTACGCCGCTGCCCGACGCACTCCAGCACCTCGCCGACGAGATCGACGACGCGTCGGCCGACATCATCATCGCCGCGCTGATCCTCAACGCACGGCTGCGCGGCCCGGGTCTGCGCGAGGTCCTCGGCGCGCTCGCCAAGTCGGCGCGCGAGGAGGTCGACATGCGGCAGCGCGTCATGGCGCAGCGGTCCAGCACCCGGCGCAGCGTGCAGATCGTCGTCGGCGTCTCCATCGCCTTCGTCCTCGGACTCTCCGTCTTCAACCGGGACTTCGTGGCCCCGTACGGCACGGCGGTCGGGCAGCTGGTCCTGGCGTGCGTGTGCGGTCTGTTCGCGATGGGCTTCTTGTGGCTGCGCAAGCTCTCCAGCATCGACACTCCGGACCGCTTCCTGACGCGGGAGCAGCCGGCGGTCACGTTCGTACGGCCGCGCTCGGGGCATCCGCAGCAGTCCGCACATGAGGAGGTGGCGTCGCGATGACCGAGACGGTGCTGATCGGGGCGGTACTCGGCCTCGGGCTCTACGTCCTGCTGCGGGCCATGATGCCCTCGCGGCGCAGCTCGGTGTCGACCGTCGCGCAGATCGACGCGCTGCGGGCTCGCGGCGCGACGTACGCCGGTGGCGACCAGGCAGGGGACGGCGGCGGCAGGCTCGGCCCGATGCGGGCCCGCGTCGGACAGCGCGTCGCGGAGATCTACCTCCAGCAGGGGTGGGAGCAGCGGTCGCTGCGCGCCGACCTGGCCGTCCTCGGCCGCAGCTGGGAGTCCTTCCTGGCCACGAAGGTGCTGCTGAGCGCGGTGGGCCTGTTCTTCGGTCCGCTGGTCTTCGCGGTCATCTGGACGCTCGGCGTCGGCAGCAGCCCGGTCATCCCGATCTGGCTGGCGCTGGTCTTCGCGGGCATCTTCTTCATGCTGCCCGACCTGGAGGTACGGCGGGACGCGGCGGACAAGCGGCGTGACCTGCGGCGCGTCGTCGGCGCGTACCTGGACCTGGTCTCGATGAACCTCGCGGGCGGGCGCGGCCTGCCCGAGGCGCTCATGGCGGCGGCCGAGGTCAGCGACGGCTGGGCGCTGCGGCGCGTCCGCAACTGCCTTGCGGACGCGCGTATCACGGGTACGAGTCAGTGGCAGGCGCTCGGGAACCTCGGCGGGGAATTGGGCGTGGAAGAACTGAAGGACCTTTCGTCGTCGCTGGCGCTCGTCGCCGACGACGGCGCGAAGGTGCGGGAGTCGCTCGCCTCGCGTGCCGAGACGATGCGGCACCGGGAACTGGCGGAGATCGAGGGGGCGGCCGGTGAGAAATCGCAGTCGATGCTCGTGGCGCAACTGCTGCTGTGCGCAGGCTTTCTGGTGTTCCTGATCTTTCCGGCGGCGATGCGCGTGTTCCAGGTCTGAAACGGTCCGATTTTCTCCGACTTTCCCTGCTTCCCCACCCATTTGAGAGGACACACGAACCATGAACTCCGGATCCCGATTCGGCTTCGGCGGGCTCAGCGGACTGGGCCACCACCCGGCCGTCGACTTCCTGGTCACCTTCCTGCGGGGGCGCGTCGAGCGCGCCCGCTCGGGTGAGCTGGACCGCGGCGCCTCGGCGGTGGAGTGGGTGATCATCTCGGCGGTCGTGGTCGCGATCGTCGGCGTGGTCGCCGCCATCATCAACACCGCGCTGAGCGACGGCGCGAACAAGGTCGGCGACTGCATCAAGGGCGCCAGCGCGAGCAAGACCTGCTGACGCGGCGTACGGCTGAACTCACGGCTCAACAGACGGCTGAACTCACCAGGCTTTAACGGGGACTCGAATCATGAGACGCACCAAGGCACGGGCGCGCCATGCCGTGCGACGCAGACTGGAGGCTGCCCGCGGCGACAGCGGCGTGGGCGTACGCCGGTGCTGCGCGGGTGGTCGTACGGGCGGCAGCGGCCGGGGTACGGACGACCGGGGTACGGACGACCGGGGCATGACGGCCATCGAGTTCGTGCTGCTGACGCCGGTGCTGTTCTTCATGATCTTCGCGACGGTGCAGTTCGCGCTGTACTTCTTCGCGGACCACGTCGCCCAGGCGGCGGCCCAGGCGGGCGCGCGCGAGGCCCGCGCCCAGGCGGACGAGAACCCGGGCGGCTGGCGCGGCATGGCCAAGTCCAAGGCCGACGACTACATCGAACAGCTCGGCCCGAACCTGCTCATCGGCCCGCAGACCAGCCCCATCGCACCGGCGGCGAACACGGTGGGCGTGGAGGTCGAGGCGAACGTGCCGACGGTCTTCCCCGGTCTTGACCTGACCGTGTACGCGCAGTCGCGGGGCCCGGTCGAGCGATTCGTCGAGGACTGAGGGCTGAGGGCTGAGGACGATGGACGAGGCGAAGGTGCTCGAGGCCGAACGGGCGGGAGCCGAACGGGCCGAAGTCGAACGGGCGGGAGCCGGACGGGCCGAAGTCGAACGGGCGGGAGCCGGACGGGCGGGAGCCGAACGGGCCGAAGCCGGACGGGCCGAAGCCGGACGGGTGGGAGCCGAATGGATCGGGGGCCCACGTGCTGCAGGGGACTCAGGCCTGTCGACGGTCGAGGTGGTCATCCTCGCACCGGTGATGATCATGTTCATTCTGGTGCTGGTGGCCTTCGGCCAACTGGTCGACGGCCGTGGCGCGGTGGACGGAGCGGCACGCGACGCCGCCCGCGCCGGCTCGATCCAGAAGGAGCAGGGGATCGCCATGGCGGAGGCGCGGAAGGTCGCGGAGTCCGATCTCGCGGACGTGTGCGCGGGCGGCGTCGACGTGGTGAAGACGAGCCCGGGCTTCCAGCCGGGAGGCTATTTCACGGTCGAGGTCAGCTGCCAGATCCGAGGCCTCGGCATGCTGGGTCTGGACATCCCGACGAAGCTGACGGGCCGCTCGACGTCCCCCCTCGACCCGTTCCGGAGGGCAGCGTGAGCGGCGTGAAGACCCTGAAGGCCGTATCGGCTCCGGCCCCCGCCCGTGCCCACGCCGCCGCACCGGGCCCATACCCGGCCCGAGTCCGCGCCGCCGTATCCGCCCGCCTGCGCACGCTCCGCACTCGCCTGGACGACCGGGGCTCGGGCGCGGCCGCTGTCATCATCTTCGCGGTGCTGTTCCTGACCCTCGCCGCGTTCGTCATCGACGGCGGCCTGTCGATCTCCCAGCGCGAGCGCGCGGCCGACATCGCGGAACAGGCCGCCCGCTACGCCGCCCAGGACCTCGACAAGGAGGCTCTCCGCGAAGGCCGCGGCGGCCAGGCCCCGATCAACTACCAGAACTGCGGAGCCCGCGTCCAGGACTTCGCCCGCGAGGTCGGCCTCTCGGGCACCGACATCGCGGGTTCCCGCTGCCTGGACGGCGACGTCGACTTCGTCGAGGTGGAGGTCCAGCTGACGTACGAGCCCATCCTCACGGGTCTCTTCTACGACGGCTCGATCACGGTCCACGGCGAGGCCCGTGCCGAAGTCCGCACAGGATGACGGGGGTTTCGTGACACTGGCTGACTACCCTGATCTCCCCTGGACCCGACTCACCTTCAAACCAACCACGAAGGCACTGGGAGTACTTACCCCATGAAGATCCGATTCGTGAGCGCCGCGGCCGTGGCCGCGACGGGAGTCCTGCTGCTGACGACTGCGTGCGGGAGCGACGGCGGCGGCAAGGCCAACGACGAGATCGCGGGCGCGCAGAAGGAGGAGAAGGAGTCGGCGTCCCCGTCCCCCGAGGAGAAGGGCGCGCCTAAGTTCGACCTGCCGTCGGATGTCAAGGTCGTCGTCGACGCCGACAAGACCGGTGACAAGGCCAAGGACGAGGTCCTGAGGGACCACGGGTACGCGCTGATGGCGATGCAGGAGGCATACGCCGAAGCGGAGGTCACGGACAACTTCGACCGCTATTGGCAAGGCGAAGCCGCGGACAAGTTCCGAGCGGTCTTCGACGAATACAAGAAGAGCGGCACGACGATCACCGGAACCGACCGGTTCTACGGGCGGGCCGTACTGTCGCAGGAGGGCAAGAAGGCGCTCGTCACGTTCTGCGAGGACCAGAGCAAGGCGTTCGACAAGGACGTGAAGAGCGGCAAGGTCGACAGGGATGAGCCCAGCCTGGACTCCTTCATCGAGATTCGGACGGTACTCGAGAAGGGAAGCGCCGGGGCCTGGCAGATCACCGAATACTTGGGGCAGAGGGGGAGTAAGTCATGTCAAAAGGATGCCTGAGGGCCCGACGCGCAGCCACCGTCCTGGTGGCGGCAGCGATGGTGATGGGGTTGCACACCGTGATGGCGGCAGACGCCATGGCGGGTCGGGGCAATGGCACTGTAGACCCCAACCAACAGCGACAGCCGGATTCCGGCAGCGGTGACATCGGCTCCCAGGTTCAGTACAAGGTGACGAACAACGGCAGTGGCACCCCGATGACCAGCTCCAACTCCTCCTGGTCCCCGCCGCCGTGCTGGTTCGAACCGAGGTACACCAACGAGGAACTCGCCAAGCACAACGAGGAACTCGAGAAAAAAGGCCCGTATGAGGGCATCAGCCACGACACCCAGGACCGTCGGGAGCAGGAGACCGACGCGCACAAGGGCAAGAAGGGGATGTGGTACGAACGTACACCGGTGATGTCGCCCCGGTCGTGCAACATCGGTGAGCTCTGGATCTGGGTCGAGCCCCAGAAACCCGCCCCCGCGGAAGTGATCGACCCGGAGATCCTCGCCGGCCTCGCGTACGACCGCACCAAGCTGCCTGCCCCGCCCGTAGAGCTGCGGCCGGGTCCGGACAAGCAGGTCGTCAACCTCGACACCCAGGTCAAGTTCGCCCAGCCGCTGGACCGCGTGTGGGTCACGGCGAGCCTCAACAACGCCCAAGCCGGCGTGAACATCGCAGCGACCACCGTCGCGACGCCGAGCAAGCTGCGTATCGACGCCGGTACGGACTACGCCGACCCGCGGACCTGCGAGTACGACCTGGTGAAGGGCGACGGCGGCTACAAGGTGGACAGCGCCGGCTCGGACTGCAACATCCAGTACAAGAAGTCCTCGGGCGACGGCACGTACACCCTCGAGGCCGAGATCGTCTGGGACGTCCACTGGACCGCCTCGGCCAACCCCGACGACGCCCCTCAGCAGCCGGCCCTGCCGGACGGGCTGTCGGTGTACGAGGAGGACGTCACCGTCAAGGAGATCCAGACGATCGTCCGCTGACCGCTCCACCCCGCGAAGTCACCGGGAGTGCTTGCTCAATGAAGATCCGATTCGTGGGAGCCGCGGTCGTGGCCGTTGCCGGAGTCCTGCTGCTGGCCACTGCGTGCGGGAGCGGCGACGACGGTGGCGGGGGCGGCGACGAGACCGCGGGCACGCAGAAGCCGAACAATGAGTCGGCGTCCGCGTCCGCGGAGGCGAAGGGCGGTGCTGGAGTTCCGGAGTTCGGCTTGCCGTCAGATGTCAAGGTCGTCATCGACGACGACAAGACCGGTGACAAGGCCAAGGACGAGGTCCTGAAGGACCACGGCTACGCGCTGATGGCGATGTCGGAGGCCTTCGCCAAGGCCAGGGCGACGGACAACTTCAACCGCTACTGGGCGGAAGAAGCCCACGCCGAGTACGTGGCGAACTTCAAGGTCTACAAGGACGACGGCGCCACCATTACCGGGACGGACCGGTTTTACGCCCGTGAGGTCAAGTCCCTCGAGGACGGGAAGGCTCTGGTCACCTTCTGCGAGGACCAGAGCCAGGCCTTCGACAAGATTGTGAAAACCGGCAAGGTCGAGAAGACCAAGCCGAGCCTGAATTCCTTCTTCGAGCTCCGCGCACAACTGAAGAAGAGCAGCACGGGCGAATGGCAGGTCATCGACGAGCAGCGCCTGGAGGGGAGCAGGTCATGCCAGCAGGATGCCTGAGGCAAGCTCGCTCTGCTGCTGAAACAACAAGCGTGTGCAGTAGCGTAGGCACTTCCTATGTCGCGTATTGGAGGGGGCGCTTGTGACTGCCCGGAGTCTGTTTGTAACCGCTACGACCTTCGTTGCCGCTGTCGGGATCTTGCTGACCGGGTGCGGAGGTGAGAGTGAGCCGAAGGGTGACAAGATCGCTGGCGCTGACAAGAACGACAACGCGTCGGCGTCGCCGAGTGCCAGCCCGTCGGACACTGCCGACCGCCCCAAGATCACGTTCCCGAAGGACGTCAGGAACGTCTTTGAAGGCTGGAAGACAGGGGACCCGACGAAGGATGCGGTCCTTGCCGACGTGTCACGGACGGTGAACGTCGTCGATGATGCGATTCTCCGCGGTGACGCCAACTCGCCCGCGGTCACCTACTACCGCCAAGGCGAAGCAGCGGCCAGTGCCTCCAAATGGATCCAGGCATGGCTGAAGGAAGACCTTACATTCACTGGCACCACACGCTATTTCGCTCCCAAGGTCCAAATGTCCGGCAAGACTTCGGCCAGTGCCGTTTATTGCGCTGACGAGAGCAAGGCCTACAACAAGGATCGCAAGACCGGCAAGGTCGACAAGTCTCCTTCCGACGAGAGCCCGTACGTGCTCTACAACACGCGTCTGGAGAAGAGCGATCAGGGCGTCTGGCAGACCACGAAAGTCCTGTCGAAGAGGGGGGACAAGACGTGCGCTTCGTAGATCGGTCCTGCCGTGCCGCAGCCGTCGGCATCTTCGCGATCGCTTTTACCCTGATTCCCGGCATCGCTTCAGCAAAAGGGCCCGGCGAATCAGAGACCGAAGTCGACACCGGTGCAGAAGCTAACGGTCCCGCAGTGTCGGCGCACGCGGGCGGCGTCGTGTTCGACCGTTCGAAGAACGGCTCGGGCGACACAGCCGGGCCAGTGGCGCCTGTCAATGACTGGACGCCGCCCGCGTGCTGGTACGCCCCGAAGTACACTCCGGCACAGTTCAAGAAGTATGCTGAGCCTATCTGGGAGTCCGAGTCCACCGGGTACCAGTGGGACGCGGACCAGCGCAAGCGCTACGTAGATGGCGAGCCCTACAAGAACTTCAATCTTGACAAGGCTGGCAAGGGCTACTGGTGGGACTCCCACGTAAATGAGGCTCGCATCGGCGAACCCGCCGCAACTTCCTGCGACAAGCCCGTCTTCTGGGTCGACAATGGCGACCCGCCGCCGGCTGACATTCCCGAGGCCGTCACCCCCGAAATCCTTGCTCAACTTGCCTATGCCGAAATCCGTGTCCCGGACACCGCGATCAAGCTGTCACCGGCTCAGAACCAGAAGGTGAACCTCCCCACTTGGGCCTGGCTGGACAAGGCCCAGTTCAAGCCCGTCTCCGTCACCGCCTCCGTTCCGGTCCTCGACATCGAGTCGACGGCCACCGCTACCCCGGTTTCCCTCAAGCTTGAGCCCGGCACCAAGGACGCCAGACTCCACCCCGCTTCCGGCGAGTGCCCCATCAACAAGGACGGCAGCATCGGCACCCCGTACACCAAGGGTTCTGCCGACCAGACACCGCCTTGCGGCCTGACCTACCTCCGTGCCTCTGGTGACGACGGCCCGTACCAGCTCAAGGCCACCGTCACCTGGAAGATCAACTGGAAGGGTTCGGGCGGCACCGGCGGCAAGCTCCCCGATGGTTCCTTCGGCACAACCCAGGACGTCACTGTCCAGGAAATCCAGTCGATCAACCGCTGAAGTCGAAGGATCCATGGGGACCACGCAAACGCAGACCTCGACGTCCGTGGCAGGGAGATCGGGCTGGAGGGCAAGAAGGCGTTTGATGGGCTCGACATACAGGCAGGTCGAGCTGTTCGACGTTGCGGCGGGAACGCTGCAGTGGGTCTCGTAGCCTCTGGAACCAGGACGAACCGTTGGTACGTCGACTGCCGTGGCACCCGCTGACTAGGCTCATCCCTCGAGCACTTATCCGCCCATCAACTGCGACCCCACGAAGGCATAGGTAGGAACCCCGCCATGGCGCGCACCAGCAGCCCCACCCCCGTCCGGATCGGACGCCAACGCACCGCCGGTGACTTCGTCAAGGCCTTCTTCGCGTTCATCGCGCTGGCCGTGCTGCTCGTCGGTGTGCCGCTCGCGCTCGCGTCGCAGGTGGGGTGGCCGCTGCCGCGGACTGTGCCGTCGCTCGACACGCTGCAGCAGGAGATCACGGCGACCGTCTTCATCAAGGTGCTGACCGTGGTCGTGTGGGTGGCGTGGGCGCAGTTCACGGCCTGTGTGCTCGTGGAGGCCAGGGCGGAGTTGTCCGGGGTCGGGGTGCCCGCGCGGATTCCCGGGGCCGGGCCGAGCCAGATGCTGGCGCGGCAGCTGGTCGCCGCGCTGCTGCTGGTCGGCGCGACCGCCGCGAGCTTTACGCCCGGCCTGTCGCAGCTGGGCCAGCAGCTCGACGGCAACCAGCGCCCCACCGTCGCCGCCGCTCAGCAGACGCCGGGTCAGTTCGTCGCCGAACAGGTCGCGGAGGCCGCGCAGCAGGTCGCGCAGCACGCGGACAACACCAAGGTGCAGGGCGGGCAGAAGGCGCGGATGGAGCAGGGCGGTACGAAGTTCTACCGCATCCAGCCGCCCGAGGGCCGCCACCACGACTCCCTCTGGGAGATCGCCGAGCGGCACCTCGACGACGGCCGCCGCTACAAGGAGATCTACGAGCTCAACAAGGACCGCGTACAGCCGGACGGTTCGCGGCTCTCGCAGGCCAGCCTCATCCGCCCCGGCTGGATCATGGAGATGCCCGCGGACGCGCACGGCGGCGAGCTCGTCGAGATGCCCGACGACGGCCCGAAGGTGCCGGAGAACGTCCGCGAGCAGATCGCCGACTACGACAAGTCCAGCCCCACGCAGAGCCCGAGCGGCGGCGACGGCGTGACGCAGCCCATCTCCGTCACGCCCGACTCCCCGACAGGGCCCGAACAGCTCCCGGCCGACCCCGGCCCCACCGGGGGGCACGAGCAAGTCGCCACCCCCGCCGCCGAATCCGGTTCCTCCTTCGGCCTCTCCGACGCCCTCATGGGCGCCCCGCTGCTCGCCGCCGGCCTGCTCGCCGCGCTCGGCCGGCGCCGCCGCGCCGCGCTGTGGCAGTCGGCGATGCGCGCGGTCGGCGGCCGTACACCCGAGCTCGCCACGCCCACCGGCGCGGCCGCCGACATCCAGGACTCGCTGTTCGTCGGCGCCGACCCCGACGCCGTACGCGACCTCGACCGCGCGCTGCGCTGGCTGGCCGCCGCCCTCGGCGCCGAGTCCAAGACGCTGCCGACCGTCTACGCCGCGTGGCTCACCGACGCCGAGCTGCACCTCCAGCTCGCCCACCCCGCCGGCCAGCCGCCCGCGCCCTGGCAGCTCGGCCAGGACCAGACCTTCTGGCGCGTGCAGCGCTCCGACCTCCGGTCGATCGAGGACGTCGACGAGGCCGCCGCCCCGTACCCCGGCCTCGTCAGCCTCGGCACGCTCGACGACGCCCGCCTGCTGCTCAACCTCGAGGCCGTCCCCGGCATCGTCTCGCTGTCCGGCCGGGCCGCCGACCGTACGGCCGTGTTCGCGTCCGTCGCCGCCGAACTCGCCACCAACGGCTGGTCGGACCGGCTGACCGTGACCCTCGTCGGCTTCGGCGCCGAGCTCGGGGCCCTCGCCCCGACCCGCATACGCCACGTCGAGGACGTCGCCGCGCTGCTGGAGGACATGCGGGCCGAGACCGGGCAGAGGCGCCGCGCACTCGGCAACGCCGGTCACGACTCGGTGCTCACCGGCCGCACCGGCCAGGCGCAGCACACCCAGTGGGCCCCTCACCTGGTACTGCTGGCCGCCGAGCCGACTGAGGAAGAGGCGGTGGAGATCGCCGAACTCGCCGCCGACTCGGGGCGGCTGGGCATCGGCTACCTCGTCGGTGCCACGTCCGACGGCCTCCCCGGCGCGACCTGGGAGCTGGAGATCACCTCCGACGGCCGGCTGCTCGCCCCGCTGCTCGGCCTCGAACTCAAGGCCCAGCTGCTGCCGCAGGAGCAGCACGCGGCGGTGGTCGAGCTGTTCGCGGCCGCGGACCTCGACCCGGACGGCGGCGCGGGCGAAGGCGGCCGAGGCGGCGACGGCGGCGCGGACGTGTCCCGGCTGCCTTTCATGGTGGACATCACCGAGCGCGGGCGGCCCGCGGTGTACGCGCGACTCGTGGGCCCGTACGAGGTCATGGGCCTCGAGGACCCCGACGGCGAGCGCAGCCCGCTGCTCCACGAGGCCCTCGCCATGCTGCTGCTGCACCGCGAGGGCGTGCACCCGCGCGTCCTGGCGTCCGGCCTGTGGCCGCGCGGTGCGACCGAGGACGTTCGGGACGCGCTGATCGAGCGGCTGCGCAGCTGGCTCGGCAACGACCCGGACGGCGCGCCGCGGCTGCGCACCGATGACACCGGGCGGCTGACCCTGGCCTCGTCCGTCGTCTCGGACCTGGACGTGCTGCGCACGCTCCACCACGAGGCGACGGCCGGGCGCGGCGCCCGCCGCGCGTCCGTACGGGAGCGGCTGCTCACCGACGCCCTCGCGCTCGCCCGCGGCCCCCTCCTCGCCGACCGGCCCGCGGGCCGCTACGGCTGGCTCTCCCACGAGATCATCGAGGCTCAACTGCCCCTGCTGGTCGCGGACGTGGCGCTGGCGCTGTCGGCGCACCACCTGGGCGCGGACAACCCGGCGGCGGCCATCGAGTCCCTCAACACCTCACTGGTGTCGGCCCCGGCCGACGAGCGCCTCTGGAACGAACTCCTCCGCGCCGTCCACGCCACCGGCGACACGGCTCTGCTGACGTCGACGGCGGAGGCCCTGATCGAGCGCAACCATGCCCTGAGCGGCGGCGCCCGCGGCCTCCCGCCCCGCACGGAAGCCCTCCTGGACGAGCTCCTCCCGACCTGGCGCACCACCCAGGCCGCCGCCAACTGATGGGCCGTAAGGCCGAGAAGCGCTGCCGCAGGCGGGCGCAGCTCCAAGGCGGAGGCCGCGGCCGCGGCGCGCGCAGGGGAGACGGACAATCAGCGCCCGCCCGAGTCGAAGTGGCGGAAAGCTCTGGCCTATTCGGCCGTGCCCGCGGCCATCGCCGGGGGCATCGCGGGAACGTTCGTGTTCGGTCAGGGGCTGTGGCGGTCGCTGGCCCCCGCCTGGCCGGGAGGGGGCCGCGCCTTCGCGGTATCCGCGGGCTTCCTCATGGTCGCCACCCCTGCGGTGGCGCTGGCGGCAGCAACGTGGTTCGTCCGGCTCCGACGGAAAGGCCGCAGGCAGGCGTGGCTCCTCACCCCCGTCGCGGGCGCCTTCGGACTGCTCTGCGTGCTGTCGCTGATGGCCTTCCTGGTGTCCTTCGGCGGCCGCAGGCGCAGGCCGCGACCGGGTTGCGACACCGACGACTTCAGGTGCTGGTTGTCCACGACCTGCCCGTACGCAGCGGCGTACGCGCTGGGCGGAGCGGCCGTTGCGGGACTGCTGATGTGGGGCGGGATGCGGTTCGCGAGGCGCGCCGCCGGTGACTGAGCGCCGCCGGTGACTGAGCAGGTGTTTCTGGTCCCCGATTCTGTCCCGTGCTCCCGCCGTCGAGGTCACCGACGGCCTGGGTAGCGAGCGAGGGCACGACCATGGGTCGCCCGGGGGCCAGGTCGGAGCAGGCCCACGGGGTGCCGTACGCGCGGGCAGCCGCGGCAAGTAAGCCCGTTACTTCTTGCTGACCGCCGCCAGGATCTCCGGCAGGCGCGCCGCCACCCGCGGTGCCGCCAAGCGGAGGCCCAGGACCGCGACACCCAGCCCGTACGCCGCGCCCAGCGGGAGGATCAGCCACAGCCAGGCGTGGCCACCCGACACATGCAGCCAGATGTCCAGAGCCAGCAGCGGCGCGCACAGCAGCGCACCCACCAGCGTCCCGCCCATGATGCTGATCCAGGCCAGGCCCACCTGACCCGGCGCGACGTTCTTGTAGCCGCTGTCCTGCGGGATCGAGTACGGGAAGAGCGCCGAGGCCAGTGCGCCCGTCGCCAGGAGCGCGCCCAGCAGGGCGAGCGAGAGGCCCAGCGCGTCGGGGATCGCCTCCCACTGGCCCATGAAGGCCGCCGCCGCCAGCACCACCAGCGTCACGTACGGCAGCGCCACCGCGCCCAACGCCATGGCCCGTCCCCGCAGTTCCAGGTACGCGTCGCGCGGCGTCGAGATCGTCAGTGCCACCATCCAGAAGGCCGAGGTGTCCTGCCCGAACTGGTTGTACATCAGCATGCCGAGCAGACCCGCCGACCAGCAGGCCGTATACACGCTGCCGCCGCCCTGCACCGCCGTCACCACCGGCAGCAGCAGGCCGATGGCCAGCGAAGTCGCCCACGCGGCCTTCGCCTTCGGGTCGCGCCACGCGTAGCGCAGCGTCCGCAGCATCACCGTTCCCGTACGGCCGGCCGGAAGGAGCCGGGTCAGCCCGGCGATACCGGAGCCGCGGCCCTCCTTCCCCTCCTCCCGCGTGGCCGCCTGCAGCGTCGAGCCGTCCGGGCTGGTCATCAGGCGGGTGAGGCTGTGCTGCCACCAGCGCACCAGCAGCGCCAGCGCCACCCCGTTGAGCAGCAGTTGAACCGCGGCCTGCCCGTACGCGCCGTCGCCCGCCGCCCGTACCGCGTCCACCGCCGACGCCGGCGGTACCCAGCGCAGCACGTCCGCCACCGGCTCCAGCACCTTCAGCCCGTCCGGCTGGGCCAGCTTCTGCACGCCGATGTTCACGAACTGCGCGCCCACCGCGACGACCACACCGCTCAGCAGCGCAAGATCACGCCCCCTGCGGCTGGTCAGCAGCCGTATGTTCCCGGCCGCGACCGCCCGTGCGAGCGCCACGCACACCAGCACCACCAGCGGTACGGCGACCACGCCCGCCGCCACCCCCGCGCCCCCGCGCCCGACCGCAATCACCGAGCCGAGCGCGAGCGTGAGCGTGAACAGCGGGCCGACGCCGATCAGCGAGGCGACGAGCAGCGACACGACGACCGGGCGCGGCCGCAGCGGCAGCATCACCAGCCGCGTCGGGTCCAGGGTCTCGTCGCCGCTGGGGAAGAACAGCGGCATGACCGTCCAGCCGAGCGCGATGACCGCGATGACCGTGACGACGAGCGCGGGTGCGTGCGCGTAGCCGCGCAGCGCGATCAGACCGAGCATCTGCAGCGCGGCGAACAGCAGCGTCACGACGATCGACGCGACGTACGCGGCCGTACGCCCCGACGACTGGCGCAGCCCGTTCCGCAGCAGGGAGAGCTTCAGCCGTACGAAGACGGGCGTGACGGAGGCGGCCGAAGGCGAGGAAGGAGGAGGAGAAGAGGGAGAAGAAGGAGAAGAAGGAGGAACAGCAGCGGCGGTGGTCATCGGGCGCCGCCGCCAAGCCAGTCCAGGTCCTGTCCGGAGCCGCGGCCGCCCGCCCCGACCAGCTCCAGGAAGGCGGCCTGGAGCGAGCCCGCGCCGCCCCGCACCTCGGTGAGCGTCCCGTGCGCGCGGATCCGCCCCGCGGCCATCACCGCCACCCAGTCACACAGGCTCTCCACCAGCTCCATCACATGGCTGGAGAAGACGACGGTCGCGCCGGACGCGGTGTAGCGCTCCAGCACGCCCCGGATCGTCTGCGCCGACACCGGGTCGACGCCCTCGAAGGGCTCGTCGAGGAAGAGGACTTGGGGGTTGTGGAGGAGGGCGGCCGCCAGGCCGATCTTCTTCCGCATGCCGGTCGAGTAGTCGACGACGAGCTTGTGCTGCGCGCTCGCCAGGTCCAGGACGTCCAGCAGCTGGGTGGCCCGCTTGTCCACCTCCTCGCCGGGGAGGCCGCGCAGCCGGCCGGTGTACGCGAGGAGCTCGCGGCCGGACAGCCGCTCGAACAGGCGCAGGCCCTCGGGCAGTACGCCGATCCGGCTCTTGACCGCGACCGGGTCCCGCCAGACATCGTGGCCGCCGACCTCGACGCGGCCGGAGTCGGGCCGCAGGAGGCCGGTGACCATGGAGAGCGTGGTCGTCTTGCCCGCGCCGTTCGGGCCGACGAGCCCGATGAACTGGCCTGCGGGCAGCTCGAGATCGACTCCGGCGACCGCGACCTGCTCGCCGAATCGTTTCCACAGCCCGTGGATACGGACGGCGGGCGGCGCGGCCCCGGTCGTTGTCGCCGCTGCGGCTCCCGCAGCCGCCGATCCCGCCGCTTGGTCGATGTGCTCTGGCTCCAGTACCACGTATGGCGCCTTTCGTGTCCCCGTGTCGATGTCCCCGTGGGCGGGGGCCCTCGCTGGGCCCCGAACCGTGGCCAACGATACGGGCGGCGGATCACGGTGCGGGCACTGTGTTGTGGCCTCTTGATGAGGACCGGCACCTGTGCCATATATGTCTAGACCATTCCGTTCATCGTCGCCGAATGGAAGGCATGACCGTGAGACGGATTCCCGGGCTCGCCGTGCTGACCTCTGCCGCCCCCGCCCTCCTCCTGACGGCCTGCCTGACCACCTGCCTGTCCGCCTGCGGGGCGAACGGCGGGGATACGCAGGCCCCTTCGGCCCCGGCCGGCGTCACGGTCCATGCCGGCAGCTCCACCTCCGTCCACGTCATGTGGAGCCGCCCCACCGATGACGTCGAGGTCGCCGGTTACGAGGTGTACGAGGGAAGCAGGCTGGTCAAGAAGGTCACCGGCGAGCGGTACATGGTCGATGTCGCGGGCCTGAAGCCGTCGGCCGTCTACACGTTCACCGTCCGGGCCCGGGACGCTGCGGGCAACCTCTCCATGGCGAGCAAGGACATACGTGTCACCACACTGTCCGCGGCCGCCGCCGACGACCGCGAGCCGCCCACCCGTCCGGTGCACCTGGGCGGCCGGGCCGACGGCGGCCGCGCCGCAACCCTCGCCTGGGGCAAGTCGACGGACAACGTGGGCGTGGCCTCGTACGACGTCTACCAGGGCGACGCGAAGATCCACAGCGTCAGCGGCGACGAGACCACGGCGCTGCTCACCGGGCTGCGGCCCGGCACGGACTACACGTTCACGGTCCGGGCGCGAGACTCCGCGGACAACGTCTCACCGGCCGCCCGCGCTCTGGACCTCACCACCGCCCCGGGGCCGGGCGGGGGCGCCGGCACAGCGCCGACCGGCTTCCGGGCGAAGGCCCGCGCCGCCGCGGGGAAGCACTACCTCGACCTGTCGTGGGTGCCGCCGAAGACGGGCGGCGAGATCGCGGCGTACGAGATCTACCTCGACGGCACGTTCGCCACGACGCTGACATGGGGCGCCGCCCCGCCCAAGGGCCGCGCCACGCACAGCTTCTACGTCGGCGAGCAGCCGGGCACGACGTATTCGGTGAAGATCCGCGCCAAACTCCCCGACGGCACGTGGGGACGTTTCTCCCCGCAGCGGACCGTTACGACCGTCCGCCGGTGACGTCACGACCGCCCGCCCATGACGGGGCGGGCGCGGGGTACTGCTTCGCGCCGCGGCGGTCTCTTCGCCCGGGTTGTGGTTGCCGCCCCTGCCCGGCCGCCCCTGCCCGGCCGCCCCTGCCCGGCCGCCCCTGCCCCCCTGCCGGGCACTATGCCGCCCCTGCTGCCAAGGGCGCCAGAATGGGCCCATGGCAACTGTTGTGGCTTTTCCCGCCCACCCCGACGACGAGGTTCTGCACACTGCGGGCACGCTCGCTCGCGCCGCGGCTGACGGCCATCGGACGGTGATCGTGGCCGCGACCGACGGCCTGATGGGCGCCGCCCCGAAGGGCAGCGAGCCTCCCCGCCTGGGGGAACTGCGGGCGAGTGCGTCCGTGCTCGGCGTGGTCCGTGTGGCGCACCTGGGATATGCCGACAGCGGCCACGGCAAGGACCTCTACCCGGATCCGCCGGATCGAGCACGCTTTATGAGGGCGCAAACGGAAGAGGCCGCCGAACGACTCGCGAAGATCCTGCGCGAGGAGAATGCCGACGTTCTGCTGATCCACGATGCCAGGGGCGGCTATGGCCACCGCGATCATGTCAAGGCGCATCAGGTGGGCAAGCGTGCCGCCGAACTGGCGGGCGTGCCCCGGCTGCTGGAGGCGACCATGCCGCGCGATGCCGTCAGCCGCCTCGTGAGGCTGGCACGTTTACTGAGGGTCCCCTTGCGCTACGACCCCGAGACGCTTCGCACTGCGTACAGTCCGCGCGAGGCGATCACACACTCGGTCGACGTGCGGCGGTTCGCCGCACAGAAGCAAGCGGCCCTTGCCGCCCACCGCTCCCAGGTGACGGGAACCGGCCGGAGCGCGCAGATTTTCAGGGCGCTGGTCCGGCTTCCCTCCCCTGTCTTCGGGCTGCTGCTCGGTCGGGAGTGGTTCGTCGAAGCCACCGGGACGCCGCCCACTGTTCACCCGGCCGCCGATCTCTTCAAGCCGGCCGCCCCGTAGCCCAACGCCCCAGGCCCGAACGTAAAACACCCCTAGCGTGCGCGGGAAGCTGCCGCCTCGCGGCCGCAGGCGTAGGAGAGGGGGCTGATGAGCTCCTCGACGTCCGGCAGCCAGAGGTTCACCGCCGTCGGCTGCCGCGCCCACTGCACCGACCCCCGCGCCCCCACCCGCGTCGGCGGCGCCGCCACATAGTCCCCGTCGCCCCGCCCGACGAGATCGAGCGCCCGCGGCGGCCAGCCCAGCTTCCGTACGAGCTCCGGCACCCTCGTCGCCGCGCCCGGCTGCACGAAGAAGAGCATCCGCCGGTCCGGCGTGGAGGCGATCGGCCCCAGCGGCAGCGCCAGCCGCTCCATCCGGGCCAGCGCCAGGCACCCGGCCGACTCCGGCACGTCCAGCGCGTCGAACGTACGCCCCGTCGGCATCAGGATCGATGCCAGCGGCTGCTTCGACCACAGCCGCCGCACGCCGACCGCGCTGGCCGTCGCCTGTGCCGCCCAGTCCGGCCGGGCCGGGTGCGCGCCCGGGGCCGGGCAGTTCGCGTCCCGGCACGAGCAGCCCACGTTTCCCCGGCTCGCCTCGAGCCACGTCCCGGGGAACACATCCCACTGCCGCTCCTCCGCGTACCGCACCGCGATGTCGAGCAGCAATTCGCTCCGCTGCCTGGGGATCTGAGGGGGGCCGGTGCCCGTGCCGGTCCCGACGCGGGTGACGCCGCGCGCGCCGACGTTTCCTGCGACTCCGGCGGCTCCGGGAACTCCGATGGTCTCATCCACGTTCATCACAACTTCCCTCGTCACCAGGGGTTACGGGCCCGGCCGCCGTTTCTCGGCAGCAACCTTTTGGCACGCGGGGCGCACAGGTGCACTGGCGGGGGCGCGCACGCGAATGGTGTGCGACGCGCGGGTATCCCCTAATGCGGCATAGAGCGCACGAGTCATCCGGAAGTACCCGCTGAGTTCCGGTCAGTCCCACAGAAGACCATTGAAGAACACTGAAGGCTGACGAAGACCACCTAAGACGCTGAACTGCACCAATACAAGGAATTTACGGGATCACGGCGGGGCAGAGATCACTTGCATCGACTAAGGGGGTAGTGCCATGGCCGCCAGGCCACTCGTAGCGCGTCAGCCCAATGAACGGCTCCAGGCGCTGATTCAGGAGGCCGCCTGTTCCAACGCCGGCCTGGCCCGCAGGGTCAACATGTGCGGCGCCGAGCACGGTCTCGACCTGCGCTACGACAAGACGTCCGTCGCGCGCTGGCTGCGCGGCCAGCAGCCGCGCGGCCGCACCCCCGCCATCATCGCGGAGGCCCTCGGCCGCAAACTCGGCCGGACGGTCACGATCGACGAGATCGGCATGGCGAACGGCAAGAACCTGGCCTCAGGCATCGGCCTGCAGTTCTCCCCCACGGTCGTCGGCGCGATCGAGCAGGTCTGCGAGCTGTGGCGGAGCGACGTGGGGCGCCGGGACTTCCTCTCCGGCTCCTCGGTCGCGTCCTCCGCGCTCGTCGAACCGAGCCGCGACTGGCTCATCACGGGTGGCGACCCGCGGGTGGAGCGTACGGCTGGGGCGCGGGTCGGACGCGCGGACGTCGCGGCCGTACGGGCGATGACAACGGCCCTCGTCGAACTCGACCACCGCTTCGGCAGCGGTCACGTACGGCCCGTGGTCGTGCACTACCTCAACAGCGTCGTGTCCGGGCTGCTCAGCGGCTCCTACGCGGAGGCGGTCGGCCGCGACCTCTTCGCCGCCGTCTCCCGACTCACCGAGCTGGCGGGTTACATGGCCGTCGACACCGGCCAACCGGGGCTCGCGCAGCGCTACTACATCCAGGCCCTGCGCCTCGCCCAGGCCGCGGGGGACCGGGGCTTCGGCGGATACGTGCTGGCGGCCGGCATGAGCCACCTGGCCGCGACGCTCGGCAACCCGCGCGAGATCGCGCAGCTCGCGCGCGCCGCTCAGGAGGGGACGCGCGGGCAGGTCACCCCGCGGGCGGACGCCATGTTCTTCGCGGCGGAGGCGCGCGGGCACGCGCTGATGGGGGATGCGCGGGCGTTCCAGGAGGTGGCGGCGCGGGCGGTCGCGGCCATGGACCGGGCCGACGGCTCGTCCTCCGCGGGAACGGGCGACGACCCGCCGTGGATCGCGCACTTCGACTACGCCTATCTGGCCGACGAGTTGGCGCACTGCCACCGCGACCTGGGCCAGGCCGAGGCCGCGTGCCGCAAGGCGGATGAATCGCTCGCCGGGCACCCGGAGTCGCGCGTACGGCGGCGGGCCATCGGCCTCGTCCTGCTCGCCTCCGCGCAAGTCCAGCAACGGGAGATCGAGTTGGCGTGCCACACGGGCACGAGGGCCGTCGAAATGCTCGACGGGCTGCGGTCCAACCGCGGGGCGGAATACCTCAGGGATCTGCGGCACCGGCTGGCACCGTTCGGGGAGGAGTCGGTGGTACGGGAGTTCGGCGCCCGCTTGGAACTCGTCCCGGCTTAACCGGTTGTGGGCATTCGTTCCGCTTGGGGGTCCCCCCGGACGGAGTCTGGGGAAGGAACGAATGCCCACAACCCGGCGTCAGGCGTCCGGGTCCGCGGTGGTGAAGTAGAGCGCGAAGGCGGCGATGATCTCCTCTTCGGTGATCCGGCCGTCCCCGTCCCCGTCCAGCGTGGCAGCGACCCGGCCGCAAGCCTCCGGCTTGACGCCCAGCACCCGCGCCACCCGCACGGTCTCCTCAGGCGTGATCACGCCGTCGCCGTCCGTGTCGGCGACCCGTATCACCGCACGGAGAAACGGCCTGGCGATCTCCGCGAACCGCTGCGCGTTGTCGCGCAGCCGCTTCACGGCCTCGTTGACGAACTCCTCGCGCGATACGTGCTGATCACCGTCCGTGTCGGCTATCGCCGCCATACCCTGCCAAAATGCCTCGGCGCCTTCGTAGAGCGCCTGTCCCTTCATCGAACGGGCGACGACGCCGAACTCCGTCAGCACGGCGGCGGCAGCGGCGTTGAAGTCCTCGCGTGAGATGTAGCCGTTGCCGTCCTGGTCGAAGGTGGCGAAACGGCGGGCGATCTTGGCTTCGTATTCAGCGGGATCCACGGTCGGCCTCACGTTCACGTCGGGTACCGGGGTCAGATAGTACGTACGTCCTGCTCCGAGGCGAAGTTCAGGAAAATGTGCCATGCATCACCGGTGAAGTGGAGCCGGGGACCGTCCGGATCCTTGGAGTCACGGACTGCTACGGCGGCGTCCGCCGAACCCGTCAGCTCGGCGAATTCGATGCACTCGCCGCCCTGGCCGCTGCTGTAGCTGGACTTGCGCCAATTGGTGCTCATAGGTCCTCCAGGAGTGAGGCAATCAGCTCCGCCGAGTCCTCCGCGGACAGCGCGGCGGTCCGCAGAAGATCGTATCGGAACGCTGCCTGTTTGAACTCGTCCGGATGAGCCATAACCTGCACGGTTCCGACCCCTTCGCTGTAGACGAAGTCCGCGCCCTCATCCATGTCGAGGAGGGTGAACGAGCCGTCGAGCGAGGCCGGGAAGCCCGCACTGAACGGCAGGATCTGGATGATCATCTTGGGGTCGTAGCGGTAGTTCAACAGCCGCTGGAGTTGAGCCCGCATGACCTCGTCGTCAGCCGGGCGCCGACGCAGCGCTGCTTCGTCCAGGACGACCCAGATTTCTGGCGCGTTCGCCCGCGTCAGGATGCGCTGGCGTTCCATTCGCGCCGTGACCAAAGAGTCCAGATCGCGATGGCGGCTCGTGCGCATCACTGCTCGGGCGTAGTCCTCGGTCTGCAGCAGACCGTAGAGCGTCTGGGCCTGATACGTGCGGATCGCTGTCGCCGCCGCCTCGAACTCCGCGTACGCGCGGAACCACGACGGCAGTGCCAGCCGTGCCACCAGCGGCCACAGTCGGCAGAACGAGCCGTCCGTCTCGAAGATCTTGTCGCAGCGCTTGGCGAATTCCTCGGTGGGGAAGCGCTTCGCCGTCTCGATGTAGCCCACCAGGGCGCCGGAGCAATAGAGCCCCTTGCCCAGATCCTTCTGGGACATGCCCGCCTTCTCGCGGTGGAGGCGGACCTCCGAGCCGAAGAACGCGAGCGGGGACTTGGACGGGTCGAGGTCGTTCGGATTCGGCATGGCGTACCCCCTGTACTGCTAACTGCTACCGCTCCGTGCAACTGTGGACGCTGTTAGCGACCAACCTGTAGCCGAGAGTAGTTGTCCCCACTGACAGTGGTGACGTGAATCACGAAACCGAACGCGGCCTGCACATCAGCAGGTTGCCGCTGCCCCACACCCCGCTCGCCGCCGCGCAGGCCCGCCGTCACGTCCGGGACGTGCTCGCCACCTGGGGCCTCGGCGGCGGGGAACTGGCCGAATCGGTCGAGCTCGTGGCCAGCGAGCTGGTCACCAACGCCGTACGGCACGCGGTCTGCCCGTGCGGCTGTACGCGCGGGGTGATCGCGCTGGCGCTGTGGTGCGGGGACGGGCGGCTGCGGGTGGAGGTCGGGGACCCGCTGCGTACGCCGCCGCGCTGGCCGGAGGGCGTAACGGGCGTAACGGGCGACGCGGGCGACGCGGGCGACGCGGACGATGCGGAGGACTGCGGCGGGCGGGGGCTGGCGATCGTGACCGCGCTCGGAAAGGACTGGGGGCACCACGAGCGGTCGGTGCGCGGGAAGGTGGTGTGGTGCGAGTTCGCGACGGCGGAAGGCTGCGCGGACAGCGGCCGCGCGGAAGCCGGTTACGCGGAGAGCGGGCTCGCGGTCTCGTCGACGGCGGAGGCGACGTCCGGGTAGACCTCGAAGAGGCGGCGGACACCGAGCGCGGTGAGGACGCGGTTCACGTGTGAGCCGTCCTCGGCGCCGCGCGCGGGGAGGATCAGCCGTAGCCGGCCCTGACAGGAGCGCATCAGCCTGCGGGAGGCGATGAGGACGCCTACGCCGCTGGAGTCGCAGAAGCGGACACCGGCGAGGTCGAGCACCAGGCTGCGGCGTCCTTCGGCCACCGCGTCGTGCACGTGCTGCCGCACCGCGGGCGAGGTCACCAGGTCCATCTCACCGGAGATGCGCAGGACGGCCCACTCGCCCTGCTCGGTCTCCATCACTTTCAAGGTCACTCGACCGACGTCCCTTCGGTTGCTCGCTGTGCGATCGCTATGCGGAAGCAGTCCTTCCAAGCTCGGCTGCCCGGGCGTTACCCCTTGAAACACGCGACTCGGTAACCGCTCCCAACGACCCTATGCGCATTCGGGAACAGGAGTCTCAGGAGAAGCAAGCAACGTGACCGGATCTATACCAGCAGTAGTTGCCCGTGCACCGAACATTGATGCAAAGGGCGTGCGTTGTCGGTATGGCCTACTACATTCGATGAGGACGTCGATGTGGACGGTCGATGCGGACTACGGCGGATGGATGGGGGCCGGATGGCGAACGACGTGTCTCCCCGCTGGGACCGGAAGATGCAGCAGCGGCTGACGCGCGGCGAGGCGGCCGCGCTGGGCGAGCTGTACGACCGGTTCGCCTCGCTCGTCCACGGTCTGGCGTACCGGGTCCTCGACGACGAAGCCGCCGCCGACCGCATCACGCGCGACATCTTCGGCTACATCTGGGAGCACCCGGACGCGTACGACCCCAAGCAGGGGCCGCTGCGCTCCTGGGTCGCCTCGATCACGCACCGGCAAGCGGTGCGGCGGCTGCGCGAGACCGAGTCGGAGCTATTGGGTGAGGGCGGCGAAAGCGGGACGGCCGAGCGGATAGAGAAGAAAGTCCGGGCCGCCTCCGCGGCGGCCCGCGCCGACTACATCCGGAACTCCATGCCCGCGCCGCTGCGAGCTGCGCTGGAACTCGCGTATTTCAAGCACCTCGACTACCGGCAGACCGCCGCCGATCTGGGCGTGACGGAGGACGAGGCGCGGCGGAGGCTGCGGCTCGGGCTGCAGCTGCTGTCCACGGCGCACGTCGACTCGGCGGTGCCGGGGTCGGGGCAGGCGGCGCCGCCGCTGCCTCCTGGGCAGGGGAGCGCGCTGTGAACGGGCCGTTCGGGCCTGGGCGGCCCGACGAGCCGGGCGATGACGCGTCGGAGGGTGCGGGCGGGGCGCGGCGGCCGCGCATACCTCCTCCGCGGTCGGCGGCGGAGGACCGCGGGCCGCTTCCGGATCTGCGGGACCTGTCGGAGCGGCCGGACGTGACGGAGCGGCCGGACGTATCCGAGCAGTCGGACGTATCCGAGCGGCCGGACGTATCCGAGCGGCCGGACGTATCCCAGCGGCCGGATGCGGCGGATTCGCCGGATGCGGCCACGGCTCCGACTACGCCCAGGCCCGCGCCCGGCCCGGAGTTGCCCGCTCCGGCCAGTCCTTCCGTGCCTCCCGTTCCGTACACCCACAGGGTGCTGAAGTCGCTGCTGGGTGCGTGGGCGCTGTCCGCGTGCTCGGCCGAGGAGACGGCGGCCGTCGAGGCGCACCTCACCGACTGCGCCATGTGTGCGGACGAGGCCCTGCGGCTGCGCGATGCCGTCGGCCTCCTGCACAAGGAGGACAACCTGGACCTCGACCCCATGCTGCGCGCCCGCACGCTCGCGGGCTGCCTGTTGCGGCGCCCGGCGCGCATACCGGTGCCCGAGTGGGCGGCGCCGTACGACGCGGAGACCGCGCGGCTGGACGCGCTGCTGCACGACATGGGCGAGTCGGAGTGGTGTACGCCGGTCCGGCTGCGCTGGTTCGAGGGCAGGCGCGGCGTCGAGCGTGAGGCCACGGTCGCCGGGGTGCTCGCGCATCTGATGGCGGTGGACGGCATGGTGGCAGGCGTGCTCGGCCTGCCCGATCCGCTCGGCGAACTCGCGTCGGGCGCCGGGGCCGGCGGCGAGCCGCCGGCGTCTGCGGCGGCTCGCACGGAGGCGTACTGGCGCACGGAGATGCCGGAGCCGCCGGGCACGGTGCGCGAACCGTGGCGCGATCAGGCGCACTCGCTGATCCGCAGGGTCAGCTTCGCGGGCGGCGGGGCTGCCGGACTCGACGTGTCGTACGGGGACTTCGGGCTGCCGCTGCGGGACTCGTTCCTGGACCGGGCCTTCGAGTGCTGGGTGCACGCGTCGGACATCGCGGAGGCCGTGGACTATCCGTACGACCCGCCCGCGGCCGGGCATCTGCACCTCATGATCGACCTGGTGGTGCGGCAGCTGCCGGTGGCCCTCGCGGGGCGGCGCCGGGTCGGGCTCGCGAGCCCGCCGCGGAGGCTGGGGGTCGCGGGGGAGCCGGGGCGTACGCTCCACCTGGAGGTGGAGGGCAAGGGCGGCGGCCACTGGTTCATCCCGCTGGACTCGCCTGCCGCGGTGGCTTCGCCGGACGAGGAGGTGGCGCGGGTGGCGCTGGACGCGACGGAGTTCTGCCAGCTGGCGGCGGGGCATGTGCTGCCGGAGGACGCGGCGGCGGGTCAGGACGGCGACCGCGAGGCGATCCGCGACGTCCTCGCGGCAACGGCCTCGCTGTCGCGCTTGTAGCGGGGTTGTGGGCATGCGTTCCGCCCCGCGGAACGCACGCCCACAACCCTTATGCGAAGACGACCGTCCTGGCGCCGTTGAGGAGAACTCGGCGTTCGCTGTGCCACTTCACCGCTCGCGCGAGCGCCTGGCATTCCACGTCGCGGCCGACCGCAACGAGCTGGTCCGGCGTAACCCAGTGGCCGACCCGCTCGACCTCCTGCTCGATGATCGGGCCCTCGTCGAGATCCGCCGTCACGTAGTGCGCCGTGGCTCCGATCAGCTTCACACCGCGCACGTGCGCCTGGTGATACGGCTTCGCGCCCTTGAAGCTCGGCAGGAAGGAGTGGTGGATGTTGATGATCCGCCCCGACAGCGCCTTGCACAGATCGTCCGAGAGCACCTGCATGTAGCGAGCCAGCACCACCAGCTCGACGCGCTCCTCCTCGACGATCTTCAGCAGCCGCGCCTCCGCCTCCGGCTTGTTCTCCCTCGTGACCGGAATGTGGTGGAAGGGGATGCCGTACGAGGAGACGAGCTCCTCGAAGTCCGTGTGGTTGGAGACCACGGCCGCGATCTCCACCGGCAGCGCGCCGATCCGCGTACGGAACAGCAGGTCGTTCAGGCAGTGCCCGAACTTGCTGACCATGAGGACGATCCGCATCTTCTCGTCGGCCCGGTGCATCTGCCAGTCCATCCGGAAGCTGTCGCCGATGGCGGCGAAGCTGGCCCGCAGATTCTCCAGCGTCACCGACCGGTCGGCCGAGAAGTGCACCCGCATGAAGAACAGCCCCGTGTCGTGGTCCCCGAACTGCTGGCTGTCCTCGATGTTGCAGCCGGTCATGAAGAGGTAGCTGGACACGGCGTGCACGATGCCCTGCTTGTCCGGGCAGGACAGGGTGAGGACGTACTGCTCAGGGTCCTGCTCGGGGGCCTGGGGGGACGCGGCGTGCTGCGACTCGTTCATGACCTAATAGGGTCGCACACCCGCAGACCGGACCTGGACCCGGCCTGGACTGGGCCTGGACAGCGCCTCTGTCCGGCGCGGGCCCGACCGGGCCTTGTCCGCCCCGTGCCGGACCGGGCAGGGCTACTGGGCCGATCCCTGCTGCTGGACCGCCCGGTTCATGATCGCGAGCACCTCGAGCGAGCGCGGCGGCGAGTCCGGGTCGTCGCCGTCGTTGGTGGCGAGCCGTACGTGAGCCTCGCGGGCGGCCCGTACGGCCTCCGACCATCCGTGGTGCTCGATGTAGGCCGCGACCGGCGCGTCCGGCCCGACCTGGTGCATGATCCGCAGCACCCGCAGTACGGCGACGTCCACGAGGGCCGCCTCCTGCGAGTCGCGGAAGATCGTCCCGACGTACTTCTCCGCCGACCAGTTGTCCAGCCAGGTGTCCTCGACGAGCCGGTACACGGCGTCGGTGACGTCCCCGTAGCCTTCGCGGCCGGCCAGCCAGCACTCCTGCTGGAAGACGGGGTCCGAGAGCATGTGCAGCGCGGAGCGCACATTGCTGCGCCAGCGCCACCACGGCATGTCGTTGAGTGGCATGCCGCCCATGGTGGGGGAGCGACGGCCGCGACGGGAAGACTTCTCAGCACCTTGCACGGCAGCCGATCGTACGTTCTTCACAAAGCTGTCGCGAACCGTCCCCCGCTGTTCACCCTCAATCCACCGTGCGTTGCCCAAACATCACTCCTCCGTTATGGGGCGGCCGGAAGGGTTATGCGGTATGACCGGACGGCGACGCTCCCCTTCGCGCCCCACTCGCAGTTCTCTCTCTTCTCTCTCTACTCGCGCTTCTGGCTCTCCTCGCCCGGCTCGCCCGCCTCGCCCCGTCAAGGCTGTGGCGATTGCCTCAGTGAGCGCCCTGGCGACGTGTGCGGCGGTGCTCGCCGGTTGTGGTTCGCTCCCGGCGGTTTCGGGGGCTTCCAAGGATCCGGTTGTGGTGATGACCTGGGCCCCCGAGGGCACCAAGGCGACGAATGTGCCGGGCATGCCCGCCATGGCGCAGGCGTACGCGCGCTGGATCAACAGCAGGGGCGGGCTCGGCGGCCGCGAGCTGAAGGTCCTCACCTGCAATGAGCGCAACGACACGGTGAACGCGGGCCGTTGCGCGCGGCGGGCGATCGCCGAGAACGTCGTCGCCGTCGTCGGCTCGTACAGCCAGCACGGGCGGTCCTTCATGTCGCAGCTGGAGGCATCCGGAATTCCGTACATAGGCGGATATGGCGCCACGGACGAGGAGTTCACCAGCCCGCTCTCGTACCCCGTCAACGGCGGTATGGCCACGCTGCTTGCGGGCAACGGGCGGCAGCTCGCGCGCGGCTGCGATCGGATCTCCCTTGTCCGGCCCGACACCATCGCGGGCGACCAGATGCCGTCCCTGCTCAACGCGGGCCTGCGGGCGGCGCGCCACACGCCCGCCAGCGACGTACGGGCACCGGAGGACGCGACCGACTACACGCCGCAGGCGGAGAGCGCCTTGGCGCGCGCGGGCGCCGACCCGGCGCTCCTCGGGACCGGGACGTACGCCGCGACGGCCGGCGGCGCGTGCGTCACCGCGGCGCTCGGCGACCGCACCGACACCTTCTTCGACTCCTTCCGCCGCCTCCAGGAGGAGGGGCAGAAGGTGAAGATCGCGTCGGTGCTGGGCAGCGTGCAGCAGGCGCTGGTGACGCGGACGGGCGGCAAGTCCAGCCCGCTGGAGGGCGCGTCCGTGACCGGGTGGTACCCGGCCGCGAGCGACCCGCGCTGGGAGCCGATGCGCGAGGTCGTCAACAAGCACGCGTTCGGAGACAACCGCATCGACCCGGCGGACCCGGGCGTCCAGACGACGTGGATCGCGTACACGGTGCTCCGCGCAGCGGTCGAGTCCCTCGGCGGCGGGGACGTCACGGCGCGATCCGTACGGCGGACGCTGGACGGGCGGATCGGAGACGACGGCGTGGACACGGGCGGGCTGACGCCGAAGCTGAGCTGGCGGTACGAGGACATGCTGGCGGTACGGGGCTTTCCGCGCATAACCAACGCGATGGTGACGTACCAGGAGGTACGGGGCGGACGGTTGGTGCCGGTGGGGAACGGGTCGGTGAACGTCACGAAGACGCTCGAGGACCGGCCCGAGGAAGGCTGAAGCGCGGGCCCGAGGAAGGCTGAGGCGCCTTCCTCGGGAAGCGGAAGTTCCGCCCGTCCCGCGCGTCGGCTCAGCAGCGCCCCGCCCTGCGGGGCGGGCCGCCTTCCCACCCACCCGCCCAAGTGGGTTGGAGGGGCGCAGCCCCAAGGGGCGCAGCCCCTCCGACCAGGCGCTGGTGTCAGAGCTGAGTGAACTGGCGCTGGGTGAGGGCGTGTTCCTCGGCGATGGAGTTCCAGAGGCGGGACGCCTGCTTCTTGGCGGTGGTGGCGTCGCCGCTCGCCCTGTTGGCCGCGGCTGTGTGGCCCGTGACCCGCGCCTTGCCGCCCCGGCAGGTCTTCTTTCCGCCCGCTGCGACCTGGTCCGCCCACGCCGCGTAGTGGTTGTCTGCGGACGCGGAGGCCTTCCAGGCGCTCGTCAGGGATGACGTGAGCGCCTGGTGGTCGGGCAGTTTGTCCACGGAGAGCTTCTCGAGGCGGGTCACAAGACCGTTGCGCTGGCCCGCGGCGCCGCGGAGGTCCTCGGCGGCCTGGCCGAGGTTCGTGCAGGTCTTGATGTTCTCGACGGCCCTGATCACCGCCGCCCGGCTGTCGTTGCTGTCCGCGAGCAGGCCGTCGAGGTCCTTGGCCTGCTTCTCGGCCGGGTCGGGGGCCGGTGAGGACTGGCCGCTGTCGCCCCCGGCGCCCGCGTCCGTGGACTGCGTGGCGCTCTTGGCGGCGTTCTTCTGGTCCCCGCTGCCGCTGAGCGCGGCACCGGCCGCGAGCCCCGCGATGGCGCAGCCCGCGACGACGATGCCGATGAGGGCTGCGGGGGAGAGGCCCCGGCGGCGCTCGGAGTTGCGGCGTGCGGCGCGGCCCTCGGGCTCGTACGCGTACGGGGCCTGGGTCTGGGCCTGCTGGGCGCCGTGCGGCTGCTGCGGGGGCTGTGTGAAGCGGGGCATCTGCTGGGTGGCGCCTGGCGCCTCCGGCCCTGCCCCGGGGGCGGGCGCCTCGGACCGGAACAGCCCGTCGAACTCGGCGGGCGGCTGCCGGTCACCGGGCATGCCCGGGCGGATCCCGAAGGGCGCCCGGCCGGGCAGCGACGGGGCCTGGGCCGCCGGGTGCGGCGGCTGGGGCCCGCCCTGGGCGGCAGGCCCGCCGGGGACGGGGGCGATGTACTGGGTGGCCTCGGCGTCCGGGTCGCCGTTCGCCTGGTGCGACTGCGACTGCGACTGCGACTGCGGCTGTGCCTGCGGTTGCGGCAGCGGCCTGCGGCCGAGGAACGTCGTCGACTCGGATGGGGCTTCGGGCGGCAGCGGGCCGCTCCCGGCTGTCGGCGGCTCGGGCGATATCTGCGGTATGTGCTGCGTGGCCTGGGAGTCCGCGTCGTTACCGCCACCGCCCGGCTGCGGCCCGCCCTGCGCCAGGCCGTGGGGCGCCTGCCCCGCCGTCGGCGGCTGCAGGGCAGGCGGCGCCCAGGCGCCTGGCTGGGCGGGCGGATCGAGCTGTGGCGACGGGTTCCGCGGCGGGGCGTCCAGCTGCGCGGCGGGCGGGTTCTCAGGGGCCGACCAGGCGCCCGGCTGCGCCGAGGGGCTCTGGGGCGCCCAGGCGTCCGGCTGCGCCGAGGGGCTCTGGGGCGCCCAGGCGTCCGGCTGCGAGGGCGGGGCGAGCGGTGCCGGCGGTGCCGGCGGGTTCTGCTGTGCCTGCGCGGACTCCGGACCCCAGGGCTGGCCCCACGGCTGCCCGGCCGCGGGCGCGGCCTGCTCCCCCGGCACGTACGGTGGGTCGCCGTTTGCGGGCAGCACAACGCCCTCATGGGCGGGCCGGGCCGCAGGGAGCTGCGGCTCGTTCCCCTGTCCGCTGTGCGTCACCGGGACTCCTATGGCTGATGATGCGGAACGGTGCTGACGAAAGCGTCGGTTCACGCTACCGGGTCGCTCCACCGCTCTGCCACGGCCCTCCACCCGGCACCGCACCGCCGCAGGCCCGGACCTGCGGAGCCCCGGCATCCCGCCCGCCCGCTGCCCCGAAGCACGGGGCTCCGCCGTTCCGTCCTGCGCGCGACGGCCCATCGCCGCGGCTGGTGCAGCGACGCCGCGTCGTCGTGCCTGGCGCGGTGGCCGCCCGGCCGGGCGTGGAGGCCGGTGCGCTCGCCGGGGGCGACGGAGGCCCCATCGGACAGTCTCGGCAGTCTCGTAGACCGAGGTGATGACGTCGTACAGACGATCGGCCGCCGAAGTGCCGTACGTACCGGCAGCCGCGTTCGCCGGTCCTCAACTCCCTTTATTCCATTGGTATTTGAGAACCCCGTGACCGGTAGGGACGGGCACGGGAAGCTGGGAGCGTCGGTTATGAGGAGGGGGCGCGGTGTTTCCGAATGCGGCAGGGGCGACGGAGTTCCTGAGAGCCTTCAAAACAGCGGTATATCCGGACGATTGGAAGTCCCTCCGCGGGCGTCCGCTGCCTCCCGTCCTGCTGAAGACCGGCGGCGAGGGAAGACGAGCCGAACAGCGCTGGACCCGGGTCCTCGGCGCGCTGGAGGAAGCGCTGCGGCATGACGGGCGCAAAGCCGTGTCCTATGCCCGCCCGCAGACGCTGGCCACGGGGAATCCCGGAGAAGAGCTGCTGACGCTGTACGTGGGGCGGCTGCTCCCGGTGGATCCGCCCCGGCGGACCGGGAAGCTGAAGCTCCGCGACTTCGGGCTCGTCGACCAGCTCGTCGAGCTGACCCGCGCCGTGGCCGATGACCCGGCTCTCGATGTGGTCGCGCTGCAGCGCCGCCTCTCCGGCAGGCGGCTGCGCGACAGCGTGTACGAGCTGCACGCCGACAAGGCCGACGGAGGCGTGCTCCACAAGCTCGCGCAACTGGCGACCCCGCCGGACGGCGCGGGTGCCGTGATCACCACGCTGGTGCGGCTGTTCGGAAACCCCGTCTGCTACAAGCTCCCGCGACGGATCTGGGCCTGGTGGTGGAAGCGGCGTCTGCTCAAGTCGAGGAAGTACGGCTGGTACGCGCGGTGGCTCCACATCAGCAGTCCGACCGGCACGTTCTTCGACCGGGTGTCCGACGTGGTGACGCCTCAGGCGGTGGCGCTGCGCGGAGGTGCGGAGGCGCGTGAACGAGCCCTCTTCGAGCTGGAGAAGCTGCTGCTGCGCGCACTGCTGGGGGATCTCCACCGCAGGCGCGCCGGCCGCTTCGGCCCCTGGGCACGCCGCCGCCGCACCCGCCGTGTGGTGCTGCTCGCCCTGCCCCCCAACGAGGCGGGGACAGGGGGCACGGCGGAGGCGCGGGACGTGGTCCGCTTCCTGCGCGCGTACCAGAGTGCGATCGGTGAGCCCGGCAGCGGTTCCCTGTTCGTGTTCGGGGTCGGCTGCCCGGACGGCTATCAGCTGGAGGAGCCCGGCCAGCAGTGGCACTGGCAGCGTTCCGCCAATCTCGCCGTCCCGGCGCAGCAGCTGACCCCCATGGCGCCTGGCCAGAACAACCCCCGGATACTGCAACCCACGGTGCAGGACGCGGACTTCGAGGGCGGCGGACTTCCCGTCTCCGCCCTCCGGCCGCAGGGCTTCCGCTGGGGCCCGCGGCTCGAGCTCTTGACCGAGCTGACGGCCATGACCCTGGCGCTTGCCCTGCTCGTGTCCTTCCTGGTCGGTCTGACACGGCCCTCGGCGGACACCCGCTGCCTCGACGGCAGCCCGGTCGCCAAGCGTGTCGACCCCGAGCCGCTGCCCGCAGGCCCCTTCAAGCAGGGCGTGCTGGAGGGAGCGACCGTCAAGGAGGAGTACGACGCGGCGCGGCAGCAGATCGAGGATCTCAACGAGAAGGCCATGGCCGCCGAGAAGAAGGGGGAGACCGTCCGGAGGGTGGTCTACCTCGGCTCCACCGTGAGCGCCGATCCGGAAGAAGCGGAGTACAACGGTGAAGTGCCCGAACTCCGCGGCATCTGGCTGGCCCAGGCGCGGCTGAACAGCGAGGCGGCGTCGGACCCCGAGAACTCGAAAGTCCGGCTGATCGTCGACGTACGCGATACCGGGCACAATTTCAAGAACGCGGTACAGGTGGCGAAGCAGGTCGTCGCCGACACCCAGGAGGGCCAGAAGTACCAGGATCACCGGACCATTGTCGGAGTCATCGGATTCTCCGAGAGCCGGACCGAGACGAAGGCGGCAGCCGCAGCACTCAGCGACGGTCGTGTGCCGGTGATCAGTACGACCGCGTCGGCCAATGAGATGCAGGAAGCCGGGGAGTACTACAGGCCCCTCTCGCCGAGCAATGACCGCGAGACCAGGGTGGAGGCCAAGTTCGCCCACTCCGGCCCCATCATCGAGGAGTCGTCCGACCCCCGGAAGAACAACGGTTACTGTGTCTCCGCCACCCGGGCGGTGGTGGTCAAGGACCCGACCGACCTTTACAGCGATGATTTGGCTGACAGGTTCCGCGAGAATTTTCCTGGTGCCTCATCGGTCATGGAGTACCCAGGAGGGGTGGCCAGTTCGGCGCAGACCGCTGAGAAGGTGTGCGCCCGTATGAACGCGAAGGGCGGACAGCGGGCCGTTCTGTACTGGGCGTCCCGTGTGGAGAACTTCAACGCCTTCCTCAACGATTACGTCGGTCGTACCGAATGCGCCTACCGGAACCTGACAGTCATCGGCGCGAATGAGCTCACCAACTCCGCCCTGGCCGGGAAATTCGACTTTGCGAAGAAATGGCTGCGCCTCTACTACACCGCCCACGTCCTGCCCGTACGGCATGAGGACATGAGCGGGGAGGCCGAGCGTTTCACCGATCACTATGCGTACTACGCCGGTGAGGACGATCCCTGGTTCAACGACGGGCACGGGCCACTGGGGCATGACGCGCTCAGGGTGCTGTGGGACGCGACCGTGGATGCGAAGCAGAGCAGCGAGGAGCAGGTGGACTCGGTGACCGTCAAGTCCAAGCTGGACAACGAGATCCGGTTCCAGGGAGTCAGCGGAGTCATCCACTACCAGAAGGCCAATGAGTCCAAGCCGCCCCTCAACAAGGCGCTCGTCATCGTGCGGTACGCGGGGAACACCCCCGGTCTCGTCCTGCGCTGCGGCTCCTTCACCCTCAACGACGAGGACGGCGCCACCAGCTGGGGTCCCGATGCCGCCTACGAGTGCCCGCAGGACGCCCCGAACTGACCGCGCACCGGCGGCTTCTCTCACACCGTGGCGAATCGCTCCCGGAGCTTGTACTTGAGAACCTTCCGCAGCGTCTCGTTGCGCGGCAGTGCGTCCACGATCTGCAGCTGTTCCGGGAGCTTGTGGACCGACAGACCCCGGTCGCCCAGGTACGTCGTGACCGCCTCCAGCGTCAGCCGCTCCGCCCCCTTCGGCTGCTCCACCACCGCGCACACCCGCTCCCCGCGCTCCGTGTCCGGAAGCCCGATGACCGCGACATCCCCCACCCCCGGGTGCTGATACAGCAGTTCCTCGATTTCCTTCGCCGAGATGTTCTCGCCCTTGCGGATGATGACGTCCTTCAGCCGCCCAGTGAGGACCAGATGCCCGTCGTCCCGGACATGCCCCAGGTCGCCGGTGACGAAGAAGCCGTCCGCGTCGAAGGCGGCGGCCGTCTGGGCCGGGTCCGTGTAGCCCTGGCAGACCGCCTCGCCGCGCAGCCGCACCTCGCCGTCGACGATCCGGATCTCCATCGCCTCCGGCGGCCGCCCCTCGGTACGGGCGAGCTGCTCCTCCGTGTCGTCGGGCGAACCCATGGTGATCATCGGCGCCTCGGTCATCCCGTAGCCGTGGGTCAGCTTGCAGCCCAGCTCCGCCACCACCTCGTAGTACAGCTCCGGTGGCTTCGGCGCGCCGCCGCCCGCCAGCAGCCGCAGCGAGGGGATGAGCCTGCGGGACGGGTCCTTGCGCTGCTCGTTCAGGAACATCGAGTAGAAGGCGGTCGAGCCGCCCGCGACGGTGACGCCGTGCCGCCGGTACGCATCGAGGGAGCCGGGCAGCGCAAACTGCTCCAGCAGAACGGCCGGGAAGCCGTACAGCAGCAGCATCACGAGATAGTCCGGCCCGCCGATGTGCGCGTACGGGAAGGCGATCGAGCCGACGTCGGAGGGCGTAAGGCGCAGCGCGTGGGCCAGGCAGGAGCCGCCCGCGATCAGGCTGCGGTCGGTGTGCAGGACTCCCTTGGGGTCGGAGGTCGTGCCCGAGGTCCAGTAGATCCAGCGGACGTCGGTGCCGGAGGAGGGCGGGTCCGGCAGGACCGCGGGGTCCGCCTCGGGCAGCGAGTCGTACGCCATGACGAGGCGCGGGGGGTCCGGGAGGCGGCGCGCCATCTCCGCGTAGTCGAAGCCGCGCCACTCGCCGGGCACCGCGAAGAACTCCGCCTCGGCCGTGCGCAGCGCGAAGCCCACCTCGCGGTCGCGGTAGATGGGGATGACCGGGCTCTGTACGGCGCCCAGGCGGGCGAGCGCCATCGACAGCACCACCGTCTCGATGCGGGTGGGGAGCTGCCAGGCGAACGGCGTCCCGGGCCGCACGCCCATCTCGCAGAGCCCTGCGGCCACCCGTTCCGCGTCCGCGCGCAGCTCGCCGAAGGTGAGCCGCCGGTCGTCGTGCGGGGATGCGGCGGCCTGGAGGAGGGCCGGCGCGTCGGGGGCGAGGGCCGCGCGTCGCTCCACCAGCTCCCAGAGGGTCGCCGCGCCCGCCAGGTCGTGTGCCGTGTCGTTCATTCGGACCCCCCATCGGCATCAGCTGACGGCTCGTCAGATGTTGCGGGGAGCGTAGACGGTCTGCGCCTTGTCGGTCCAGGGGGCGGGGGCTAGCCTTTCTCCTATCTGACGAAGCATCAGAAACCTGAGGGAAAGGCCGGAGGCGGGCGATGGAGCCGGCACGTGATCTGGGCCGCGGGCGCTGATGGATCTCACGTACAGCGACGAAGAGGAATCCTTTCGGCGCCAACTGCGGGCGTGGCTGGGGAAGGTGCTGCCGGGGCTGCCGCCGAAGCCCTCGCCCGGGGACTGGCCGGGGCGCAGGGCGTACGACCTGGGCTGGCAGCGGGCGCTGTACGACGCCGGGTACGCGGGCCTGCACTGGCCCGCCGACGCGGGCGGGCGGGGCGCCACCCCGACGCAGCACCTGATCTTCCTGGAGGAGACCGAGCGGGCGGGAGCGCCGTACGTCGGGGCGAACTTCGTCGGGCTGCTGCACGCCGGGCCGACGATCGCCGCGGAGGGGACGGACGAGCAACGGCGGCGCTGGCTGCCGCCGATCCTGCGCGGCGAGGAGGTCTGGTGCCAGGGCTTCAGCGAGCCGGACGCCGGTTCCGACCTGGCGGCGCTGCGGACACGTGCGGTACGGGACGGGGACTCGTACGTGGTCAGCGGGTCCAAGATCTGGACCTCGCATGCTGAGGTCGCCGACTGGTGTGAACTGCTGGTCCGTACGGACCAGGACGCGCCCAGGCACCGGGGGATCACATGGCTGGCGATGCCGATGGACGCGGACGGGGTGACCGTAAGGCCGCTGCGCACCCTCGCGGGGTCGGAGGAGTTCGCGGAAGTCTTCCTGGACGAGGTGCGGGTGCCGGTCTCGTACCGGGTCGGGGAGGAGAACGACGGGTGGCGGGTCACGATGGTGACCCTCTCCTTCGAACGCGGAACGGCCTTTGTGGGCGAGGTCGTCGCCTGCCGGCGGGTGCTGGGCGAGCTGGCGCGGGCGGCGCGGGCGAACGGCCGGTGGGACGACGACGGGCTGCGGCGGCGGCTGGGGCGGCTGGCGGCGGAGTTCACGGCGCTGTGGCGGCTGACGCAGTGGAACGTGAGCGAGGCGGAGCACAGCGCGCACGGGGGCGTGCCGGGCGTCGGCGGCTCGGTCTTCAAACTCCGGTACTCGCAGGCGCGGCAGGAGCTGTACGACGCGGCGGCGGAGGTGCTGGGGGCCGTGGGCGCGCTGGACGCGGAGCAGGAATGGGTCGCGGACCGGCTGTCGTCGCTCTCGTACACGATCGCGGCGGGCACGTCGCAGATCCAGCAGAACATCGTCGCCGAGCGGATCCTCGGCCTGCCGAAGGGGCGGTGAGCGGTGCGGGGGTGGTGAGGGCGGTGAGGCGGTGAGGGCGGTCCGCAGGGTGAGTGGGGTGTTGAGCGGGGTGAGGGTGCGGTGGACTTCCGGCTGACGGAGGACCAGGAGGCGGTGCGGAAGGGGTTCCGGGAACTGCTGGCGGGGCGCTTCCCGCGCGGTCGGCTGCGGGCTGCAGTGGATGGCGGGGGCCTCGACATCGACCGGGGATTCGACCGGGGTCTCCACCGGGGATTCGACCGGCGTCTCGACCGGCGTCTCGACCGGGGTCTCGACCGGGGGCTGTGGCGCGAGCTCGGTGAAGCGGGCTTCTTCGCGCTGCGGTTGGCAGAGGAGGAGGGCGGGGTCGGGGTGGGGCTGGGGCTGCCCGAGGCCGTGCTCGTCTTTGAGGAGGCGGGGCGGGCGTTGCTGCCGGGGCCGCTCGTCGCGACGCACTTGGCCGCGGGACTGGTCGAGGGGGCGGCCACTGGTGAGGCGGTGGTGACCGCCGTCGACATTTCGGGCAGCGCCGGCGGGCCGGTCGCGGTCGAGCACTTGGCCTCGGCGGACGCCCTACTCGTTGTGGATGACGTGGATGGCGTAGATGGAGTGGTTGACGTGGGTGTGGGCGTGGGCGTGAACGTGCTGCGGCCGGACGGCGTCGAGGCCGCGCCGATGCGCTCCGTCGACCCCGCCACACCGCTGCACCGCGTCGTGCGTGGCGTCGAGCGTGGCGTCGCCCGCGTGGCGACCCGGGAGGCGCGCCGGGCGGGTGGCGGCGCGAGGACGCCCGGTGGCCGCGCGTGCGGGCTGCGGGAGGCAGCGGCCGCCGCGGCGCCCGCAGCCGGCCGGCTCCGGCGCGAGGCCGCCCTGCTCACGGCGGCGCAGCAGCTCGGGAGCGCCTCCCGCACGGTCGAGATGGCCGTCCAGTACGCGGGCGAACGCGAACAGTTCGGGCAGCCCATCGGCGCCTTCCAAGCCGTCAAGCACCTGTGCGCCCAGATGCTGGTACGTGCGGAAATCGCCCGTAGCGCCGTATATGCCGCTGCCGTGACCGGGGTCGCGTACGACACCGCCGCCGCGAAGCTTCTCGCGGACGAGGCCGCCGTGCGCAACGCCCGCGACTGCCTTCAGGTTCACGGCGGGATGGGCTTTACCTGGGAGGCGGATGTCCATCTGCATCTCAAGCGGGCCTGGGTGCGGGCCGCGCAGTGGCAGTCGGCTGCCGAGGCGGAGGATGTTCTCGCCGAGGGCCTTGCCGGCGAAGGATGTCCTGGCGCATGAGCTCATCGGCGAAATGTCCGAGTGATTCACCCGAGTTCGACCAGGAGCGTCACTGAGCGTCGATATCGGGTTGTGTCCTATACGTGACTCGTCACAGGGGGGAGTCGGCGGCAGGCTCCGGTACGCTGCCTCGGGTGCGAGTGGTTCTGATGCGCAACTATCCCGGAGTGGCCAGTGTGGCGAGGCCGGGGTGGCGAATGTATGCCGCTCGCGCCGGGTGGGGGCACGATATGCCCCCTTTTTCGACTCCCCGCAGCGCGCGCCGCACAGTATGCAGCACGCATACTCCATTGCGCCGGAATATGCCTGAAGCGCTTGTTGGGGTGACTGTACGTCAACCATGCTGTTCTCCGCGGAGGTCACGGACCGTGATCTCGTGGAGGCGCGAGGCGATGTGTCCGCCGGTTCGGATGGTGTGAGCGGTGCAGGTGCAGGTGCTTCAGGTTCAGCTGGAGGTGCGGCCCGACCCCGCGGAGGTGGGGCGGGCCCGGAGGTGGGCTCGTTCGAGGCTCGCAGGGTCCGGAATAGGGCCCGATGAACCGCTCGCCGAGACACTGATCCTGCTCATCTCGGAGCTGGTCACCAACGCCGTGGTGCACACCGGCTGTCCGGCCGTGCTGCGGATGCAGCTCCCCGACGTGGGAGCGGGGGCCGCGGCGGCGCGCGCGGGAACGGCGGGCTCGGGAGCGGCGGGTGCGGAAGCGGCGGGCTCGGGAGCGGCGGGTGCGGAAGCGGTGGGCTCGGGAGCGGCGCGCGCGGGGACGGGAGCGGGGACGGGGATCGTCCGCGAGGCCGCACGCGAGACCGTACGGGTCGAGGTCGCCGACCGCAGCGCCCATGCGCCGAAGCCGCGGCACGCGGAGGGCGACGACACCAACGGGCGGGGTCTGGAGCTGGTCACCGGTCTCGCCGACCGGTGGGGCTGGCACCCGGAGGGCGGCGGCAAGAGAATCTGGTGCGAAGTCGACCGCGCGGAGCGGAAGCCGGTGGGCCAGCCCATGGCTCAGCCGGTGAAGCAGCCCGCGGAACAGCCGGTGAAGCAGCCGGTGGTCCAGCCGGTGAGGCGCTCGTGGGGTACAGGCGTGCACGAATCGCAATGCGCCGTCACAAATAGGGCATAATCGGCAAAGTCCAGACCAGGTGTTGACGTCCAGTGTTCACTTGATCACCCTTGGGGCAGCGATTCGTCGCGAGGGGACGTCGAGGGACGACCTGGCCTTCTGGCCATGATTCCTTGGCGAGTGCGGGTCGTGGGTCCGGTGCGGCCGCTGTGAGCGAGCGCAGGCCCGCCTGGGCAGCCGGAGCCGGGTGGCGGTCCGCTGTGCCGTGCTCGGGGTGCGCATGAGCGCGCCGCCACCCGACTGGCCTGAACCCCGGGGGGCTGGGCGGGCCTTCAGAGGATCGCGACGGGCGCGACAGGGGCCCCGGTCCCGCCGACGAACGGCTCGGGCATCGCCGACAGCAGGAACACATACTGCCGCTCCTCGGCGCAGACTTCCGACAGCTCCTCCAGGTTCCAGTTCTGGCCCTGCAGCATGCCCATTTCGACGAGGTCGAGGGCGTGGACGGCCAGCCAGAGGTTCTCGATCTCCGGCGGGAAGAGCTCGAAGGTGAGGGTGTCGTTGGCGACGGCGGCGACATCGCGGGCGTGGAACCACTCGGGGCAGCGGACCGAGAGGCCGGGGGACGGGAACGCGTACCCGTGCTTGTCGCCCGACAGGTACTGCTGGATCTGACCGGTTCGTACGAGCACGATGTCGCCGGCATGGACGCGGGTGCCCGCCAGTTCCTCGGCGGCTTCCAGGTCCTCCGGCGTGACGGCGTGGTCGCCGTCGAGGCGGTCCTTGCCGAGGGCGCGGGCGACGTCCAGCAGGAGGCCGCGCGAGGCGATGTGGCGGGCCTTCTCGATGCCGCTGAAGGCGGAGCGGCCGTGGGCGGTGATCGAGTTGGCGGGGCGGCCGTTGTAGATCCGCCCCGAGTGCGAGACATGGGTCAGGGCGTCCCAGTGGGTGGCCGCCTGGAGCGCCATGGTCACGGTGTCGTCGCTGGTGGCGACCGTACCGGGGCCGAATATCTGCTGGTTGACGGCGATCATGGTGTGGAGCGGGTTGGTCCGGCCGGGGATCATGCCGGTCTGCACGCCGTCCTGCTGGAGCGGGAGCGCGAGGGGGACGCGGCGGCCGCTGCGCACGGTGGCGGCGGCCGCGTGGACCACGTCGTCGGTGATGAGGTTGAGCGTGCCGATCTCGTCGGCCTCGCCCCATCGCCCCCAGTTGTTCACGCGCTTGGCGATGTCCTGGAACTCCGGCGGCAGTGCCATGGGCTCACTCCTCCTTGCCGAACGCCGAATGTCGAGTGCCGCGTGTCAAAGGCCTCATGCCGAGTGCCGCGTGTCAAACGCCTCATGCCGAGTGCCGCATGTCGACTGCCCCATGCCGGGTGGTCCATGCCGAGTACTCCGTGCCGGGTGGTCCATGCGAAGCGTCGAGCGCCGATTCCCGTACGGGGCTTGTGCTTGCGGCTGCCTCTACCGAGAATCTAACGGGCCGTCAGAAACTCCGGGAAGGGGCGCGGCGTGGGGAACTTCTTGGCAGGCAAGGTCGTCGCCGTCACGGGCGCCGGTCGCGGCATCGGGCGGGCGGTCGCGCTGGCCTGCGCAGCAGCGGGCGCGAAGGTCGTCGTCAACGACTACGGCGTCTCGATCGAGGGCGCAGAACCGGCCAGCGAGGTCGCCGAGGCCGTGGTCAAGGAGATCGAGGCGGGAAATCATGGGGCGCACAGCGCTTCCGCTGAGGGTGGCGGTGGGCGACGGGTGGGAGATGCGGTCGCCGTCGCCGACGACATCTCGACGATGGCGGGCGGGCAGCGGGTCGTCGACCTCGCGCTGTCCCGGTACGGGCGGATCGACGGCGTCGTGTGCGTCGCCGGGATCCTGCGCGAGCGGATGCTCTTCAACATGAGCGAGGAGGAGTGGGACCCGGTGGTCGCCACCCACCTGAAGGGCACCTTCACCGTCTTCCGGGCCGCGTCCGCGGTCATGCGCAGGCAGGGCGGCGGCACGCTGATCGGCTTCACCAGCGGCAACCATCAGGGCAGCGTCTCCCAGGCCAACTACTCGGCGGCCAAGGGCGGAATCATCTCGCTCGTGCGCAGCGCGGCCCTCGGGCTCCACAAGTACGGCGTGACCGCGAACTGCGTGGCGCCGGTGGCCCGGACGCGGATGTCGGCCAACGTGCCGATGGAACTGCAGGAGATCGGCGAGCCCGATGACGTCGCGGCACTCGTCGTCTACCTGCTCAGCGAACGTGCGAAGGAAGCGAAGATCACCGGGCAGGTCTACACGATCGCGGGCCCCAAGATCGCGGTCTGGGCCCAGCCGAGAGAACTGCGCTCCGCCTACGCGGAGGGCTCCTGGACCCCGGAGAAGATCGCGGACTTCCTCCCGGGGTCGGTGGGGACGGACCCCATGCCCCTGCTGGCCCAACTGGAGGCAATGACAGCCGCGGCGGCACGCAAAGACCGCCCCAACGCGTGACTTGCGCCGACGAGCGCACCTGGCCACCTGGCCACCTGGGCCACGTGGCCACGTGTGCACCTGGGCACGTGTGCACCTGGGCACAGGGGCACAGGGCACAAGGCACAGGGCACGTGGCCACCTGGCTATCGCACCTCCGGTGCGGTCTTGCGGTCTTGCGGTCTTACCTCCTTACCCCGCTTGCCAAGGGCGTGCGGATGGGAGACCAACCCCTGCGCTGAGCGCGGGGAGTGAGGGGAGAGCGGCGTGGACTTCAGCTTCGGGCCCGAGGACGAGCGCTTCCGCGCCGAGGCGCGCGCGTGGCTCGACGCGCACCTCGTCGGCGCGTACGCCGATGCCACCAGCCGCGGCGGCCCCGGAAGCGAGCACGAGCGCGTAGCCACCCGCCGCACGTGGGAGCGCGAGCTCGGCGCCGCCGGCTGGATCGGCCTCGGCTGGGACCGCACCCACGGCGACTACGGCAACCGGGCCGCCACCCTGACCCAACAGGTCGTCTGGGCCGAGGAGTACGCCCGCGCGGGAGCCCCGGACCGGGTCGGCCACATCGGCGAGAACCTGCTCGCGCCCACGCTGATCGCGTACGGGGACACGGCCCAGCGGGACCGTTTCCTGCCCGCCATCGCCCGCGGCGATGAACTCTGGTGCCAGGGCTACAGCGAGCCAGACGCGGGCTCCGACCTCGCCGCGCTCCGGACGGCGGCGGTCCGCGACCCGGCCGACGGCACGTACCGGATCAGCGGCCAGAAGATCTGGACCTCCCTCGCGCAGCACGCGGACTGGTGCTTCGTCCTCGCCCGGACGGAGCCCGGCTCACAACGTCATCACGGACTCTCCTTCCTTCTCGTGCCGATGGACCAGCCGGGCCGGATCGAGGTCCGGCCGATCCGTCAGATGACCGGCACCGCCGAGTTCAACGAGGTGTTCTTCGACGGCGCGGTGGCGCGCGCCGAGCACCTGGTCGGTGGTCCCGGCAACGGCTGGCGCGTCGCCATGGGCCTCCTCGCGCGGGAGCGCGGCGTGTCCACCCTGGTCCAGCAGATCGGCTTCGCCGAAGAGCTGGACCAGGTCGTGCGGCTGGCGCTGGAGACCGGCGCCGCGCAGGACCCGGTCCTGCGGGACCGGCTCGTGCGCCAGTGGGCCGAGCTCCGCACCATGCGCTGGAACGCCCTGCGCACCCTGGGCACAGCGGCCGGGGACCCGGCCGCCGGGGACCGCCCCGCCGGGCGCAAGGCCGCCGGGGACCGCCCCGCCGGACGCAAGGCCGCCGGGGACCGCCCCGCCGCCGGGCGCGTGGCCGCCGATCCCGGTGCCCCCAGCGTCGCCAAGTTGCTGTGGGGCGGCTGGCACCAGCGGCTCGGCGAGCTGGCCATGCAGGTGCGCGGCGCGGCGGCCGCGCTCGGCCCTGCGGACTGGTCGGCCGACCGCCCGTACGAACTCGACCCGCTGCAGCGCCAGTTCCTCTTCTCCCGCGCCGACACCATCTACGGCGGCTCGGACGAGATCCAGCGCAACATCATCGCCGAGCGCGTGCTCGGCCTGCCGAAGGAATCCCGATGACGACGACGTACCAGCACTGGATCGGCGGCTCCTGGCGGACACCGGCGACGGGCCACTACCCCGTCGTCAACCCGGCGACCGAGGAGGTCGTCGGCGAGGCCCCCGAAGCGTCCGACGGGGAGGTCGGCGAGGCCGTCGCCGCCGCCAGGGCCGCGTACGAGGAGTGGTCGCGCGCGGAGCCGCGCGAGCGCGCCGCCGTGCTCGACCGCATCGCCGACCTGCTGACCGAGCGCGCCAAGGACCTCGTACCGCTCCTGCAGGCCGAGACGGGCTCGACGATGCGCATCGCCTCGACGATGCAAGTCCCTACCGCCGCCGACCGTTTCCGACGCTACACGCGCGGTGCCCTCGAGCCCGCAACCATCCCGCTCGCACCGCATCCCGTCGCCTCGAGCCCGCTCGCGCCCGGCGGGCTCATCGGCGCCGCGGCAGTCCGCCGACCTGTGGGTGTCGTCGGCTGCATCACCTCCTACAACTTCCCGATCGTCAATCTCGCGGGCAAAGTCGCGCCCGCCCTGGCCATGGGCAACACGGTCGTCGCCAAGCCGGCCCCGCAGGACCCGCTGGGCTGCCTGGAGCTGGGCCCGCTGCTCCAGGAGGCCGGGCTGCCCGACGGCGGGTTCAACGTCGTCACCGGCTCGGGCGCGGCGGCCGGTCAGGCGCTGGTCGCGCACCCGGATGTCGACATGATCAGCTTCACTGGGTCGACTGCCGTGGGAAAGCGGATTGCCCGGTCCGCAGGCGAGACGATGAAGCGCACCCTTATGGAACTGGGCGGCAAGGGCGCGGCCATCGTGCTGGAGGACGCCGACGAGAAGGTCATCAAGTCGGCGATCGGGGCAGTCGGTTCTACCTGGTCGTTCCACAGCGGTCAGATCTGCACGGCGCCGACCCGCGTCCTCGTCCATCGATCGCTGTACGAGAAGGTCGTCGCCGGTCTCCAACACTACGCATCCGCACTGACCGTCGGGGACCCTGTGGATAACTCCACGATCGTCGGCCCGCTGATCTCCGCCGACCAGCGCGATCGCGTCGAGGCGTACATCGCGGGAGCGCGCGACCAGGGCGCCCGTCTCGCCGCCGGCGGCGAGCGCCCGGAGACGAAGACCGGCTTCTACGTCGCCCCCACGCTCCTCACCGACGTCACACCCGGCATGACCGTCGCGCAGGAGGAGCTGTTCGGCC
This sequence comes from Streptomyces sp. 8N616, assembly GCF_052246385.1. Lineage (NCBI taxonomy): Bacteria > Bacillati > Actinomycetota > Actinomycetes > Kitasatosporales > Streptomycetaceae > Streptomyces > Streptomyces sp. 8N616. The sequence goes on along the minus strand of NZ_JBQQBY010000004.1, from coordinate 157,058 downwards.
CGGTCGTGGTGGCCATCCCGTACGACGATGAGGACGCCGCGGTCCGTATCGCCAACGGCACCCCGTACGGCCTCTACGACTACGTGTTCAGCGCCGACGCGGGCCGCGCCTGGGCGCTCGCCGCCCGGCTGCGCAGCGGAAACGTCGGCATCAACACCGTGCAGCGCCATCCCGAGACGCCCTTCGGCGGATTCAAGGAGAGCGGAGTCGGCCGCGACGGCGGCTCGTTCGGCCTGCACGCCTACAGCGAGCTCCAGTCCGTCGTCTGGCCATCCTGAAGGGATCAGCAGTCGTGAGAGGTGTCATTTTCGACGGCCGTCGGCCGCAGGTCGTCGACGACCTGGAAGTTCGCGACCCCGGCCCCGGCGAGGTGCTGGTCGGCATACGGGCGGCGGGCCTGTGCCACAGCGACCTCTCCGTCGTCGACGGCACGATCCCCTTCCCCGTGCCCGTCGTGCTCGGCCACGAGGGCGCGGGCGTCGTCGAGGCGGTCGGCCAAGGCGTCCGGCACGTGGCGCCCGGCGATCACGTCGCCCTGTCCACCCTCGCCAACTGCAGCGCCTGCGCCGAGTGCGACCGCGGCCGCCCCACCATGTGCCGGGCCTCCATCGGCCGCCCCGGCCGGCCTTTCTCGCGCGGCGGGCAGCCCCTCTACAACTTCGCCTCCAACTCCGCGTTCGCCGAGCGCACGGTCGTCAAAGCGATCCAGGCGGTCAGGATCCACCCGGACATTCCACTCACCTCGGCAGCCCTCATCGGCTGCGGCGTGCTGACCGGCGTCGGCGCCGCCCTCAACCGGGCGAAGGTCGACCGCGGCGACACGGTGCTGGTCATCGGCACCGGCGGCATCGGGCTGAATGTGATCCAGGGCGCCCGGATCGCGGGCGCGCTGGCCATCGTCGCCGTGGACGCCAACCCGGCGAAGGGGACCGTGGCCCGCCGCTTCGGCGCGACGCACTTCATCGACGCCTCCGCCGTCCCCGACACCTCGGCCGCCGTGAAGGAGATCCTGCCCACGGGCGCGGACCACGCCTTCGAGTGCGTGGGCAACACCAGGCTCATCCGGCAGGCCGTCGACCTCCTCGACCGGCACGGCCAGGCGGTGCTGCTCGGCGTCCCGCCCGCCACCGCGGAGGCGTCCTTCCTCGTCTCCTCGATGTATCTCGACAAGTCCATCCTCGGCTGCCGCTACGGCTCCTCGCGCCCGCAGCGCGACATCGCCCTCTATGCGGAGCTGTATCGCGCGGGGCGGCTGATGCTGGACGAACTCGTCACCGAGACCTACCCGGTGGAGGACTTCGCCAAGGCCGCGGACGACGCGCACCACGGGCGCGTGGCCCGGGGCGTGCTCACCTTCTAGGGCCCCGAATTCCAGGGCCCGAAACTGGGCCTCCGCCCCAGGCCGCGGGCCCGGGGGCCATGCCCCAGGCCCCAGACCCGAGGTTCCAGGGGTGAAGCCCCTGGTTAAGGGAAGGGACGGACAGGGCCACCGAGGGCCTCAACTCCCGGCGGTGGCCCGGAAAGTACGGCGGTACGCGGTGGGGGAGACACCGAGGGCGGCCTGCAGGTGCTGGCGCAGCGACTGCGCCGTGCCGAAGCCCGCGTCCCGCGCCACCCGGTCCACCGGCAGATCCGTCTCCTCCAGCAGATGCCGGGCCCGCTCCACCCGGCGCAGCAGCAGCCACTGCCCCGGGCTGACGCCGGTCTCCTCCCGGAACCGCCGGGTGAAGGTCCGCACGCTCATCGCCTCCTGCTCGGCCATGTCACGCAGTTGGATGGGCCGGTCGAGCCGGCTCAGCGCCCAGGCTCGGGCGGCTGCCGTGGTGGCCCGCCGCGGCTCGGGAACCGGGCGCTGGATGTACTGGGCCTGGCCGCCGTCGCGGTACGGCGGCACCACGCTGCGGCGCGCGACCTCGTTTGCGACGGACGTGCCGTGGTCGCGCCGCACGATGTGCAGGCACAGGTCGATCCCGGACGCCACGCCGGCGGAGGTGAGCACGTCCCCGTCGTCCACGAACAGCACGTCCGGGTCGACCTTGACCTTCGGAAAGAGCTGCTGGAAGTGGTCGGTGCTGCGCCAGTGGGTGGTGGCGGGCCGCCCGTCGAGCAGCCCCGCGGCCGCCAGCACGTAGGAGCCGGTGCAGATGGACACCATGCGGGTTCCCGGCCGCACGCGCGCGAGGGCGGCGGCCAGCGGCTCGGTCAGCCTCCCCTCCTCGTAGACAGGGCCCAGCTCGTAGGAGGCCGGGATCACGACGGTGTCGGCCTCGGCCAGGGCCTGGGGGCCGTGTTCGACGGTGATCGTGAAGTCGGCGTCCGTACGGACCGGGCCGGGCTCAGGTGCGCAGGTGACGACCTCGTAGAGGCTGTGCCCCGCGGGGGACGTGGCCTTGCCGAAGATCCGGTAGGGGATGCCGAGTTCGAACGGGATGACTCCGGTGAGCACGAGCACGACCACCCGGTGCGGGCGCGTGCCGCGCTTCGCGCGCGTGGCCTCCTGCGGCATGGCGGCGGCCCCCTCTCCCTCAGCGGCTGGCCGGGTCCCTTGATGGCCCTGGTGGCCCGATCCTAGCGGACCGTGTCCTTCGGGCCACTCGATTACCGGGGCCGGGCCACTGATGCTGGTCCGGTGACGCAGACGCCTCAGCTCCCCGCACGTGAAGACCACCACAGCCCCCAGGCCGCAGGCCGTCGCGGTCCGCGTATCCACCGCGCCTGGTGGGTCGCCGTCGTCTCCTTCACCGCCCTCGTCGGTGCGGCGTCCTTCCGGGCGGCACCGAGCGTGCTGATCGACCCCCTGCACGCGGAGTTCGGCTGGTCGCGCGGCACGATCTCGGCGGCAGTCTCGATCAACCTGATGCTCTACGGCCTGACGGCTCCCTTCGCCGCCGCGCTGATGGAGCGCTTCGGCATGCGCAAGGTCGTGACCGCCGCGCTCCTCCTCGTCGCGGCGGGCAGCGGGCTGACCGTCTTCATGAACGCCAGCTGGCAGCTCGTGCTGTGCTGGGGCGTCCTGGTCGGCCTTGGCACCGGCTCCATGGCACTGGCCTTCGTCGCCACCGTCGTGAACCGCTGGTTCGTGGCCCGGCGCGGCCTGGTCACGGGCGTGCTGACGGCGGGCGGCGCGGCCGGGCAACTGGTCTTCCTGCCGCTCGTCGCCTGGCTCGCCGAGCGCTACGACTGGCGCACGGCGACGCTCGCCGTGACCTTCGCGGCGCTGGCAGTCGTACCGATGGTGCTGTGGCTGCTGCGGGACCATCCGCGGGACGCCGGCACGACCCGCTACGGCGCCGGGCCCGGGGACGAGGACGAGGACGAGGCCGAGCGTGCGGCCGCGGCTTCGAGCGCGACGGCGGGCTCGGGGGCGGGCGGAGCCGCGGGGCGCGCCCTCGGCGCGCTGCGCTCGGCGGCCCGCACCAAGGTCTTCTGGCTGCTGGCGGGCACCTTCGCCATCTGCGGGGCCTCCACCAACGGCCTGATCGGCACCCACTTCGTGCCCGCGGCGCACGACCACGGCATGCCGGTCACCGCGGCCGCGAGCCTCCTCGCCGTCATCGGCGTCTTCGACCTCGTCGGCACGGTCGCCTCCGGCTGGTTCACCGACCGCTACGACTCACGGCGGCTGCTCGCCGTCTACTACGCCCTGCGCGGCGTCTCCCTGATGTTCCTGCCGCTGCTGCTGGCCGACTCGGTCCACCCGCCGATGCTGTTCTTCATCGTCTTCTACGGTCTCGACTGGGTCGCCACCGTGCCGCCCACGGTGGCTCTGTGCCGGGAGCACTTCGGCGAGGACGGCGCGATCGTCTTCGGCTGGGTCCTGGCTTCCCACCAGGTCGGAGCGGGCGTCGTCGCCTTCCTGACGGGCGTGGTCCGGGACGTCACGGGCTCGTACAACACGGCCTGGTACACCTCGGGAGCGCTGTGCGCCGCGGCGGCTCTGATGGCGCTGGTGATCCGGCGCCGCCCGGACCACGCGCGCGTGGCAACGGTCTGACGGGCGGTCGATCGCGCCTTGACTTGGCGGTCGACCGTGCCCGGACGGGCAGTCGACCGCTCCCGGACGGGCGGTTCGGTCAGGAGGTGAAGCCGCCGAACGCCCCGCGGTGGAAGAGCAGCGGTCCTGCCGCAGAGGCGTCCTCGTCCGTGCCCAGCGCCTCGACGCGGCCCACGACGATCAGGTGGTCGCCGCCGGTGTGCACGGCGTGGATCGTGCAGTCGATCCACGCCGGCACGCGCGCGAGGCGCGGTGAGCCCGTCGCCGGCGCGGCGTCGTACGCGACGCCCGCGAACTTGTCGGGGCGCCGGTCGCTGCTCACCGCGAAGTCGCGGCACAGCCCGCCCTGTTCCGCGCCCAGGATGTTCACGCAGAAGACCCCGGCGCGGGCGATGCGCGGCCAGGTCGTGGACGTCCGGCCGACCATGAAGGCGACCAGGGGCGGGTCGAGGGAGAGCGAGGCGAAGGACTGGCACGCGAAGCCCGCGGGGCGGCCGTGGTCGCCTTCATGATCCGCCGGACCACCCTGAGGGTTGCGATCGTCCTCAGGGGTCTCGTCCGCAGTGCCGGGGGCCGTGATGACCGTGACCCCGCTCGCGAAGTTGCCCAGTACGCGGCGGAACTCGGCCGGGTCGACGGGCAGCCGCTCGTCCTCCCGAACGGCCCGCAGGTCGGGCCGGGGAAGCGGTTCGACCGGGCGCCCGGCGGAGGTCGGCGAACCGACCGAGCGCAGATAGCGCACGGCGGCGGCCGCCATGCCAGCGTGTCCCATCATGCCCCCATTGAACCTGACGAGCCGTCAGATTGGAAGCTCCGGACGCTCCAGACCGGAACCTCAGCGTCCGCGGTAGTTCGGAGGCCGGCGCTCCACGAATGCGGCGACGCCCTCACGCGCGTCGGCGGTCGTCATGTTGATCTCCTGAGCGGCGGCTTCCGCGGCGAAGGCAGCCGCGCGGTCGGCGTCGAGTGAGGCGTTGACCAGATGCTTGGTGAGGGCGAGGGCGCGCGTCGGGCCGTCGGCGAGGCGCCCGGCCCACTCGCGGGCCGTCTTCTCCAAGTCGTAGGCGGGCACGACCCGGTTGACCAGGCCCAGGCGCTCCGCGGCGGGGGCGGGGAGCGCGTCGCCGAAGAACATGAGCTCCTTGGCGCGCTGCGGACCGACGAGCCGGGGTAGCAGATACGCGCCGCCGCCGTCCGGGACGAGCCCGCGCCGCACGAACACCTCGATGAACTTGGCCGTTTCCGCGGCGAGCACGAGATCACACGCGAAGGCGAGGTGCGCGCCGAGGCCTGCGGCGGTGCCGTTCACGGCGGCGATCACCGGCTTCTCGCAGTCGAGAACGGCGGCGACGAGCCGCTGTGCGCCGCGGCGGATCGTACGGGCGACATCGCCCGCGACGCGCTCGCCGCTGCCGTCGCTGCCGTCGCTGCCGCCCGGAGCGCTTCCGCCTGCCGCCCCGCCGCCCGGAGGGCCGCCGCGCAGGTCGGCGCCCGCGCAGAATCCCTTGCCCGTACCGGCGATGACGACCGCCCGCACGTCCGGGTCGGCGGAGGCCGCTTCGAGCAGCGCGATGACGCGTTCCCGCTGGTCCCAGGTGACGGCGTTCATCGCCTCCGGGCGGTTCAGCGTGATCCACGAGACGCCGTTGTCAGTGGTGTGCAGTACCAATGTCTCGAGGGACTTCTCGGGGGAGGCAGTCATGTTGAAGCTCCTTGTCGTACGGCGACGTTGGACGCGTCGGCCCGTATCCGCGGCGGCGGGGCAGTTCGCCGCACGGCGGCGTGCGACCGGCCCGCGGGCCGCGCCGCGTCTTTCCCGCGCGGGGGGCGGGAAAGGCGCGGCGCGCCGACCCACGGACCCATCGGCGCTGCGGCGATCCGCGCGCCGACCCGCCCGCCCGCTCGGCGGGGCCCCGTTTCCGGGAGCGCGGCTTCGCCGTCGTTCGCGGAGAGGGGAGCCGCCGGACCCGCCGCGCGAGCCCCACGGCTCACCGGCAGACGGCCAGCGCGTCGAGTGCCACCGCGCCCTGGCCCCGTGGCAGTACGACCAGTGGGTTGATGTCGAGTTCGGCGAGGCCGTCGCCCAGTTCGAGGGCCATGCGCTGAACGCGCAGGACGACCTCGACCAGGGCGTCGACGTCCGCCGGCGGAGAGCCGCGCACGCCCTCGAGCAGGGCGTGGCCGCGCAGTTCGCGCAGCATCGCGCGGGCCTGGTCCTCGCCGAACGGCGGTACGCGCACGGCTGCGTCCCGCAGCACCTCCACGAGCACGCCGCCGAGGCCGACCGTCACAGTGGGTCCGAAGAGGCTGTCGTGACTCATGCCCACGACCATCTCCACGCCCTGCTCGATCATCTGGCAGACCAGGACGCCGTCCAGCTTGATTCCTTCGAAGCGGGCGATGTCCGTCAGCTCGCGATAGGCATCCCGGACCTGGCTGGCCGAGGTCAGACCGACCCTGACAAGCCCCAGTTCGGTCTTGTGGGCGAGCTGGGCGGCCGAGGCCTTCATGACGACCGGGTAGCCGACCAGTCCCGCCGCCCTGACGGCCGCGGCCGCGCTGGTCACCAGCTGCTCGCGCGGCACGCGGATACCGTACGCCCGCAGCAGTTGCTTCGCCGCGTGCTCGCTGAGCTGCTCGCCTGTGCGCAGCAGGCCCTGCGCCTTGCGCGCCGAGGGCGAAAGCGTGCGGGGCGCGTCGTCGAAGGGGGAGCGGTAGCCGGATACGAACCGGTGGTGGCCGAGGTAGGCGCGGACGGCGGTGATGCAGTTGGCGAATGTACGGAAGGTGGCGACGCGGGAGGAGCCGAGCAGGGTGGTGCGGTAGGCGTCCTCGGTGCCGACCGGAGAGCCCCACACCACGCACACCTGCTTGTCCGTGGCCTCCGCCGCGTCCACCAGGTCCTGCGCCAGCTTGTCGCTCATGGGCGGGAAGGGCCCGGTGATGGGGCAGATCAGCACGCCCACGGCGGGGTCGGCGAGGATCGCGTCGATGATCTTCCGGCCGCGCCAGTCGCCCACCGGGTGTCCGCCGCTGTCCACCGGATTGGCGACGCCGAGGTACTCCGGTATCCACTGGTGGAGTTCGGCCCGCTTCGCGTCGGAGAGGGCGGGCAGCTTCAGGCCCGCGGCTGCGGCGAGGTCCGCGAAGTGCGCGCCCGTGCCGCCCGAGATCGAATAGACGGCGACGCCGTCGGCGCGCGGCGGGCGGGCGCGGGCGAGGAGCGCGGCCGTGTCCTGGAGTTCGTCGAGCCCGTCGACCCGTATCACGCCGAACTGCCGCATCGCCGCGTCCACCACCTCGTCCGCGCCGGTGAGCTTGCCGGTGTGGGAGGCGGCCGTCCGGGCTCCTGTCTCGGTGCGGCCGACCTTCACCGCCACGACCGGCACCTTGTTCCGGGCGGCCCGGTCGGCGGCGAGGAGGAATCCGCGGCCGTCCTTGAGCCCTTCCATATATGCGGCGATGGCGCCGATCTCGGGCTGTGAGGCGAAGTACAAGATGAAGTCGGCCGTCTCCAGGTCGGCCTCGTTGCCCGTCGGCGCCCAGTGGGAGAGCCGTATGCCCAGCTCCTGGAGGGCGAAGACGGGGCGTCCCTGGTGGCCGGACTGTGTGATGAGGGCGATGGCGGGGCCTTCGAGGTCCTCGCGGAAGTCCTCGAAGGCGTTGAGGTTGGTGTTGGGGCCGAGCAGGCGCAGGCGGCCGGAGCGCCGTACGGCGTCGGCGAGCCGGTTCTGGGCGGCGGCTCCGTCCTCGCCGGTCTCGGCGAAGCCGGACGCGAAGGCGACCGCGAACTTCACTTTGCTCTCGGCGAGTTGCTCGACCACGGGAAGGGGATCGGCGACGAGCAGTACGGCGAGATCGACAGGCTCGGGAAGATCGGCGACGGAAGGCAGGCAGGGCAGACCGAAGACGGTGGGGCGGCCCGGATTGACGGGGTGCAGGCGGGCGCCGACCCGCTCGGACCAGTCGATGAGCCGCCGGGTGATACCGGTGTTGGGCCGGCCCTCGCTGTCGGACGCCCCGACGACGGCCACGGACTCGGGCCGGAAGAACCGGTCCAGGTCGGGCACGGGTGCGTGCAGCGGGCGCCCGCTGACGTCCAGGTCCTCGCCAGGGGCCGAGGCGTTGTGCACCATGGACCTGGGGAGCTCGCCGCAGGCCACGACGCGGGCCGGGCGGGAGTGAGTGGTGAGGGTGCCGTGAGTAGATCCAAGCATCGTTCTCGCCCGCTCCTGCTCGATGGCCGATTGGGACGCGCGGCGCCCACCGGTCGAGCTCCGCGTATAGCTGACGCTCTGTCAGATTACTTGAACTGACACACTGTCAGGAACAGCCCTGCAGCCATTTCCCGCCCACCCCAGGAAAACCAGGTGCCACCGCCCCGCCTGCGGCGGCACACTCACCCGGTGCCGCAGCTCATACTCCCGGATGCCCGGGTCCACGCCTCGTACCTCGCCGCCATGGAGGAGTTCCGCGCCGAAGGGCGCGGCGGCCCGGACGACGACTCCAGCGTCGGCGTCAGCCTGCGCGAGTACGGCCCCACCTGGCACGACCCCGGGGCCTTCGCGGAGTACCTCGGCCGGCTCCGCCTCACCCACGGGCCGCGGAGCCTGCTCCAGTACGACGTCGAGTGCACCACCCTCTGGTACGTGGACGGCGATGCCTATCTCGGCCGTCTCGCCATCCGGCACCGGCTCACGTCCTACTGGCTGGAGCTCGGCGGTCACATCGGCTACGACATCCGCCCCACTGCCAGACGCCGCGGCCACGCCACCGCCATGCTGCGCGAGGCGCTCCCCCTCGCCGCCCGGCTCGGCGTCGACCCGGCCCTGATCACCTGCGATACCGGCAACGCGGCGTCCCGCAAGGTCATCGAGGCGTGCGGCGGCGTCTTGGAGGACGAGCGCGGCGGCGTACTCCGGTTCTGGGTCCCGGCGTCCCGACCATGACCGGCGGCCTGTAGCCCGGCCCGTGCCGCATCAACCCGTGCCGCATCAACTCGCGCCGCATCAACTCGCGCCGCATCAACCCGTGCCGCATCAACCCGTGCCGCATCAACCCGTGCCGCATCAACTCGCGCCGCATCAACCCGCGCTGCGTCAGCCGCGCCGCTTAGCCCTGCCGTCTTAGCCCCGTCGTTTCAGCCCGCGCCGCAACAGCCGCGCCGCCTCATCCCCGCAGTGCCGCCTCGCATGCGATCGCGTGGGCGATCTTGCGGGCGTCGATGGCCAGTTCGCGGAGCATGCCGCTGATCGGGTTGGTGTAGCCGGTGAAGTAGAGGCCGGGGGTGGCGGGGCGGCGGCCGTGGGAGCGGGGGCGGCCGCGGCCGTCGAGTACGTCCAGGTGGCCGACCAGGTCCTCCAGGCCGCGCCGGTAGCCCGTGGCGGCGATGACCACATCCGGAGTGACCGGGGACCCGTCCGCGAGGATCACCTTGTCGTCCTCGAAGGACTCGACGGCCGCGACCGGTTCGACCTTCCGGGACCGGATCGCGGCGATCAGACCCACGTCCTGGACCGGGATCGCGCCCTCCAGGACCCGGGAGTAGAGGCCGGTGTCCGGGCGGGGCAGCCCGTACGGGCCGAGGTCGGGGACGGAGATCCGGGCCATCGTCCGTGCTGCCCGGTCGACCGCGCGGCGCGGCAGCCGCCGTACGAGGATGCCGGTGGCCTGCGCGGGCCAGCCCGCCGTCGTACGGCGCACGATGTGCGGCGCCGTGCGCACCGCCAGCCGCACGCGCGCCGCGCCGCCTTCGGCGAGGTCGACGGCGATGTCGGCACCCGTGTTGCCGGTGCCGACGACCAGAGCGTCACGGCCGCGGTACGGCTCGGCGTTCCGGTAGTGGGCCGCGTGCAGCAGCTCTCCGCGGAAGCCGTCGCGGCCGGGCCAGTCCGGCACGTACGGGGTGTGGTTGAAACCGGTCGCCACGACGACCGCGTCCGCCGCGAGCTCCCGCCCGCCGGTCGCCCGCAGCAGCCAGCGAGGCCCGGGCGAGCCGGAGTCGGACCCCGAGCCGGAGCCTGAGCCTGAGCCAGTTCGCCGGCCGGACCGTGCACCAGGCTGGGGCTCCGCCTCGGACTGCGACTCCGCCCCGAGGCCGGACCGCTCGATGCGGGTCACCTCCACGCCCGTGGCGATCTCCAGCCGGTGGTACTCCGCGTACTCCTCCAGATAGCGCACCACGCCGTCCCGGCTGAGCCACCGCCCGTACGCCCGCGGTATCGGCAGGCCGGGCAGGGCGGACAGCCTGCGCGTGGTGTGCAGCTCCAGCCGGTCGTAGTGCCCGCGCCACGAGGCGCCCACCGCCCGGGACTTCTCCAGTACGACGGTGCGTACGCCGCGCTCGCCCAGCGCGGCCGCGGTGGCGAGTCCGCCGGGCCCGGCGCCGATGACGTACACGGGAGAACTGCGCAGCCGGGTCGTGTGAGCCGTGGCGGTCGTGGGGGTGATGTCGGGCATGGGCGTGAGCGTAGGACCGGACGATTGCCGTGCGTCGGTCGAGCTCATACCGAATGGGTTGCGGATCGATCACGGTCCGCTACCCTCACCGGCCTTCCGCCGCCCATGCTCCTTCCGCCGCCCCCTCGCTCCGTCCGCCACCCCTTGCGCCAAGCCGCCCGGATCCGCTGAACTTATTGAACTGACGTACCGTCAGGAGGATCGGAAGGGGTGTGCCCCGTGCAGACGATCTGGCGCAGCGGAGCCGAATGGCTCGCCGTGCTGCGCATCGGCCCCGGTCGGCTCGACAGCGCCTGGGGGCTCTTCCCGTGACCGTGCCGCCCCGCTACGACCTGCCCGAGACGGATGCCTTCTCCCAGCCCTACTGGGACGCGGCCGCCGAGGGCCGGCTGCTCATCCGCCGCTGCGGCGACTGCGGCGCGGCGCACCACTACCCGCGGGAGTTCTGCCCGCGCTGTTGGAGCGAGAGCGTCTCGTGGGAGGAGGCGAGCGGCCGCGCCACGCTCTACACCTGGTCGGTGGTGCACCGGAACGATCTGCCGCCGTTCGGCGACCGTGTGCCGTACGTCGCGGCGGTCGTCGACCTCGCGGAGGGCCCGCGGATGATGACGGAGGTCGTCGACTGTGCCGAGTCCGACCTCCGCATCGGCATGGAGCTGCGGGTCCACTTCCGGGGCGACCCGCCCGTACCCGTCTTCCGGCACGGCGTCCGCCCGGACGGCAACCGCTGACAACGTGCCGATGCGGGGCAGGAGTTCAGCGGGGCGGGGCAACCGCGAGTCCGAGGGACTCGGCGGCCTTCAGTAACCGCTGGTCGCACGTGCGCGATCCCGGGCCGGGCGGCCGTTCCCGCTACGGCGCCCCGGTTACGGCGCCCCGGTTACGGCGGCCCCCGGCTACGGCGCCCCCGTTACGGCGCCGCCGCCGGCGGCACTCAGTCGCGGCCCAGGACGACCGTTCCCGACGAGCAGAACCAGCCGCCCGTGCCCGAGGCCACCGCCAGTTCCGGGAGCCGGCCGCCCGCCTTGCGGACCTGGCCTTCGCCCGCCTCGCCGCGCAGCTGCCGTACCGCCTCCACCAGCAGGAACAGCCCGCGCATCCCCGGGTGGCAGGCGGACAGGCCGCCGCCGTCCGTGTTGACCGGCAGGTCGCCGTCCCGCAGCAGCCGCCCCTTCCCGACGAACGCGCCGCCCTCGCCCTTCGCGCAGAAGCCCAGGTCCTCAAGGGTCACCAGCGTCATGTACGTGAACGCGTCGTAGATCTCGGCGAGATCGATGTCGTCCGGCCGGACCCCGGCCCGCTCGAAGGCGAGGCGGCCGGACACCGCCGCAGGCGAGACCGTGAAGTCCTCCCACTCGGACATGGCGCTGTGCGACACCGAGGTGCCCGTGCCCAGCACCCACACCGGCGCCTTCGCCGTGTCCGGTACGTACTCCTCGGCCGCCAGCAGCACCGCGCAGCCGCCGTCCGAGCGGATGCAGCAGTGCAGCTTGGTGAAGGGGTCGGCGATCAACGGGCCCGACAGGACGTCGTCGACCGTGATCGGCGCGCGGTACATCGCGTCCGGGTTGTGGGCGGCGTTCGCGCGCGCCTGGACGGCGACCTCGGCGAGCTGCTCGAGCGTGGTGCCGTACTCGTGCATATGACGGCGGGAGGCCATCGCGTACTTGGCGATGAGCGTGTGGCCGTACGGGACCTCGAACTGCAGCGGGCCGCGCGCGCCGAAGGAGAGGTTCGCGGTGCGCCGCTTCGCCTTGAGGTCGGCGCGTGCCGTGGAGCCGTACACCAGGAGTACGGCGTTGGCGTGGCCTGCGACGATGGCGTCCGCGGCGTGCGCGGCCATCACCTCCCAGGTGGCTCCGCCGACCGCTGTGGAATCGGTCCAGGTGGGCCTCAGGCCCAGGTACTCGGCCACCTCGACCGGGGCGAGCGTGCCGAGGCCCGCCGACGCGAAGCCGTCGAGGACCGCGCGGTCGAGCCCGGAGTCGGCGAGTGCGCGGCGGGCGGCCTGGGCGTGCAGGGCGTACGGCGTGAGCTCGTCGACCCGGCCGCAGTCCGCGAGGGCGACGCCGACGACGGCGACCCTGCGGGCCTTATCGGTACCGGTACCGGTACCGATACGGGTCGGGGCTGTCGTGCGTATCGCGCGGGTCGCGTCCGCGTCCGCGTCTGCGTTCGCGTTCACGTTCGCGTTCGGCATGAATCTGACGGTACATCAGGTTATGGTGGCGCCGCTTCCCGCGCGGCTCTGTCCATCTGGTTCTCGGCGGCCTAGCATGACGGCCCGTCAGGTCAGGTTTCCCTGGTCACGCCGTGCAGCGCGCAGCGGTGGGAGCAGGCCGGGTGGGAGGAGCTTGCCGATGGACGCCGCCTTCACCGCCGAGCAGGACGAGATCCGCCGCACGCTGCGCGAGCTGCTGCTCAAGCGGTGCGGCCCCGACGAGGTCAAGGCCGCGGTGCGCACGCCCGCCGGGTGGGACGAGGGTCTGTGGCGGCAGCTCGGCGAGCACCTCGGGCTGCCGGGGCTCGCGCTGCCCGCCGAGTACGGGGGTGCGGGCTGCGGTCCTGCCGAGCTGGCGCTCGCCTGCGAGGAGGCGGGGCGCGTGCTGCTGCCCTCCCCGCTGCTGGCGACCGCGGTACTCGCCGCGCCGCTCATCGCCGCCCTCGGGACGGAGGAGCAGCGGGACGTGCTGCTGCCGCGCATCGCGGGCGGCGAGCTGACCGCCACGCTCGCCGTGCCCGGCGGCGCCCTGCCCCTCGCCCTCGGCCTGACCGGCGACAACGGCGGCGACAGCGGCAACGGCGACAGCGGCGGCGACGGTGGCGACTGGGCGGGCGGCGGGCGCGCCGGGGGTGTCCAGGCCCGGCGCACGCCTGACGGTTGGCGGCTGTACGGGCAGGCCGACCAGGTGCTCGACGGGCACAGCGCCGGGCTGCTGGTGGTAGCCGCCCACACCGGCGGCTACGCGCGCAGCCGCACACAGCTGTTCGTCGTGCGGGACGACATACGGGACGACGACGTACGGAGCGGGGCCATGGGTCTCACCCGTACACGGCGGACCGCGCTCGACGAGACGCGGCCACACGCCCGTATCGAACTACGGGACATGAAAGGGGAGTTGCTCGGTCCGGAGGAGGGCGCGGACGTGCTGGGTGCGCTGGCCCGGCTGGGCGGCTCGGCGGCCGCTGCCCTCGCGGCGGAAGCGGTGGGGGCGGCGGAAGGGGCGTTCGCGCGGACGGTGGAATACGTGAAGGCACGCGAGCAGTTCGGCCGCCCGATCGGCTCCTTCCAGGCGGTCAAACACCGGCTGGCCGACCTCTACGTACAGATCCAGGCGGCGAGGTCGGCGGCGTACTACGCGGCTTGGGCGGCGGCCGAGGTGGCGTCGTGGGACGACTCGGTTGAGGGCGGTCCGGAGGCCGTACCCGATCCGGCCGTCGGCGGGCCGGCCCTCGCCCAGGCGCTGGAGGCGCTACGAGCGGTGGCGGGCGAGGCCGTACAGCTGCACGGCGGCATCGGCTTCACCTGGGAGCACGACGCGCACCTCTACTTCAAGCGGGCCGCCTCGGACGAGCTGCTCTTCGGTCCCGTGCACCGGTTGCGGGCGCGCGCCGCACAGCGGGCGGGACTCTTCGACGCGGCGAAGGCCGCAGCTCGGGGCACGGCCCCGGGCGCCGCCGCGGGCCCGGCCGCACAGGGAGTGGGGATCTGATGTCCGCCGCAGAGCGGATGGTCCAGAAGGTGTCCTCGACGCGGTTCTTCGCGAAGGTCGCGCCGTACGTGATCCCGGCCGTGGACCGGGCCGTGCACCGGCTGACGCGCGGCAAGGTGCTGCCGAGCGCGCAGATGCTGCCGGGCGTGATCCTGACGGTCACGGGCGCGAAGAGCGGGGAGCCGCGGCGCACGCCGCTGGCCTGCATGCCGGAGGTCGGCGGGACGTTCGTCCTGGTCGGCAGCAACTTCGGGCGGCAGGGTCACCCGGCCTGGACCGTGAACCTGCTGGCCAACCCCGAGGCGGAGATCAGCTGGAAGGGGCGGGACATTCCGGTGCGGGCGCGGCTGCTCGAGGGGGCGGAGCGCGAGGAGGCGTGGGCGGCGGTCCTCGCGTTCTGGCCGCCGTACGCCACGTATCAGAGCCGCGTCGAGCGCCGCATCCGCCTCTTCCGCCTCCACTCGCGCTGACCTGGGGCTGGATGGCCGCCCGCGGGCGATGCCGGAATCGGAATCGGAATCGGCGTCGGAATCGGCATCGGCGGCGGCATCGGCGGCGGCATCGGCGGCGGCGCACTCCGGCGTGCAGGTCGACTCGTCCGGGATCCCTTGGGGTCGGTCCCCCAGCGGTTACCGGGCTGTGCGGGCCGGGGTGGAGCCGGGCTGCGGGCCGTAGGCCTTCAGGAAGCGGTCGCGGAAGGTGTCCATCCGCCAGACCGGGGCCTTCGGACCGGGCTTCAGGCCGTCCTGCCAGCCCCAGCCGGATATTCGGTCCATCACGGCCGGGTCGTGGGCGACGATCGCGACCGGGACGTCGCGGCTGGCGTGGTCGCCGCTGACCTTCGCGACGGGCTGGTGGTCGCCGAGGAAGACGAGCACGGTGTTCTTGTTGCCGTACTTCTCCACGTACGAGATGAGGCTGTTCAGCGAGTACTCGATGGAACGGCCGTACTCGGTGCGCACCTGGTCGGTCTCCTTCCATACGTCTTTGGGGTCCTTGCCCGCCTTCTGGACGGCGTTGTAGACCGAGCCGTCTCCGATCTCGTCCCAGCCGAGCGTCTTGGGGAGGGGCGCCCAGGGGTTGTGGCTGGAGGTCAGGATGATCTCCGTCATCAGCGGCTTGTCGCCCGGCTTGCCGTGTTCCAGGCGCTCGAAGGCCGACAGGGTGTACTGGTCGGGCATGGTCGACCAGCTGAACTTCGGGCCCTTGTACCCGAGGTGCCGGGAGTCGTAGACGTGGTCGAGACCGTAGAACTTGGCCTCCGGCCAGCCCGTGGTGACGCCCGGCATGATGCCGACCGTCCGCCAGGCGCCCGTGCGTCGGAAGGCGCCGGTGAGGGTCAGGTGGTTGCCCGCGGTGATCGTGCGGTAGCGCAGCTGGTTGTTGATCCACAGGCCGGACAGGAAGGTGGAGTGGCCCAGCCAGCTCATGCCGCCGTACGTAGATGACGTGAGCCAGCCGCTCTGGGACGAGTACCCGGCCGCGCGCAGCCGTTTGGTCCCGTCGGCGAGCACCGCGTCGACCCCCGGTGCTATCCCCGGGTCCTCGACCGCGCTGCGGCCGTAGCTCTCGATGAAGGTGAAGATGACGTCCTTGCCGCGCAGTCCGGTCAACAGCTGGTCGGGCGGGGTATCGCGGAAGGCGTCGACGGCGGCCTCCTTTTGGAACGCCTGCTCGTCCTCCAGGGCCGCATTCACGCGGTTCACACGGTCCTTGACCAGCGCGGCCGTGCTCCTGGAAGCGACCGGTGCGCCGGCGAGCTGCAGTCCGAGCGCCGCGCAGGTGACCCAGACGGTCCCGAGTATCAGGGTGGTACGGGTCGCCGTGGCGCTGTGCCGGGTTATGAGGTTGCTGAGCCTGACGACCGCCAGCGTCGTGAGGACGAGCAGGGCGAGGACGAGGACCACGATCCCGATCTCGACCCCGATCGCGCCCGCCCGGCCGATCGCGTCCCTGAGGAACGACTCGCCGTCGTCGAGCAGGACCCAGTCGAGCACCAGGTTGAACCCTCGGCCGAAAGCCTCGTTGAAGCCGATGTCGAGGAGGTTCAGGATGGTCAGCAGGCCGAGGCCCAACCCGGCGAGCACCGCCACCACCCGCCTCGCCTTCAGCGGCAGGACGAGCAGCACGGCGGCCCCGAAGATCGCCTCGCCCGGGATGCGCACGAACGCGCTGGGCGTGACGCGGGTGAGCTCGTTCGGCAGGAGAAGGGCGAAGAGGACAAGGCCGGCGGCCAGGGCAGTGGTCCCCCACGCCACGGCCCGCGCCGTGGCCGGATGCTTGTCCCGCCAGCCGCCACGTGCGACGGCCTGGCCCCGGTCGTCACCTGCGGCGCCACCTGCGGGGCCACCTGCGGTGGCTTCCTGGGCCTCGCCCGGGGGGTCGTCACCGGCGGCCTTGCCCGGGTCGTCACCTGCGGCGCCACCTGCGGTGGCTTCCCCACGGATGCCGGTGCCGTCAGCCGCGGCGTCCTGGCTCGCGGTGTCCTGGCCGGCGGTGTCCTGACTGGCGGTGTCCTGACTCGCGGCAGTGTCGTCCGGCGTGGGTTCCGGGGGGCCCTCAGGCGTGGGGTCCTCCTCCGTGGATGCCCTGTCCGTATTCGGCAGCTGACGAGAGCTCGACAACCCCAAGATCCTTCCGTGCGAAGCCCGGTAGTGGCACGGCGGACCGGGATCGGGAGGTCGGGGGCCCGCCGTCATCCGTACGGCTTGCCCGCGGCTTCCGTTCATTCACCAGCGCCGCCCGCGCCGGAAGCGTACGCCGGTGGGGGTGACTCAACCCGCGCGGGTGGAAAGGCGAGGTGGTGGGGAGTCGCCAACTCACCTATCGCGGGGGCGCGTTCGTATGTCGGGGTGCGGGCCGCGGGCCGCACCGGGTCGAGCCGCCGCGGCGGGTCTCGCGCGTCGGATCAGGCGGTGCGCCGCAGATGGGGCTACGAGGGGGGCGGGCGCTCGGCTTGGCCTGACCTGGCCGCGCGGGGGTGCTCGCACCGTGGCCGCCGGATCTTGCCGGCGTGCCCGCCGGTCTCTCGCGCCGGGGGGAGGAGGAGAGCCGCCACAGGTTGACAGGACTTGGGCGGACGGCGGGCGCGTAGGGGGCACGAGACACGGACGGGACCAGAAGCCGGAGACGGCGAACGGGGAGGCGGCGAAAGCGGGGGCCGCGAAAGCCGCGAAAGCGGGGGCCGCGAGAACCGGGAGGCCGGGAACCGAAGGCCCCGGGCCAGGAGTACCTGCTGCGAGGAACCGGGGGCCGAGTAAGGGGCGGGTACCAGGGGCCGGGGGACCCGGAGGTCCAGGGGGAGCCCCGGCACCTTCGAAGTCAGCGCGGAGCGCTTACTTCGCCGGCTTCTTGCCCGTAATCCCCAAATGCACCAGCAGCGCCAAGTTCGGCTTCAGCTCGGCCTGTTTGACGCCCCAGCTCTGGAACCCCTTCTGGTGCGCAGCCACCGCAGCGAGCATCGCGACCAGCGAACCGGCCACCGCCGCCGGGCTCACGTCCTTGTCGACCTTCCCCTTGGACTGCAGCTCCTTGATCGAGTCCGTCAGGGAGTTGGTGACAGCGTTGAGGATCTTCATCCGGATCTTGTAGAAGCGTTTGTCCCCCTCCGCCGCCCCGAGGTCGACGACCCGCAGGATCGCGTCGTTCCTGCGCCAGAAGGAGAGGAAGCCGTCGACGAGTTCCTCGGCGGTCTGCCAGCCCGACTTGCCGACCCAGGAGCGGCCGGCGACCAATTCGGTCAGGCTCTGGCCCTCCTTGGCCATCTCCTCCGCGATCTCGAGGACGGCGCCCTCGACATCCGGGAAGTACTGGTAAAAGGTCGCGGGGGAAGTCCCCGCCTTGCGGGCGACGTCGATGACCTTGACGTCGCGGTACGGCGAGGAGCTGAGCATCTCGCTGAGGCAGTCGAGCAGCTTCTGCCGCGTCGCCTGCCCGCGGCGCCCCGCCACCCGGCCGTCCACGGTGCGAACTTGTCCTGTCATGCCGTCAGCTTACCGAGGGGTGATCGGAGCGCGATTCGGCCGCCTGCAAATGGGGAGGGTGGCGGGCGCCACCGTGAAGCGCCAGCTCAGTGCCGTGATCCGCAAGGCGCCCGCCGCCCGTTTGGTCCATACGAATGAATCCTGTTATCAACAGGCTGTGGACAACTTTCGTGGACGACGGGCGGGGCTTCAAATCACCGGATAGCGTGCTGAAACAAGACATCTTCCGAGGAATTTCGTGCGGGAGGAAGCACGCGATGGCCGCATACCCCGAGGGCGCCCCCTGCTGGGTGGACGCCATGGTCCCCGACCTGGAGGCGGGCAAGCGCTTCTACGGCGAGCTGTTCGGCTGGACCTTCCAGGAGGGTGAGGCCGAGTACGGCTACTACACGCAGGCCTTCCACGAAGGAAAGAACGTCGCCGCGCTCGCTCCGGCCCCCGAGGGCCAGAACGGCATGCCTCCCGCCTGGAGCCTCTACTTCGCGTCCGACGACATCGCCCGCACCGCCGAGAAGATCCGCGCCAACGGCGGCGTCACGATGATGGGCCCGATGCAGGTCGGCGAGTACGGCAGCATGCTCATGGCCAAGGACCCGGGCGGCGCGATCTTCGGCGTCTGGCAGCCCGGCACCCACAAGGGCTTCGAGAAGAGATACGAGCCGGGATCGTTCGGCTGGGCGGAGATCGTCGTCCGGGAGACCGCGGGCGTGGACGCGTTCTACCCGGCCGTCTTCCCGTACGAGGTGGTGCCGTACGGGGACGAGGCTTTCGACTTCAATGTCTGGAAGCTGGAAGGGAAACCGGTGGCCGGGCGCTTCAAACTGCCCGAGGACACCCCGCCCGACGTCGGGCCGCACGCGATGGTCTACTTCGTCGTCGGCGACTGCGACGACGCCGTGGGCACCATCCGGAAGCTCGGCGGCCAGGTCCGCATGGGCCCGCAGGACAGCCCGTACGGGCGCTTCGCCATCGTCACCGACCAGCAGGGCGCGAGCTTCTCGGTGATCGACCCACAGACGAAGGTGGGCGAGCCGAAGGCCTGACCAAACGTCCAGCCGCAGTGTCGGAGGTGCCGTAGGTGCCGAAGGTCTAGAAGGTCGAGGAGGACCGCTGTCATGGCCGTATTCGAAGACGGCGTGCCCTGCTGGGTGGACGCGATGCTGCCGGACCTGGAGGCGGGCAAACGCTTCTACGGCGAGCTGTTCGGCTGGACGTTCCAGGAGGGCGAGAAGGAGTACGGCTCCTACACGCAGGCCTTCCACGACAGCCGCAACGTGGCCGCGCTCGCACCCAAGCCGGACGGGCGCATGCCCACTGTGTGGAACCTCTACTTCGCGGCCCGCGACATCGCTGCGACCGCCGTGAAGATCCGGGACGCCGGTGGCCAGATCATCACCGACCCCACGCCGATCGGCGACTTCGGCACGATGGCCATGGGCGTCGACCCGGGCGGCGCGGTCTTCGGCTTGTGGCAGGCAGGCTCGCACACCGGCTTCGCGAAGCAGGGCCTGCCCGTCTCGTACGCCTGGACCGATCTCTTCGCGCGGGAGCCGGAGCGCGTCGACCCGTTCTACGAGGCCGTGTTCGGCTACACCACGCGGAGGCTGGACACGGCCAACGGCACGGAGTTCGCGGTCTGGTCGCCGCCGGGCAGGCCGCCGGGTCTCGAGACCGCGGTCGTCGGCCGCGCCGTGATCAGCGCCGGTTTCCCCGCCGAGATGCCCGCGCACTTCCTCGTCTACTTCGCGGTCGCCGACTGCGATGAGACGGTGAACACCACGACGCGGCTCGGCGGACGTGTCATCCTCGACCCGGAGGACACCCCGTACGGACGTTTTGCGGTGCTGGTCGACAATCAGGGGGCGAATTTCGCGGCCATCGACCTTTCCCGCGCAGTCCGATAACCGGAGCTGACCGGCCGGTAACCACCACCCGCTCACGTATATGCGTCATATGTCCGGGGAGACACCCCGATTCGCCCCCGGGTTCGCAACCACCGCCTTCGCCAGGAAGAATCAGGTTGCGTACCCCGGGACGGTTCACGGTGAGACGCTGCACGGGGCTGACATCATTCAAGCCCCTACGGGGAGGTGGCAGGCAAAGTGGTGGAGCAGCTGACGCAGCACGACCCGAGGCGGATCGGGCCGTTCGAGGTGCTCGGCCGACTCGGTGCCGGCGGCATGGGGCTGGTCTATCTCGCCCGCTCGGCGTCCGGCCGGCGCGTCGCGATCAAGACGGTCCGGACCGAACTCGCCGAGGACCAGCTGTTCCGGGTCCGCTTCACGCGCGAGGTGGAGGCCGCCCGCGCGGTCAGCGGCTTCTACACCGCAGCCGTCGTGGACGCCGATCCGCGGGCCGCGGTGCCGTGGCTCGCGACCGCGTACGTCCCGGCGCCCTCCCTCGAGGAAATAGTCAATGAGTGCGGTCCGCTGCCCGCGCAGGCGGTGCGCTGGCTTGCGGCCGGCGTCGCCGAGGCGCTGCAGTCCATTCACGGAGCCGGTCTCGTCCACCGCGACTTGAAGCCCTCCAATGTGCTCGTCGTCGAGGACGGGCCGCGGGTCATCGACTTCGGCATTGCGAGCGGCGTTTCCAACACGCGGTTGACGATGACGAATGTGGCCGTCGGCACGCCCGCGTACATGTCGCCGGAGCAGGCGCGGGATTCGCGCAGCGTGACCGGCGCGAGCGACATCTTCTCGCTCGGCTCGACGCTGGTGTTCGCGGCGACCGGGCACGCGCCCTTTCACGGGGCGAACCCCGTCGAGACGGTCTTCATGCTGCTGCGGGAGGGCCCCGACCTGGAGGGGCTGCCGGAGGAGCTGCGGCCGCTCATCGAGTCCTGTATGCAGATGGCCGCGGAGAACCGGCCGAGCCCGGCGGATCTGCAGTCGCAGCTCGCGCCGCATCTCTTCTCCTCCGGAGGGGACGACAGCGGGACGGCTTCGGCGTGGCTGCCGGGGCGAGCGGTCTCGATGATCGAGCAGCGGCGGGGCGGGCGGTCGTCGTCAGGCGCGGCGGGTGCGGGCCGCGGCGCCAGCGGCGGCAAGGGCCGCGCTCCGGCGTCGCCCCCGCCGCCGTACGCGCCGGCCCCTGATCCGGGCCGGGGCCAGGACGGCGGGCCGGGCGCGGGCGGTCGGCGGGGAGATGCCCGTGACGGGCGGGTTCAGGTCGCCGATTCCGGCCGGGGCGGCCTTGACGGCCGGGGTGAGGCTTGGCGTGGTGAGGGCGGAGGCGCCGGAGGTCCGGCGGCTGCGCGTATCGGTGATGGCGCCGACTGGGACGGCGCGTGGCAGGGCGACGGCGCGGGGGCGGGAGACCCGCGCGGGGCTGCCCGGCATGGTGATGGGTCGCGACGGGATGGCGGCCGGCCTGGTGAGGCCGGCGGCCGGGGCGCGGATGGCCCGGGAGGCGCCCGAGCGCAGGGGGTGGGAGCCCGGCACGCTGCCGGACCCGGACCCGGACCCGGACCCGGACCCGGACCCGGACCCGGACCCGGACCGGACGGTGGCGCCGGCGCCGGGGACGCGCGTGGTGGGGCTGCGGCCGCACTGCACGGCCAGGGGCCCGGGCCGCTGGCCTCCGGACCCGCGGTCGGCCCCGGCCCGACCGCCGTACGGGCCGGCCCGGGCCCCGCGGCCCCGGAGCGGCCCCCTGCGGCCGCCGCGGGCTGGGCGGACGGCGGCGGTGCGCACGGCGCGCCCGTCGCGCCCGCCGCCCCCGACGGTGCCGTACAGCTGCCCGGCTCGCAGGTGTCGATAGGGCCGGGACCGCGGGCCGCGGAGGGCCGTGACCCGCAGGCCCGGCCCGCCGACGACGCCGGGGCCACCGGCTGGATCCGGCCCCCGGCCGGCGCGGCGGCAGCGCCCGTGCCCGGCCCATCCCCCGCGGCCGACGGCCACCCCGCGCCGCCCGCGCCCCTTTCCGCTCCCGCCCCCGCGCCCGTACCCGCCCCCGCGGAGCCGCCCGGCGCGCAGGGTGCGCAGAGCGCTCCCGGGCGCTGGCGGCCGTGGCGGTTCCGGATGTCCAACGACGTCTGGGGCACCCCGGCCGTCGCCGGCGACCTGCTCTACGTCACCTCCTTCGAGGTGCACGCGCTCGATGTGGCCACCGGGCGGCGGCAGTTCAAGACCCGCGACGTGGCGTGGGCGATGGCGGTCGCGGACGGCCGTATCCACGCCTCCGACGGGCCGACGCTGTACGCGCTGGACGCCCTCGACGGCTCCGAGCGGTGGCGGCTGAACACCGACGGCTGGGTGTACTCGCTGAAGGTCGACCGCGGCACGGTCGTCACCGGCACGCGCGGCGGCGGCGTCCAGGCGTGGGAGGCCGCCAACGGCGAGCAGCTGTGGGAACTCTCCGGTGCTCAGGCCGACTTCGAGACCCCGGAGTCCGGTCCCGCGGTGCACGACGGCACGGTGTACGTCTGGTCGGACGGGCGGATGCGCGCGCTCGAGGCCCGTACGGGGGTGGAGCGCTGGTCCTATCCGGTCGGCGACGCGGCCTCCTGCGGCGGCGTACCGGTGCGGCTGCTGCACGCGCCGGACGGGGTCGTGTACGTGGCCGCGGGGACGCGGGTGCTGGCCATCGACGTGGCGCGGGGCGAGGTGCGGTGGCGCTTCGAGGCGCCGGCGGTCTTCCTGAGCGCGCCGGCGTACGCGCCGGGGCCGGCTGTGACGGGCGGCGGCGTATACATCGCCGACTACCTCGGCACGGTGTACGCCTTGGACCCGGCGGACGGCCGCGACCGCTGGCGGATCGCGACCGAGGCCCGGCAGTCGACCGAGCCGGTCCTGGTCGCGGCGGGCTCCGTGCACGTGGGCAGCGGCAGCGCGCTCTACACGCTGGACGCGGTCACGGGCACGCCGAAGTGGCGCTTCGCGGCGCAGGGCGAGGTCATCGGCGCGCCGGTCGTCGCCGACGGACGGGTCCACTTCGGCTCGGCGGACCACTGCCTTTACACGCTGGACGCGGGGGGCGGGCAGCTGCGGTGGAAGCTGGCGACGGGTGGGGAGATCACCGGGACGCCGGTGGTGTCGGGCGGCGTTGTCTACGCGTGCAGCAAGGATCGTTGCGTGTACGCGCTGGACGCGCTGAAGGGTACGGGCCTCTCCCGCCAATCGGCCTCCGGCCGGGCTTAGGAACCAATGCCGGTTTGGGGGCATTCGTTCCGCGGGGCGGAACGGGTGGGCCCAAACCGGCCACCGAGCCGCAGTCGCGTACGAAACGGGGGCCCCGGCGGTGGGTGGCGCTCCGCTGCCGGGTGCGGGCCGGTTGTGCCCACCCGTACCGCCCCTCGGGCGGTCCGAGTGCCCACAACCGGGTTGTGGCCACCGTTCCGCCCCTCGGGCGGTCCGAGTGCCCACAACCCGGTCAGGACGTGTGGCGGTGGCCTGGGCTCCAGGGCTCGTCCGGGGGTGGCGCCGGAGGGAGGCCGTGCGTCGGATCGGCCTCCGTCGTCGCCGGCCCGTACGGCTCCCCCTCCGGGACCTCCGGCCGTCCCCGCCCGTGCCGCGCTCGCCGCCCGCGCGGCCGCCGCCCCCGCATGACCAGCGCGCCCAACAGCATCAGCACGCCGCCGCCCAGCGCCACCCCGCTCCCCATCCCCAGCCCGCTGTCGCCTCCGGCGGTCAGGCTCCCCAGCGCCAGCCCCTGCCGCACCATCCACAGGATCGCGAAGGCGAGCACCACGAGGCCCGCGCCCGCCACGACCAGGCGCGACCGCAGCAGCACGCCGAGCACGGCCAGAACAGCGCCGATCACCATGGGCAGGAAGAGCGAGCCCATGAGCCCGGTCGGCGTCTGCGCGGTGATCCCGGTGAACAGGTCGCCGATGCGGATGTCACGCCCCTCACGGCCGTCGTACCAGATACGGAAGGGGCTCCAGGCGGCGGCCGCCGCTCCGAGGAGGGCGATCGCGGAGCCGATGAGATTTCGGGCCATACGCGCGGACCACCTCGTTCGGGGATCCCTCCCGCCGAAGGCAGAAGGCAGGAGGAAGCGTCCACTGTCGACGCTACGCCCGGTGCCGGGCGCCCGCCACGCAGCCGCCCGGCCGCCCGGCCCCCGAGGGGCCGCCTCACCGCGTCCGGAACTCGTGGCCGCGCGCGGCGAAAAGTCCGGCCTGCCGCTCCGGCGGCAGGTTACCGAGCGCGATGAGGTGCGGCGCGCCCGCGAGCGCCTGCGTGCGCGCCGCCTCACGGGCCGACCACACGGCCCGTACGGTCCCCTGCACGGCATCGGTCGGGTACGACGCGACGATCGAGGCCACCCGCAGGGCCGCCTCCAGAAGCCCGTCCGGCGGGACGACCTCCGAGACCAGCCCGATCTCGCACGCGCGGGTCGCCGAGAGCCGCTCGGCCGTGCCCATCAGCGACATCCGCGCGACCTCGCCGAACGGCATCCGCTGCGCCATGCCGATGGCCTCGTACGCGCTGACCATCCCGTACGTCGTATGCGGGTCGAAGAAGGTCGCGGTCTCGGACGCGATGAGGAACTCGCTCTCGCCGAGCAGGTAGAAGGCGCCGCCGCACGCCATGCCGTTGACCGCCGCGACGACCGGCTTCCACAGGTCGCACGCCTTCGGGCCGACGGTCAGGAGCGGGTCGTCGATCGCGTACGGGCTGCTGGGCTGCGGGACGTCGGCCGACCGGTCGAGGCCGGTGCAGAAGGCGCGGTCGCCGGCCCCGGTGAGAACCACGGCCCGTACGTCGTCCGTCATCCGGAACTCCCGCCACGCGCACCGCAGTTCCGCGGCCGTCTCCAGATCGATCGCGTTGTGGCGCCCCGGCCGGTCGAGGGTGACCAGCGCGACGCCGTCCTCGCTCTCGACTCGTACGGTCATGGCCGCTCCAGCAGCCAGCGCGGCACGGTCACGCCGTCCGCGTGCCCGGCGAAGGCGGCCTTCACGGGGGCGCCGATCCGGAGCCGGGACGGGTCGAGGGAGCCGATGGGCGCGTCCTGGGCCGCCACCAGGTTTCCTGCCAGCCGGATCGCGGGGTCCTCGGCCAGCTCGACGAGGATCACGTTGTACGGGGCGCGGGCGGCGTAGGCGGGCAGCAGCGGCGGGTGCGGGATGACGTACGACCAGATCCGGCCACGCCCGCTCATTCTCCGCCACTCGCTGTCGAAGGACCGGCAGTGCGGGCAGCAGGGGCGGGGCGGGAAGCGCAGCCTGCCGCATGGGGCGCACGCCTGCACGCGCAGCTCGCCCCGGGCCGCGTACTCCCAGAAGGGCGCCCCGTCCTCGTCGGCCACTGGCGCCAGCAGCCCGGATTCCGTAGCGTCTCGCATCTCAACTCCTCAGCAGCAGCGCGGAGGTGGGGACTCCCTCGCCCGCCGTGACCAGGCAGGTCGTGGCATCCGGGACCTGCGCGGTGGAGGTGCCGCGCAGCTGCTTCACGCCCTCGTTGATCAGGTTGAAGCCGTGCACATAGCCTTCCGAGAGCCCGCCGCCGCCGGTGTTCAGCGGCAGCCGCCCACCGATCTCGAGCGCCCCGCCCTCGGTGAAGGCCGCGCCCTCGCCGCGCCCGCAGAAGCCGTAGCCCTCCAGCGAAAGCGGGATGAGCGGGGTGAACGCGTCGTAGATCTGGGCCACATCGATGTCCTCCGGGCCGAAGTCGGCCGTCTTCCAGAGGTGGCGGGCCGCGGTCCAGGCGGGCCCTGCCAGCGGGTCCTCGCACCAGTAGTTGACCATTCCGTGGGCTTGCGCGGGCAGCCCCTGCGCGGCGGAGTGGACGTGGACGGGGCGGTGGCGGCAGTCGCGGGCGCGCTCGGCGGAGACGACGACGCAGGCCAGGGCTCCGTCCGTCTCCAGGCAGTTGTCGAAGAGGCACAGCGGCTCGCTGATCCAGCGAGCGGTCATGTACATCTCACGGGTCAGCGGGCGCTCGTACATCATCGCGGCGGGGTTCTGGTTCGCCCGGTTCCGGCAGGCCAGCGCGACGTTGAAGAAGTGGTCGCGGGTCGCCCCGTACTCGTGCATGTACCGGCGCGCCAGCATGCCGATCTCGTCGGCGGGGCGGAGCAGCCCGTACGGCCGGGTCCACTGGGCGGGCGTGGGCAGTTGGACCGCGGTGTTGGTCCACGGGCGGGGCCCGCTGCCGCGCTTGCGCGAGCGCCAGGCGACCCCGACGCTCGCCTGCCCGGTCGCGATGGCGGCGGCGAGGTGTCCCACGGTCGCGCAGGAGCCGCCGCCCCCGTAGCCGACCTTGGAGAAGAACGTGACGTCTCCGGCGCCCACGGCCTTGGCGACCTCGACCTCGTCGGTCTCCTCCATGGTGTACGAGGCGAAGGCGTCGACCTCGTGCGGGGCGATGCCGGCGTCCTCGAGAGCGGCCAGGACGGCGCGGCAGGCCAGGGTCTTCTCGGATTCGGGGAGCCGCTTGGCGAACGGCGTCTGGCCGATACCGGCTATCGCGGTCGCGTCCTTGAGCGTCGCCGCCATCGCCACCTCCGTGGTCGGCCGTCCCTGCTGACAGCCGGGAAGGCTACCGCTAATCTGACGGTTAGTCAGCTAGTACGTGGTGCGGGGTATGGGGTACGTCGGAGGTTGTGCGATGCGCGCAGACGTGGAGTTCGGCAGCATCCCGGGGCTGGTGTACGCGGCGGCGGAGCGCTACCGGGACCGCGAGGCCGTGGTCGAAGGGCGTACCAGGATCACCTACGGCGAGCTGGGGGAGCGCGTCGAGCGGGCGGCCGCGGCCTGCATCGCGGCGGGCGTCGAGCCGGGCGACCGGGTGGCGGTGTGGGCGCCCAACACGGTCGACTGGATCGTCTCGGCCCTCGGCGCCGTCACGGCGGGCGGCATCGTCGTCCCCGTCAACACGCGCTTCAAGGGCACCGAGGCCGCGTACGTCCTGGAGCGGACGCGGGCGAGGCTGCTGTTCATCACCGGCACCTTCCTCGGCACGTCGTACGTCGCCTCGCTGCGGCGCGCGGCGGGGGACGGCGCGGGCGAGGGCCCGCTGCCCGGACTGCCCTCACTGCGGGACGTGGTCGTCCTGGCGGACGACGCACCGGCCGACTTCCGCACGTGGAAGGACTTCCTGGCGGCGGGCGAGGTGGTGCCGGCGACTTCCGTACGGGCCCGGGCGGACGCCGTGCAGGCGAGCGCCCCCTCCGACATCACCTTCACTTCGGGGACGACCGGGCACCCGAAGGGCGTGGTCATCACCCACGCCCAGACGCTCCGGGTCTACGGGGTGTGGAGCGAGCTCGCGGGCCTCGGGGAAGGTGACCGCTATCTGATCGTGAATCCCTTCTTCCACACCTTCGGCTACAAGGCGGGCATCATCGCCTGCCTCATGCGCGGGGCGACGATGGTCCCGCAGCCGGTGTTCAACGTGGACACCGCGCTCGCCAATATCGCCGCCGAGCGCATCAGCGTGCTGCCGGGGCCGCCGACGCTGCATCAGTCGATCCTCGACCACCCGGCGCGTGCGCAGCACGACCTGTCGGCGCTGCGGCTGGTCGTGACGGGGGCGGCCGTGGTGCCGCTCGAGCTGGTGGAGCGGCTGCGCAGCGAACTGAGGATCGCGACGGTGCTCACCGCGTACGGGCTGACGGAGGCGAGCGGGACGGTGACCATGTGCCGGCGCGGCGACCCGGCGGAGGTCATCTCCGGCACGTCGGGGCGCGCCATCCCCGACACGGAGGTCAAGGTCGTCGCCCCGAACGGCGAGCAGCTGTCGCCGGGCCATCCGGGCGAGGTGCTGGTACGCGGCTACCACGTCATGTCCGGCTACTTCGAGGAGCCGCAGGAGACCAAGAAGGCCATCACACCGGACGGCTGGCTGCGCACGGGCGACGTCGGCGTCATGGACGCGCAGGGGAACCTGCGGATCACCGACCGCATCAAGGACATGTTCATCGTCGGCGGCTTCAACGCCTACCCGGCGGAGATCGAGCAGCTCATCGCCCGTCACCCGGACATCGCGGAGGTGGCGGTGGTCGGCGTTCCGGACCCGCGGCTGGGCGAGGTGGGCAAGGCGTACGCGGTACGGCGGGCGGGGGCGACGCTCACCGGGGACGACCTCATCGCCTGGTCGCGGCGGGAGATGGCCAACTTCAAGGTCCCGAGGGAAGTCGAGTTCCTGCGGGAGCTGCCGCGCAACGCGAGCGGCAAGGTGCTGAAGACACGGCTCAGGTCGCGGGCCCTGTGAGACCGCTGCACTGAGACCCGTCAAGCGGAGTTGGCGGGGGTGCCGTCGGGGCTGGTTTGAGGGGCCGGGATAGTCGAGTGGTTGTCCCGGGTGGCGACGGTGCCGCCGCCGGTGGAGTGGTTGTCGGCCATCGCGGGAGCCACAGAGCCACCGGTCGCGGCGACCGTGAGTGCAATCGTTATGAGAAGTCTCTTCGTGCAGAACATTGCCAGCTCCTGAGGGCCGTAGGGATGGGATGTCTATTCCCAGTTGAAGATGCGATGCGGATGCAAAGGCAGCGACTCTTCCGATGTCTGGCCAAAAGAGAGCGAAGGTTGGCGAGATCGCACAAGGAGATGCGGCCGCGACGGCTCCCCCTCCGTGCCGCCGCGGCCGTCCCCCGCTCGGTGTGGCCGGGGTCAGATGCCCCCACCAGTGGTGTGGTTGTCCAGCGGCTTGGTGTCCCCGCCGGTGGTGTGGTTGTCCTCAGGCTTGAGGTCTCCGCCGGCGGCGTGGCCGGCCAGTGCGGTCAGGCCTCCGCCGGTGGTGTGGTTGTCCAGCGGCTTGGTGTCCCCGCCAGTGGTGTGGTTGTCCTCCGGCTTGAGATCTGCGCCGGTGATGTGGTTGGTCAGTGCGGCGGTCACATCCCCGCCGGTGGTGTGGTTGTCCACCGGGACGAGGTCCGCGTGGCTGTCCAGGGTGGTGACGTCCCCGCCGGTGGTGTGGTTGTCCAGCGGCTTCACCACATCGGGCGCGACGGTTTTGGGCTTCTTCTCGGTCGTCATTGCGATCAACTCCTGTGAGTGCGCGCTCCGTTGAGCAACCCGCCCGGCGACTCCCCCGTGGGCCGCCGGACGGGCATATCGGAGCCGCTCACCATAGTGGTGGGGCCATCTCACCGACCCGTCTGCCCCCCGACGCGGCGGATCGGCACTCATGAGAATGGCGCGGAGCGATGAACGATCGATAAACGTCCGCGGCAATGCCCCCGGCAGGGGTTCAGGCCGCGGCGACCGGCGCGAGGAGGCGTCGTACCTCGTCCGCCTCCGGCGAGCCCAACTGCTCGTAAACGGCCAGCGCATCCTGCCAGCACGCCCGGGCCCGGTCCGCGTGGCCGACGCCGCTGAGAGCCTGCCCGAGCACGGTCAGCGCGTTCGCGCGCCGCCACTCGCCGCCGATACCGCGGAGCACGGAGAGCGACTGTTCGGCGTGGACGGCGGCCTGGGCCGGGCGCTGCGCTGCGAGATGGACTTCGGCCAGCCGGAAGTAGGTCATACCCTCCCACAGCCGCTGCCTGCTGTCGCGGAAGATCGCCAGCGCTTCGGTGAGTTGGTGCATGGCCTCATCGAGCCGCTTGTCCTGCGTGAGAGCAAGCCCGAGCGTGTACATCCCGTTGGCCAGCCGCATCGTGACGCCCAACTGCCGGTAGATGGCGATCGCTTCCTCCGCCAGCCGTACGGCACTGCTGATCCGCCCGGTGTTCAGGTGCACTCGCGAGAGGTTGCAGAGCGAACTCGCCTCGCACTGCTGGTTTCCGTCGGCCTGGAAGGTGGCCAGTGCCTGAGTCAGATACGCCTCGGCGTCCTCGTGGCGGTTCTGGTAGGTCGCGATGATGCCGCGGTCGTTGGGCGCGAAGCCGGAAGCGACGGGATCCTCGGCCGCGAGCCCGAGCAGCATGGCGGACTGCGCTTCCTTGTCCGCCTCGTCGAACCGGCCCGCAAGGCTGTGCAGATGCGCGAGCGAGGCGCGTACCCGCCCCTCGGCCAGCGGGTCGCCCACCTCTCGCGCGGCAGCCGCGAGCGCCGTGTTCGCCTGCCCCCACTGGCGGGAATCGGCTCCGGATTCGGCCAGGTCCTTGGTCACGAAGACGAGGTCGACCGCGCGCCTCAGCGTGCTCGGGCCGGTCAGCTGCTGGGCGCAGGCCAGCAGGCACCGGGCTTCGGTGAACAGCCACTTCAACGCCGCGTTCCGGTCCGGGAAGGACAGGCCGGGGCGCCGGGTGGGGGCGACGTGGGCCGTGACCCGGTCACCCGGCCGCTCCAGCGCGTAGACCCCCGCCGCCGTCGCCAGGTAGAAGTCCAGCAGCCGCGACAGCGCCGCGTCCCGCTCCGACGGGGGGAGTTCGTCCCTCTCCGCGCATGCACGCGCGTAAAGCCGTACGAGGTCGTGGAAGCGGTAGCGACCCGGGGCGGCGGATTCGAGGAGGGAGGTGTCCACGAGGGACTCCAGGAGTTCCTCGGTCTCGTAGGCGTCCAGGTCCAGCACCGCCGCGGCCGCCGTCAGGGAGATGTCCGGGCCGTCGGCGAGGCCCAGCAGCCGGAAGGCGCGGGCCTGTTGCGGTTCGAGCTGGGCGTAGCCGAGTTCGAAGGTGGCGCGGACCGCGAGGTCGCCCGCCTGGAGTTCGTCCAGGCGGCGGCGCTCGTCGCCCAGCTTCGCGGCCAGGACCGAGACGGTCCACGTCCGCCGCGCGGCCAGCCGGGACGCCGCGATGCGGATCGCCAGCGGCAGGAAGCCGCACGCCGCGACGACGTCCAGCGCCGCCTCCCGCTCACTCGCGACCCGCTCCTCGCCCACGATCTTCGTGAAGAGCTGAAGGGCTTCCTCGGGGCTCATGACGTCGAGATCGACCAGGTGCGCGCCCGCCAGGTCGACCATACGAGCCCGCGAAGTGATCAGTGCCGCGCAGCCCTCCGTACCCGGCAGCAGGGGCCTGACCTGGGCCGCGTCGCGGGCGTTGTCCAGCAGGACCAGCACCCGGCGCCCGTCCAGCGTCGACCGGTAGAGCGCGGCGCGCTCCTCGACCGCGTCGGGGATCGCGGTGTCCGGCGTACCGAGGGCGCGCAGGAACGCGCCCAGCACGGCCTCCGGCTCCGCGGCGCGCGCACCCGCGCCCTGGAGGTCCACATACAGCTGCCCGTCCGGGAAGCGGTCCCGGGCCGCGTGCGCCACGTGCACGGCCAGCGTCGTCTTGCCCACGCCGCCGATGCCCGCCACCGCCGACACCGCCATGATCCGGCCCTCCGCCGTCGCCAGCTGCTCGCCGAGCTCGCCGACGAAGGCCGCGCGCCCGGTGAAGTCGGCGACCGTCGCGGGCAGTTGCGCGGGCCGTACGACCGCCGCCTCGCGCGCCGGATCGCCGCCGTGCCCGCCGCCCGCAGGCGCGGCGGCCAGGCCCGCGTCGGCCTGGAGGATGCCCTGGTGCAGCTCGTTGAGCTCGGCGCTCGGGTCGATGCCGAGCTCGTCCGCGAGCAGCCGCCGGGTGTCCGCGTACACGGCGAGCGCCTCCGCCTGCCGGCCGCTGCGGTAGAGCGCCAGCATCAGCAGGCCGCGCAGCCGCTCGCGCAGCGGGTGGGCGGCGGTCAGCGCGGTGAGCTCGGAGATCGCCTCCGCGTGGCAGCCGACCTCCAGGTCCATCTCGAGGCGGGTCTCGATGAGTTGGAGCCGCCACTCGTCGAGGCGGGTGCGCTGCGCCTCGGCGTACGGGCCCGAGAGCCCGGCCAGCGGTTCGCCGTCCCAGAGGCCGAGCGCGTCGTTGATGAGGTCGCGGGCGCGGCTGCGGTCGCCATGGCTGCGGACCTTCTCGGCTTCGGCCGCCCAGCGCTCGGCCAGCGCGATGTCGAGGCAGCCGTCCGCGACCCGGATCGCGTACCCGCCCGACTCGCTGACCAGCGCGTCCGCGTCCGGTCCGAAAGCCTTGCGCAGCCGGGACGCGTACGTCCGCAGCGCGGCCACGGCGGCCTCCGGCGGGTCCTCGCCCCACAGCGCGTCGACCAGCTCGGGCGCGGTGGCGGTGCGGCCGCCGCGGAGCAGGAGGGCGGCCAGCAGGGCGCGTTGCTGCGGCGAACCGGTCGGCAGCGGCTGCTGGCCGCACCAGGCCCGTACGGGACCGAGTACGGCGAAACGCAGGCGCGCGCCGACCGCCGGTTCCTGACCCATTCGCTGCCCCCAGATCTCCTTATGTCAAGTCGCACACGCCAGTTTGCCTTGTGCATGACTGCTGCGTCACCAGGAGTCCGCTGTCTCCCCATCTCTCTACAAACCGTGTACAGAGGGCGCGGAGCAAGCGCCTGCCCGAGTAGCTGACGGTTCGTCAGATAAGCGCTACCGTGTCAGACATGGAGAGCTTCCCGAAGATAATCTCGGTGGACGACCACACGGTCGAGCCCCCCGGCGTCTGGCGGGACCGGCTCCCGTCGAAGTACCACGACGTCGGACCCCGCATCGTCCGCGCGCCCCTGAAGGAAATGACCTTCGTCGGAGGCAAGTTCGCCCCCAAGATGGGCGCCCCGGGCGACGAAGGACCCGTCGCGGACTGGTGGGTGTACGAGGACCTGCACCGCCCCCTGACCCGTCTGGATACGGCGGTCGGCTACGCCAGGGACGACATCAGGCTCGAAGGAATTACGTACGAGCAGATGCGCCCCGGATCCTTCTCGGTGCCCGAGCGGCTGGCCGACATGGACGTCAACCACGTCCAGTCCGCGCTCTGCTTCCCGACCTTCCCGCGGTTCTGCGGCCAGACCTTCACCGAGGCCAAGGACCGCGAACTCGGGCTGCTGGGCGTACGGGCCTACAACGACTGGATGGTGGAGGAGTGGTGCGGGCCCGAGGCGCAGGGCCGGCTCATCCCGCTGACCCTGATCCCCCTGTGGGACGCGGAGCTGGCGGCCGCGGAGGTGCGCAGGAACGCGGCGCGCGGCGTGCCGGCCGTCTGCTTCAGCGAGATCCCGCCACACCTGGGCCTGCCGTCCGTCCACACCGACGCGTGGGACCCCTTCCTGCGCGCCTGCGACGAGACCGGCACGGTCATCGCCATGCATATCGGGTCCAGCTCGAAGATGCCGTCGACCTCGGCGGACGCACCGCCGGCCGTCGGGTCCACGATCACCTTCGCCAACTGCTGCTTCTCGATGGTCGACTGGCTGATGTCCGGCACGTTCGACCGCTTCCCCGACCTGAAGATCATGTACGCGGAGGGCCAGATCGGCTGGATCCCGTACATCCTCGAGCGCGCGGACGTGGTCTGGGAGGAGAACCGCGGCTGGGGCGGCGTCGCCGACAAGGTGCTCCGCCCGCCGTCCGAGCTCTTCGCGGAACACGTCTACGGCTGCTTCTTCGACGATGCGGTGGGGCTGCGGAACCTGGACGCGATCGGGGTCGGCAACGTCCTGTACGAGACGGACTACCCGCACTCGGACTCGACCTGGCCCAAGTCGCGGGAGGTCGGCGAGGCCCAGATGGGGCACCTGGCGCCGGACGTCGTGGAGCGGATCGTGCGCGGCAACGCGATCGAGCTGCTGCGGCTGACGAAGGACGGCCTCTGGCCGGGGGCGTAGCGCCCAGGGGCCGAAGTGCCGGGGGCGTGGCGCCGGAGCCGCAGCCCGGTCGGCCCGCGCCTGCGGCGCGGAAATTCCGCCCGCCCGTCCGCCGGGCCCGCCGCCGGGCCCGCCGCCGGGCCGGGCGCCGGGCCGGGCGCCGCTTGGCGCGGCCGAGTGACCGACCGACCGTCGAGGAGACGACGTGGTTCAGATCCTGCCAGGAGGGCAGCTGGTGTACGGCATGCAACTGCCGATCCAGTCGCTGAGCACCATCTACGCGGAGCCCTGGGAGGCCGGGGCCGGGCCTGGCGATCTCGCCGAGGTGGCCAGGGCCGCCGACCGGCTGGGCTTCTTCTACGTCGCCTGCTGCGACCACGTGGCCATCCCCCGGCGGCTCGCCGCCGCCATGGGCACGACCTGGTACGACCCGGTGGCCACCCTCGCGTACCTCGCGGGACTCACCGAGCGCGTACGGCTGCTGAGCCATGTGGCCGTGGTCGGGCTGCGGCACCCGCTGGCCACCGCCAAACAGTACGCGACGCTCGACCACCTCTCCGGCGGCCGGCTGGTCCTCGGGGTCGGGGCCGGGCATGTGGAGGAGGAGTTCGCGGCGCTCGGCGTGGAGTTCGCCGAGCGCGGGCCCGTCCTGGACGAGGCGGTCGACGCGCTCAAGGCGGCCCTGGGGCCCGAGGAGTTCCCGGAGTTCGGCGGCGAACGCTTGGCGTTCAGCGGCCTCGGTCAGCGGCCCCGCCCGGCGCAGGAGCCGCGCCCGCCGCTCTGGGTGGGCGGCTCGTCCCCCGCGGCCGTACGGCGGGCCGCGGTCCGCGGCGACGGCTGGCTGCCGCAGGGGGACCCGCGCGACCGGCTGCCGCAGCAGATCGCCCGGCTGCATGCCCTTCGGGAGCAGGCGGGGGTGACGGAGCCGATCGAGATCGGCGCGATCACCGAGCCGCTGTACGTCGGTGAGCCCGGCTGGCACGTCGGCAGAAGGACGCTGTCGGGGAAGCCGGAGCAGCTGGCCGAGTCGCTGCGCGAGTACGCGGCCATGGGCGTGCACCAGATCCAGGTCCGCTTCCGGAGCCGGAGCCGGGCCGAACTGACCGACCAGATGGAGGCCTTCACCACGGATGTCGCCCCGCACCTGGACGGCTAGCCGTGGTGTGGGCATTCGTTCCGCGGGGCTGGGAGTCCCCCCGGACGGAGTCTGGGGGGCCACCACGGCCACCGGCCCGCACCCGACGCCCAGGGGGAGCCCCCTGGCTGGATTTGAGGAGTTCCTCATGGGCAAGCTGGACGGCCGCGTCGTCATCGTCACCGGCGCGTCGCGCGGACAGGGCGAGCAGGAGGCACGGCTGTTCGCCGCCGAGGGCGCGAAGGTCGTCCTCGGCGACATACTCGACGACCAGGGCGAGGCGCTCGCCAAGGAGCTGAGCGAGAGCGTCGCCACGTACGTCCACCTCGACGTGAGCCAGGAAGCGGACTGGCAGGCCGCGGTCGCCGCCGCCAAAGCCGCCTTCGGGAAGATCGACGGGCTGGTCAACAACGCCGGGATTCTCAGGTTCAACGAGCTGACCGCCACCCCGCTCGACGAGTTCCAGCAGATCGTGCAGGTCAACCAGGTCGGAGCCTTCCTCGGCATCAAGACCGTCGCCCCCGAGATCGCTGCGGCCGGCGGCGGCACGATCGTCAACACCGCCTCGTACACGGCCCTGACCGGCATGGCCGCCGTCGGCTCGTACGCGGCGACGAAGGCCGCGATCGTCGGGCTGACCCGGGTGGCGGCGCTGGAGCTGGCGGGCAGGAAGATCAGGGTCAACGCGATGTGCCCGGGCGCTATCGACACCCCGATGAGCAATCCCGCCCAGCTCGACCCCACGGCCGACCCGGCGGAGACCTCCGCGGCCCTGGACGAGCTCTACAGGAGGCTGGTGCCGCTCGAGCGCGTCGGGCGGCCGGAAGAGGTCGCCAGGCTGGCGCTCTTCCTCTCCAGCGACGACTCCTCGTACATCACCGGGCAGCCCTTCGTCATCGACGGCGGATGGCTGGCGGGAGTCAGCATTTTCTGACGAGGCATCAGCTATTGACGGCTCGTACGGCCGGTGCGACAGTCGTCTGCATCGCGAGCTGACGCTCCGTCAGATACAACCTCGGGACGGTGAACCTCCTTGGAATTCGGGATCTTCGTACAGGGATATGTGCCCGACACGCGGCGTGCAGTCGACCCCGAGGCGGAGCACAACGCTCTGATCGAGGAGACCAAGTACGTCATCCAGGCCGACACGTACAACTTCAAGTACGCCTGGGCCTCCGAGCACCACTTCCTGGAGCAGTACTCGCACCTCTCGGCGAACGACGTGTTCCTCGGCTACCTCGCGCACGCCACCGAACGCATCCACCTCGGCTCCGGCATCTTCAACCCGCTCGCCCAGGTCAACCACCCGGTGAAGGTCGCCGAAAAAGTGGCCATGCTCGACCACCTCTCCGAGGGGCGCTTCGAGTTCGGCTCCGGGCGCGGGGCCGGCAGTCACGAGATCCTGGGGTTCCTGCCGGGCATCACCGACATGAACCACACCAAGGAGATCTGGGAAGAGACGATCGCCGAGTTCCCCAGGATGTGGCTGCAGGAGGAGTACGAGGGCTTCCAGGGCAAGCACTGGTCGCTGCCGCCGCGCAAGGTCTTCCCCAAGCCGTACGGGAAGTCCCACCCCGGCATGTGGTACGCGGCCGGGTCCCCGTCCTCGTACGCGATGGCGGCGAAGAAGGGGCTCGGGGTGCTGGGCTTCAGCGTGCAGAAGGTCTCCGACATGGAGTGGGTCCTGGAGCAGTACAAGACCGCCATCCGGGAGGCCGAGCCGGTCGGCGACTTCGTCAACGACAACGTCATGGTGACGTCGACCGCGATCTGCGCCGAGACGCACGAGGAGGCCGTACGGATCGCGGCGGGCGCCGGGCTCAACCGGCTGCAGTCCCTGGTCTTCCATTACCACGACACCTTCCCGAAGCCCGAGGGGCTGCCGGTGTGGCCGGAGATGCTGCCGGACTTCAATGAGGAGATCATCGAGCTGCTCATCCAGGAGGAGCTGCTGATCTGCGGTGATCCGGACGAGGTGCTGCAGCAGTGCAAGCGGTGGGAGCAGGCGGGGGCGGACCAGTTGAGCTTCGGCATACCGATCGGGGTGCGGTTCGAGGACGTGATGAACACGCTCAGGCTGGTGGGCGAGCACGTGATCCCCAAGATCGACACGGACCCCGTCCACCGCACGACCCGCTTCCGCCAGGCGGCAGGCACCTGACGGCGCTCGCCGTGGTGTGGGCATGCGTTCCGCGGGGCTGGGGGCACCTCCCAGCGGTAGCTGGGGGAGGGTGGGCACAACGCGGCCACCGGCGTGCAGCCGCGTACGAAACCGGAAGCCCCCGGCGGGGGTGTGCGCCGTCGCCGGGTGCGGGCCGAGCTGGGCCCACCCTCCCCCAGCTACCGCTGGGAGGTGTGTGCCCCCAGCCCCGCGGAACGCATGCCCACACCCGTGAAACGTGGGCAGCTGCCGCCGTCCGGCGGGGGCTGCCCCGCACGGGACGGGGAAATCCCGGGCCGCCGTTCCGGGAGTGGCCCCGTCTGGAGGCCCCTCCGCGGCGGCCTCCGGCCGGGGCCATCGGGGCATCCGGCGCCCGGCCTTCGGGCGCGGGCGCGAGGACGCGGACGCACGGCGAACACGTCCGGAGCCCGAGCCGCGGCGGCCTCCGGACGAAACCACTCGGCCGGGCCGGCCGGTCCGGCCGTGACCCGGCCGACAGACCGCCTCAGCCGAGAAGGGACCTCAGCCATGCTCGACCACCTCATTCGCGGAGCGACCGTCGTCGACGGCACGGGCGCGCCCGCACGCGTCGCCGACGTCGGCATACGCGACGGGCGGATCGCGGTCGTCGCCGAGGCCGGTTCCGTCACGGAACAGGCCCGCAGCACCGAGGACGCCACGGGCCTCGTCCTCACCCCCGGCTTCGTCGACCCGCACACCCACTACGACGCCCAGCTCTTCTGGGACCCGTACGCCACCCCCTCCATGAACCACGGCGTGACCACCGTCGCCGGCGGCAACTGCGGCTTCACGCTCGCGCCGCTCAACCCCGGCCGTCCCGAGGACGCCGACTACACGCGCCGGATGATGAGCAAGGTCGAGGGCATGTCCCTGGTGGCGCTCGAAGAGGGCGCCCCCTGGAACTGGCACTCGTTCGGCGACTACCTCGACGCGCTGGAGGGCCGGATCGCCGTCAACGCGGGCTTCATGGCCGGGCACTGCGCGCTGCGCAGGCACGTCATGGGCCCGGACGCGGTCGGCGGCCGGCCCACGCCGGAACAGCTGGAGCAGATGCTCCGGCTCTTCCACGAGGCGATGGACCAGGGCGCGTGGGGCCTGTCCACCACCCAGTCCTCCACGCACTCGGACGGCGACGGCAAGCCCGTCGCCTCCCGGCACGCCGCGCCTGACGAACTGCTCGCGCTCTCCCGCGCGGTCGGCGAGCACGAGGGCACGCAGATCGAAGCGATCGTCGCCGGCTGCCTCGACCAGTTCGCGGACGAGGAGATCGACCTCTTCGTCGAGATGTCGGCCGCCGCGGGCCGGCCTCTCAACTGGAACGTGCTCACCATCGACGCGGCCGTGCCCGAGCGCGTCCCGCGCCAGCTCCTCGCCTCCGAGCGGGCCCGCAAGGCGGGCGGCAGGATCGTCACCCTCACCATGCCGATCCTCACGCCCATGAACATGTCGCTCGGCACCTTCTGCGCCCTCAACCTCATCCCCGGCTGGGGCGACATCCTGGGCCTGCCGGTGCCGGAGCGGATCGCGAAGCTGCGCGACCCCGCCGTACGGGCGGAGATGCTGCGCCGCGCGGACAGCAAGGAGGCCGGTGTCTTCCGGCGGCTGACGAACTTCGGCCGATACGTCATCGGCGACACCTACTCGGAGGCCAACGCAGGGCTCACCGGACGCGTCGTACGCGACATCGCCGCCGAGCGCGGCCAGGACCCCTTCGCCTGCCTGGTGGAGATCTGCGCCAACGACGAGCTCCGTACGGTGCTGTGGCCGATGCCGACCGACAACGACCCGGCCAGCTGGGAGCTGCGCAGGCAGACCTGGGAGCACGAGGACGTCATGCTGGGCGGCTCGGACGCCGGGGCTCACCTGGACCGGATGTGCGGTGCGCCGTACACCACCCGCTTCCTGGGGGACTGCCTGCGCGGCCGCAGACTGGTCGGCCTCGAGCAGGCGGTGAAGATGCTCACGGACGACCCGGCGCAGCTGTTCGGGCTGCGGGAGCGCGGCCGTATCGCCCAGGGCTGGCACGCGGATCTGGTGCTCTTCGACCCGGAGCGGATCGAGGCGGGCCCTGCGCGGCTCGTACACGACCTGCCGGGGGACAGCCCGCGGCTGGACTCGCGGGCGGTGGGAATCGTGAGCGTGCGGGTGAACGGTGTGGAGACCGTCCGGGACGACACCGTGACGGGCCGGATTCCCGGGATCGTCCTGCGGTCCGGCAGGGACACACGGACGGTGAGCACCGCGGGCTGAAAGAACCGTATGTGCTGCGGGTCGCGTTGACCGTCTCGTCCGCGACCCGCTCGGACTCATCCCTGGTGCTGCCGCTGCGCAGCACCATGTTTCTGTCGATGGCGTGCTCGCCGGCATCGCACGCTCAACCCGGCACGCTCATCCGAACTGCGCGGGTGAGTTCTCGTCCCGCGCTGCCCGGGTGCGGTGGTGCTACTCTCTTTCACAGCACGTGTGTACGCCGCGTCGCGGCGCCCGTGCTTGTTCGTTCGAAGGCTTCCGCAGTCGGCACCGTCACCGTCTTTCGATGACCGGTGTTGTGCGAAGTTCCTGATTCTTCATCACCGTGGCTGATTCCCGTACGCGTGTGCGTACGTCGCCGCGGGTTGATCCCTGCCGCCCTGCGGAGCTGTGAGTTGTTCCGGCTTCGGTGCGGCCTCCCCTTCCCCTTCCCCTTCTCTCCTCGATCTTTTCCTGTTCGAGCGAATCACGAAAGGACTCCGCGTGAGTACCGCTACCGAATCCCCAACTGAACACACCTCCCCCCAGCTCCGCCCGGCGAAGGACGAAGTGGTCCTGCCGTTCGCCGGGGTCGTCGACCTCGTCGGCCAGCACGCGTACGTACGCGCCGACGGCTATCTGCCCGGCGTGCGCGATCTGCACCTGACGATGAACCAGGTACGCCGACTCGGCCTGCGCAAAGGCGACTTCGCCGAAGGCACCACGCGCCCCGG
Organism: Streptomyces sp. 8N616; assembly: GCF_052246385.1. NCBI lineage: Bacteria > Bacillati > Actinomycetota > Actinomycetes > Kitasatosporales > Streptomycetaceae > Streptomyces > Streptomyces sp. 8N616. The sequence continues at coordinate 117,175 of NZ_JBQQBY010000004.1, read as the reverse complement.
GCACGGCAAGGCCACCCAGCCGTGGGTCGGTGTCGACAAGGTCAACGGGATCGAGGCGGGCGGAGGCGGCGACCGTCCCCGCCTCGCCAATCGTCCCAGCCTTGCCGACCGTCCCCACTTCGCCGATCTCACCCCGCTCCACCCGCAGCAGCGCCTGCGGCTCGAGACCGCTCCGGGGCGGATGGCGACCCGGGTCATCGATCTCGTCGCGCCCGTCGGGAAGGGACAGCGTGGGCTCATCGTGGCCCCGCCCAAGACAGGCAAGACTGTGATCCTTCAGGAACTCGCGGAGGCCGTCGCCCATAACCACCCGGAGTGCCATCTCATGGTGGTGCTCCTCGACGAGCGGCCGGAGGAAGTCACCGACATGCAGCGCTCGGTGCGCGGCGAGGTCGTCTCCTCGACCTTCGACCGGCCCGCCAAGGACCACGCCGCCCTCGCCGACCTGGCCATCGAGCGCGCCAAACGGCTCGTGGAACTCGGCCATGACGTGGTGATCCTGCTCGACTCCCTCACCCGGCTCTGCCGCGCGCACAACAACTGCGCACCGGGCAACGGGCGCATCCTCACCGGCGGAGTCGACTCCTCCGCCCTGCTGGCGCCCAAGCGGCTGTTCGGCGCCGCGCGCAACATCGAGAACGGCGGGTCGCTGACGATCCTGGCGACCGCGCTGGTCGAGACCGGGTCCCGGGCCGACGACTACTACTTCGAGGAGCTGAAGAGCACCGGCAACATGGAACTGCGCCTCGACCGCGCCCTCGCCGAGAAGCGGATCTTCCCGGCGATCGACGTCGACCCCTCGGGCACCCGCAGGGAGGAGATCCTCACCCCGCCCGGCGAACTGGCGGTCGTCCGCAGGCTGCGGCGCGCACTGCACGAGCGGGACGCGCAGAAGGCGATCGAGCTGTTGCTGGACCGGATGAGGAACACCGGCAGCAATGCCGAATTCCTGCACCGGATCAGCCAGCAGGGCCAGGGCAGCTAGATGGGGTGAGACCGCCCGGCCAGATGGGGTGAGAACAGCGGTACTGGTCATCGTGCCCGACGGCCACGTCGAAGCTGCCGAGAGGCGCGGCGGAGCAGCGCCTGGTCCAGCGTCTCTCCGCGACGCCGGAGTTCACGCAACGGGACTTGCTTCGGCCCGCTGTTGGTTGATTCGGGGCCCGCTTCGCCCCGCCGAACGCTCGATCGGCGAGGCGAAGTGCTGTCGCCGAGGTCAATTCGGTCGTTGATTCCGGGCGGTGGCTGCGGGCCCGGAGAGGACCGCGGTGAAGAGAACGGGGCCGTCCTGATGGGCAGTCACTTTGGCTGTCCGCTCGCCATTCACGGAGCCGTCCATCAATTCGGCCGAGATAGTGCAAGGGGTGTCCAGCTCCGCATATCGATGGAAAGAGATGGCTGCGGAGGTAGGCTTCACGCCCAGGGGGGTGAGAAGGATGTGACCGGCTTGACGTGCGGCTTCGAGCAGGACCATCCCGGGGGTGTGATCGCTGCCGTGGTCGAAGAGGATGGGATGGCGCGGATCGGGGCTCAGCAGCCAGCGGTTCGGCATGCCGGTAGGAGCGAGTACGACCTCTGTCGGAGCTGACCGGCCCACGCTGGCCGGGCTGACCGGGGCCGGTCGGCTGAGCAGTCCATTGGTAGTGGTGCTGATCCGTTCGCCACGTACGCGCTGGTAGAACGCCGGCGTCAGGCAGGCGAAGCCCGAGCTTCCGGTGGCCACCAGGCGGCCCGCCCGGTGGATGGTGAACTCCATCCGGGACTCCACGCGCTGACGGCCCTGCCACTGCAGCTCCGGGCAGCTGGCGTCCAGGACGATGTCGGCAGGGGACTGCCCGATGGCCATCTCCTCGTCGACGACGGTGAAGTCCAGGTCGCGCAGCAGGAAGACGTGCTCGAGCGGAATCCCGTACTTGGCGTGTGCGAGGTACAGCCCGCACTGCCGGATCGTCACGGCCGCTATGAGTGGGTCGTACCGGGTGCCGCCATCGGTGGTGAAGAAGGTGTGCGCCCTGGGCCACTGGCCAGTGAGGGAGAAGTGGGTGGCGCTGAGCTGTATGCAGCCGGTCAGGAAGACCTCGGCGACGGTGTCCAGATGGACGAACTCCTTGGGCACGGTGGTCGTGAGCGTGGCCTCGGGAGCCAGAGAGGAGCCAACGGTGTAGCTGTTGCGCGAAATCGTCGTCAGCTGAGTCATGAAGGTGACCTCGCCCCGTAGCTGAGTGGATTGCGTTCGGACCTTACGGCTTCATAAGATACAGACTGGCCGGTTTTTTTCAAAGGTTAAATGGGACCGCACGTCAGCGCGGCATTGGCGCCCGGGAACCAGCAGCGCGTGCCCGCGCCGAGAGGCCAGGAGCATGCTGACGGCCTATGGCGGACCAACTCGCCGATCCGGTAGCGGCCTGGCGCGCCGAGCCCGCGCCGGACGTGACCAGCGATCGGGTCGCCGCGAGGGACGCGGAGGGCGGAGGCGGCCTCAGCGAGGAGGAGCTCCTCGACTCGCTGCTGCTGATCATCGGCGCGGGCACGCAACGACCGTCAACCTTCTCGACCACGCGCGGAGCCCGTAGCGAACCTCCCCTGCGGTATGCCGTCGCGGACTTCACTGCATCGGACGTCCGCTTGCGCTGAGGGAGGCATCCATCGCGCTTCCGGCCCTTTCGAGAGGTTTCCGCGGATGGAGCTCGCCGTTCCGTGTGACCCGGTCCAGCCGATCGAGTCGTTCATCTCCGACGGGCACCGCACGCTGCCTGTGCTGCTGGAGCCCTCGGCCGACGGCCCGAACGGCTCGATCCGGCTGCGTCAGTAAGTTTGTGATCGCGAAGTCGCGCAGATGGCAACCGGTAGTCGATGCGGTAATATACGTGCCGTTCGGTTTGGTTTTCTGTCAGGGCGCCGTCACTGCACTCGCCAGTCTGGTGCTTCGCCCGTGGTGGAAGGCCCTGAAGCGAGGAGGCAGGAGGCCGCGATGGCGCAGCAGGAGCGTGCGATCCGGACCCGTCGGCAGATCGTGGAGGCTGCGGCGGAGGTCTTCGCCGAGCGCGGCTACGCCGCCGCCAGCATCTCCGAGATTCTCTCCCGGGCGGGCGTGACCAAGGGATCGCTGTACTTCCACTTCGCCTCGAAGGAGGCTCTGCTGCATGGAGTGCTCGAGGGGCAGTTGACGGAAGAGGAGCTTCCGGCGCGTTCTTCCAAGCTGCAGGAGTGGGTGGACACGGGGATGGTGCTCGCGCACCGCTTCCCGCGCGACCCCGTGCTGCGGGCCGGGTCCCAGTTGCTGACCGATCCGAGCCTGCAGACTTTGTTCCGGGTGGGCCCGCAGGAGGGGTGGATCGACGTGACGGCCGCCCTGCTGGCCGAGGCCAAGAAGCGGGGCGAGGTGCTCCCGCATGTGGTGCCGCGGCAGACGGCCCGCTTCGTGGTCGCGTCCTTCAACGGGATTCTGATCCTCTCGAAGGCCGGGTCACACCTGGCCGATCTGGAAGAGGAGGTCTCCGTGTTCTACCGGCACGTGCTGCCCGGGATCGCGGTGCCCGCCGTGCTGGCCCACCTGGATGCGGCCCCTGACCGCGGGGCGCGGGTGGTCGCCGAGATGGAGCGTCCGACGGCTTCGGTCTAGGTCTGTGCATACGGGGGATATGAATGATTCTGCTCACCGGAGCGAGCGGAACGGTGGGACGGCGGACCGCACGGCTGCTGGCCCACGAGGGCCATGCCGTACGGCTGTTGACCCGGGATCCGGCGCGGCTGCCGGAGCCGACGGCGCGGACCGAGACGGTGGTGGGGGACTTCGAGGAGCCCGCCACGCTGCGCCGGGCGCTGTCCGGGGTCGGGGCGGCGCTGATCGTCACCAACAACCCGTTGCGCCCCGCACACGATGCCGAGCTGATCACCGCTGCCGCCCGGGCCGGAGTCCAGCGGCTGGTCAAGCTCTCCGCGCTGGGCGTCACCGATTCGAGCGCCGACGACCTCATCACGCGCTGGCAACGGGAGACCGAGGACTGCGTTCGGACATCGGGGCTGGAGTGGACCCTGCTGCGGCCCAGAGCGTTCATGAGCAACTCGCTCGGCTGGGCACCGGACATCAGGGCGAAGGGCACCGTGTCCGCCTGGCCGGGTGACGCACCGTCGGCCTGTGTCGACCCGTATGACATCGCGGCCGTCGCGGCCCGTGCGCTGACCGAGCCGGGCCACGCAAGCCGGGCCTACGCACTGACCGGACCCGAGTCGCTGACGGCCCGTCAGCAGACTGCGATCCTCGGCACCGTGCTGGGGCGCCCTCTGGTGTTTCGCGAGCAGTCCCGTGAGCAGACACGGCAGTTGCTCGAGAGCCGCTATCCGGCGCCGGTGGCCCAGGCGCTGCTGGAGATCGCCGAGCGGAGGCTCCTGGGGAACGGCGGTCAGGTGAACCCCACTGTGGAGCGGCTGATCGGGCGGCCCGCGCGAAGCTATGCCGACTGGGCCGACGAACACGGGCTGTATTTCGCGCCGGCCGGCCGACATCGTCAGGATGACGCCTGACTCTCCGGCGCGCTGAGTGTCGCTTCGGACGGGACGAGGCGCAGGAGCAGCTTCCAGATCCCGGCAACGGTCTCTCCCGCCCACCAGGTGTCGTCCTCACGTCCGAGCACTTCCAGGCCGGCCGTCACGGCAGCGAGCAACTGTGCTACGAAGCGGCCGTCTTGGCCTTCCGGGCGATGGCAGTCCAGAAAGGTCAACCACTCCTGGCGCAGCGTGGGTCCGGTGAGCTGGTCGAGCTCGCCCTCTGCCTCCAGCCGGATTCCGGCTCGCAGTACCGGATCCCGCCGCATCTCGGAGGTGAGGGCCACGACGAACCGGGCCACCGAGGCCACAGCCGGAGCAGCGGTGGCTGGGAAGTGCCGCCGCGCAAGGCTGTGCGCGCGGCTGCGGGCCTCACGCCACACCGCGGTGGCCAGCTCATCCTTCGAGCCGAAGTGGAAGTACAGCGCGCCCTTGCTCACCCCTGCACTCCGGCTGATGTCGAGCAGGCCGGTGGCCCTCAGCCCCTTGCTGTCGAACAGCTGGGCAGCTGCGTCGATGAGGGCTTGTCGTGTGTGTTCGGCTCGTAACTGCATGGGGCGGTCCCGTCCCCTCGGTCTGTGGCGTTCGCTCCGGACACGGCACGCTCATGACTGCTCGTGTCTGGCTGGACACCTTTGGTTATCCTAGTCTGCCCGAAGATCGAGAAAACAGACTGCATGGTCTTATTTTGGCGATCCTAGCCCGAGGCCCCTCTCGTGGATTGCCGCTTCTGTGGCCGGTACATACGTGCAGTTCGATGCGGGTATCTGGGTGTGAAGGCGGTTGTATCGCAGTCCGTTCGACGAGGGAAGCGGATGGTGGCGTTACGGTCAATGCTTGACCTGGACTTGAAAAACAGCCCGGACGGTTTGTTATGCTGTCAGAGTGCTGAACGGGGGTAATGCACGCTGGTACCCGGCTCCCGTTGGCAGGCAGAGAGCAGTGCCGACCGCCTGGTCGGCCGTCAACCTTGGGGATGGCCATGCATGTACTCGTAGTCGAGGACGAGGTGGATGTCGCCGAGTCCCTGATCCGCGGTCTGCGCCGCCACGGCTATGTCGCGGTCGGAGTCGCCACGGGATCCCGGGCGCTGGATACGTACCGCGACGCGGACCTGGTCTTGCTCGACCTGGAACTGCCGGACATCGACGGGCTGGAGGTGTGCCGCACCATCAGGGCGGCAGGCGACACCCCGATCATCGCCTTCACCGACCACAGCAACGAGTCGGATCGGGTGCTCGGACTGCAGGCGGGTTCGGACGACTGCCTGAACAAGCCGTACGGCTTCCGGGAGCTGATGGCCCGGATCGACGCCGTCATGCGGCGGGTCCGGCCGCGGCACCCGGCCACTGATCCGGCGATCGAGCATGGTCCGCTGCGCATCGACGCGGCCACCCGCGAGGTGTGGCTCGACGGAGGACTGGTGGAGGTGACCCGTAAGGAGTTCGACCTGCTCTACTACCTCGCCAGCCACCCTGGTGTGGTCATCTCGCGCCGTCAGTTGATGGCCGAGATCTGGGGTGACCCCATGACCCACACCGCGAGCCCGCACGTCAGCCGCACCATCGATACGCACGTGAGCACCCTGCGCGGGAAGCTCGGCTCCAGCAACTGGATCCGCACCGTGCGCGGTGTCGGCTTCCTGTTCGGGAACGGGTGAGGGCCCGCGGCGACGGGGTGAGGAAGGAGCGAGGGGCGGCGCCACAGGCGCCGCCCCTCAATGGTGTGCGGGGCCACTGCGACGGGCCGCTATGCCGAGCGCGGTTCCCTCTCCCGCAAGGCGTCCGTGACGTCGTCCTCGTGGTAATAGGCGCGCCCTCCCCGGCTGCGGCGCCTCCAGCGGTGCTCGCTGGCCAGCCGGTAGACACTGCCGGACGAGATGTCCCACAGCCGCGAGATCTCGGCGGCCGTCAGCCAGGCCACCCGTCCCGTCTGCGACCCCGCCGGCCGAGCGGTCAGACCGCGCAGGCGCCGGCCCAGCCGGGTCCACTCGTGCGCGGCCCACTGGTGCGCCGGGTCCACGTCGCACCGTATCTCCGCCAACTCAGCGGCCGTCCCAGGCCGTAGGAGGGCGATCAGTGTGCCGGAGCAGCCTGGCTCCGCACAGGCGCCGACGGGCACCCGGCGCACCGGGTCGGGGTCGGCGATCCGCCGGCCCCGGCGGGCGAGCCGGGCCATCTCGACGGTGAGGTCGGCCACGGCGTCGTGCCCGGCCAGCCACGCCAGGTGCCGGACGAGAAAGTCGGCCAGGTGCCGCACGGTACGCGCCGGCGGCGTCACCGCGCGTTCCTCGGCGACCATCGCGGCCCAGGAGCACAGGACACCATGGATGGCCGAACGCGCCTCCGAGGCCGCGGCGTTGAAGGGCATGCCGGGCAGGTGGCCGCCCGAGGTCCGCTCCCGCAGCTCGGCGCGGCCGCCGCCCAGTATCTGGCCCAGGGAGTCGTACAGCCGCGGCAACGCGCGGATGTCGGCGGCGAGCCGGGCCTGGCATGTGGCGCAGAGCCGGCCTCCGCCCCCCGCCGCCACCCGGCGGCATTCGGCACCCTCACAGAGTTCCACCCGTTCCATGTCGCTCTCCCTCGCGAAAGGACTCGTGCCTGGTTGCACGTTCCGGACGCTAGGGAGAGGGGGCGGGAGGGCCAAGTACGGCCGTGGATATTTTTCGTTCGCCACACGGTAATTGACGCCGTGCTGAGGAGTTTCAATTCCTTGACACAGGTTTGCGGTTCTCTTGAGCGATCTTCCTTGACGGCGCTTCGGCCGCCGAAGAAGCTGTTATCTAGCTTCCCCCGAACTGCGCCGAGAGGAGCGCGGCGCGCCTTTCCCGGTGCGCTGTATGCGGCGAGGCAGAGGCCACTCAAAGCCGCAAACATCCGTGTCGCGGGAGGCGCCGGACCGCGGGGAAACCGCAAAGGTCCCGCGGCGGGGCGATTGCGCGGACCGGCTCCGGCAACCGGAGCGGGCCGGTAAGTCCGCGCCAAGCGAGCCCATGCGGCCTCGCTTTTTCCTTCCGTCCGCGTGCGGGCGTAATTCGTTCCGTTTCCCGACCCTCCTAGGAGAGGTAATGGACGCTCCAGTCATCGTTGCCGGCGCCGGTCCGGCCGGACTCATGATCGCTGCAGAACTGCGCCTCGCCGGCGTCGACGTCACCGTCATAGAACGCCTTCCCGGGCGCACCGGCGAGTCCCGCGGACTGGGCTTCACGGCCCGCACCATGGAGGTCTTCGACCAGCGGGGCCTGCTGCGCCGCTTCGGCGACATCGAGACCAGCAACCAGGGCCACTTCGGCGGCATCCCCGTCGACTTCGGCGTCCTGGAGGGCGCGCACCAGGCCGCCAAGACCGTGCCGCAGTCCGCCACCGAGGCCATACTCGAGCAGTGGGCGACGGAGCTCGGCGTGGACATCCGCCGCGGCCACGAGCTGCTGTCCCTGCATGACGACGGGGACGGCGTCCGGATCGACGTGCGCGGCCCGGACGGGGAACAGACCCTGCATGCCGCCTGGGTGGTGGGCTGCGACGGCGGCCGCAGCACCGTCCGCAAGGCCGCGGGCTTCGACTTCCCCGGCACCGCCGCCACCATGGAGATGTACCTCGCCGACCTGCGTGGCGTCGAGCTCGAGCCGCGCATGATCGGTGAGACGGTGCCCGGCGGCATGGTCATGGTCGGCCCACTGCCCGGCGGCATCACCCGCATCATCGTCTGCGAGCGTGGCACCCCGCCGCAGCGGCGTGCCGAGCCGCCCGCCTTCGCGGAGGTCGCCGACGCCTGGAAACGGCTCACCGGTATCGACATCTCCGACGCCGAGCCCGTGTGGGTCAGCGCGTTCGGCGACGCGACTCGCCAGGTGACCGAGTACCGGCGCGGCCGGGTGCTGCTGTCCGGCGACTCCGCACACATCCACCTCCCGGCCGGCGGCCAGGGCATGAACACCAGCATCCAGGACTCGGTGAACCTCGGCTGGAAACTGGCCGCCGTGGTCCGCGGCACCGCGCCCGAGGCGCTGCTGGACACCTACCACGACGAACGCCACCCGGTGGGGCACCGGCTGCTGATGAACACCCAGGCCCAGGGCCTGCTCTTCCTCAGCGGCGAGGAGATGCAGCCGCTGCGCGACGTGCTCGCCGAGCTGATCCGGTACGAGGAGGTCAGCCGCCATCTGGCCGCCATGGTCAGCGGCCTGGAGGTCCGCTACGACGTCGGCTCCGGCAGCCATCCGCTGCTCGGCCTGCGCATGCCCCGCCTGCGGTTGACCCGGGACGGCCGTTCCACCAGCTCCGCCGAACTGCTGCACCAGGGGCACGGCGTCCTGCTGGATCTCGCCGACAACCCCGAGCTGCGCCGCCGGGCGGCGGGCTGGAGGGACCGGATCGACATCGTCACCGGCACGCCCGAGGGCGCCTGGAGCGACGGTCCGCTGGCGGACACCGCTGCGGTGCTCATCCGCCCCGACGGCCATGTCGCCTGGGCCGCGCCTGGCAGCCACCACGACCTTCCCATGGCCCTGGAGCGGTGGTTCGGCCCCGCCCGATAGGTCTAGCCCACAAGGAGACAGACACATGCACAGTACGTTGATCGTGGCCCGCATGGAGCCGGGCTCCGCCCAGGATGTCGCCAGGCTGTTCGCGGCTTTCGACGAGACTGACATGCCGCACGGGATGGGCACCCGGCGCCGGCAGCTCTTCTCGTACCGGGGGCTCTACTTCCACCTGCAGGACTTCGACTCCGAGGACGGCGGGGAGCGCATCGAGGCGGCCAAGAACGACCCCCGCTTCGTCGGCATCAGCGCGGATCTGAAGCCGTTCATCGAGCCGTACGACCCGGCCACCTGGCGTTCGCCCGCCGACGCGATGGCCAGCCGCTTCTACCACTGGAGTGCGCTGTGAGCGGCGGTCGGCGCGTCGTCATCACCGGCATCGGGGTCATCGCGCCGGGCGGAGTGGGGACCAAGAACTTCTGGAGCCTGCTCACCGATGGCCGCACCGCCACCCGCAGGATCAGTTCCTTCGACCCTTCCCCGTTCCGCTCCCAGGTCGCGGCGGAGGCCGACTTCGACCCGGACCTGCACGGGCTCACCCCGCAGGAGGTGCGGCGGATGGACCGGGCAGCGCAGTTCGCCGTGGTCACCGCCCGGGAGGCGGTGGCCGACAGCGGACTGGAGTTCGCCGGGCTCGACCCCTACCGCACCGGCGTGACCATCGGCAGCGCGGTTGGCGCGACCACGGGTCTCGACTGGGAGTACCGCACGGTCAGCGACAGCGGACGGCTGGACCTGGTCGACCACGAGTACGCGGTGCCGCACCTGTACAACTACCTGGTCCCCAGCTCGTTCGCCGCCGAGGTTGCCTGGGCGGTCGGCGCCGAGGGGCCCAGCACGGTGGTCTCCACCGGCTGCACCTCGGGTCTGGACGCGGTCGGGCACGCCACCGAGCTGATCCGGGAGGGCACGGCCGACGTGATGGTGGCAGGTGCCACCGATGCACCCATCTCACCCATCACCGTCGCCTGCTTCGACGCGATCAAGGCGACCACACCACGCAACGACGACCCGGAACACGCCTCCCGCCCGTTCGACGGGACCCGTAACGGATTCGTCCTGGGCGAGGGGGCGGCTGTCTTCGTGCTGGAGGAGCTGGAGGGCGCTAGGCGGCGCGGGGCGCGCATCTACGCGGAGATCGCCGGCTTCGCCTCCCGGTGCAACGCCTTCCACATGACCGGGCTGCGCCCCGATGGGCGGGAGATGGCCGAGGCCATCCGGGTCGCCCTCGACGAGGCCCGGCTGAACCCGCAGGACATCGACTACATCAACGCGCACGGTTCGGGCACCAAGCAGAACGACCGGCACGAGACCGCGGCCTTCAAGCGCAGCCTGGGCGAGCACGCTTACCGCGCCCCGGTCAGCTCCATCAAGTCGATGGTCGGTCACTCGCTGGGCGCCATCGGCTCCATCGAGATCGCCGCGTCGGCCCTGGCCATGGAACACGGCGTGGTGCCGCCCACGGCCAACCTGCACACCCCCGACCCCGAGTGCGACCTCGACTATGTGCCGCTGACCGCGCGGGAGTGGCAGACCGACACGGTGTTGTCCGTGGGCAGCGGATTCGGCGGATTCCAGAGCGCCACGGTGCTCGCCCGTCCCGAGAGGAGTGGCGCATGACGACCGGCGAGAACGGCGAGAGGAAGGGCAAGGTAGTCGTCACCGGCCTCGGCATCGCCGCACCCAACGGCCTGGGCGTGGAGAACTACTGGGCCGCGACTCGCAGCGGCACCCACGGCATCGGCCGTATCGCCCGTTTCGACCCCTCGCAGTACCCGGCCAGGCTGGCCGGGGAGATCGAGGGCTTCGCGGTCGAGGAACATCTGCCGGGGCGGCTCATCCCGCAGACTGACCGGGTGACCCGGCTGGCCCTGGTCGGCGCCGACTGCGCGTTCGCCGACGCGGCCGTGCAACCGGGCGATCTGCCCGAGTACGACATGGGCGTGGTCACCGCCAGCTCGTCGGGCGGCTTCGAGTTCGGCCAGGGCGAGCTGCAGAACCTGTGGAGCAAGGGCAGCCAGTACGTCAGTGCGTACCAGTCGTTCGCCTGGTTCTATGCCGTCAACAGCGGCCAGATCTCCATACGCAACGGCATGCGCGGGCCCAGCGGCGTGGTCGTCAGCGACCAGGCCGGCGGGCTGGACGCCGTCGCCCAAGCCCGCCGCCAGATCCGCAAGGGCACCCGGCTGATCATCTCCGGCGGCATCGACGCCTCGATCTGCCCTTGGGGCTGGGTCGCCCTGCTGGCCAGCAAGCGGCTGAGCACCAGTGACGACCCCGAACGGGCCTATCTGCCCTTCGACGCGGCGGCCAGCGGCCATGTACCGGGCGAGGGCGGGGCGTTGCTGGTCATGGAGGACCTGGAGAGCGCCCGCAGCCGCCGCGCCCCGCGCATCTACGGGGAGATCGCCGGCTACGGCTCGACCTTCGACCCCCGGCCCGGCAGCGGGCGGGGCCCCGGGCTGCAAAAGGCCGTCGAGCTGGCGCTGGAGGACGCGGACACCGGGCCCGAGGAGATCGACGTGGTCTTCGCGGACGCCGCTGCCATCCCCGAGCTCGACCGGATCGAGGCCGAGGCCATCGCCAAGGTCTTCGGACCGCGCGCCGTGCCGGTCACCGCGCCCAAGACGATGACCGGGCGGCTGTACTCCGGAGCCGCTCCGCTGGATCTGGCCACCGCGTTCCTGGCGATGCGGGACGGGATCATCCCGCCGACCCCGCACGTGACCCTGGCCGACGAGTACGACATCGACCTCGTCACCGCGCAGCCGCGACGGGCCTCGCAGCTGCGTGCCGCCCTGGTCCTGGGCCGCGGCCACGGCGGCTTCAACTCCGCGGTCGTGGCGCGGACCTGTGGCCGCTGACGTTCGACGGCCACTACTGAGAAACGAACGAGAGGACACACATGTCAGCAACCGAATTCACCCTCGAGGACCTCAGGCGGATCCTGCGTGAGGGCGCGGGAGCCGACGAGGGCGTCGACCTCGACGGCGACATCCTCGACACCGACTTCGAGCGGCTCGGCTACGAGTCGCTGGCGCTGCTGGAGACCGGCGGCCGGATCGAGCGGGAGTACGGCATCACGCTGGACGACTCCGCGCTGACCGACGCCGAGACGCCGCGCGCCCTGCTCGAGGTCGTCAACGCCCACCTGGCACCCGTCACGGCCGCCTGACCCCACACCCCTACTCGTACCCACCCCAACCCCGAACCGTACGCGCCGCCACCCGTGCGTACGGGCCGCTGCCGCCGCTCGCGCTCCGGTGCGGCGGCAGCGGCACATCCGCCCCGCACCACCAGGCCAACCGACTTCCAGGAGACAGAGATGACGCAGCAGGACCGGCGGGTCGCCATCGTCACCGGCGCGACCAGTGGAATCGGGCTCGCCGTGACCCGGCTGCTGGCTCAGCAGGGACACCAGGTGTTCCTCTGCGCCCGCACCGAGGACAGCGTGACCGACACGGTCAAGGAGCTCCAGGCCGAGGGCCTGGACGTCGACGGCATGCCGTGCGACGTGCGGTCACCGGAGGACATCGGCCGCTTCGTGCAGGCCGCCGTCCACCGCTACGGACCGGTGGACGTCCTGGTCAACAACGCGGGCCGGTCCGGCGGCGGCGTGACCGCGGACATCGCCGACGAGCTGTGGTTCGACGTCATCAACACCAACCTCAACAGCGTCTTCCTGATGACCCGTGAGGTGCTGAACACCGGTGGCATGCGGAACAGAAAGCGCGGCCGGATCGTCAATGTCGCCTCCACCGCGGGCAAGCAGGGCGTCGTCCTGGGCGCTCCGTACTCCGCTTCCAAGCACGGCGTCGTCGGCTTCACCAAGGCGCTGGGCAACGAGCTGGCCCCGACCGGCATCACCGTGAACGCGGTGTGCCCCGGCTATGTGGAGACCCCCATGGCGCAGCGCGTCCGGCAGGGCTACGCCGCCGCCTACGACACCAGCGAGGAGAAGATCCTGGAGAAGTTCCAGGGCAAGATCCCGCTCGGCCGCTACTCCACCCCCGAGGAGGTCGCCGGGCTCATCGGCTATCTGGCCTCCGACACCGCCGCCTCGATCACTTCGCAGGCGCTCAACGTCTGCGGCGGCCTGGGCAACTTCTGACGATCCGCCCCCACGCCCCGCCCCGGCCACGCCAAGCCAAGGAGAAGACATGACCGTGCGTGAGGTCGAGCACGACATCACCATCGAAGCCCCGGCCACCGAGGTGTACCGGCTGATCGCCCACGTGGAGAACTGGCCGCGTATCTTCCCCCCGTCCGTCTACGTCGACCACGTCGAGCGTGGCGAGCTCGAGGAGCGGATCCGGATCTGGGCCACCGCCAACGGGGAGGCCAAGAACTGGACTTCCCGCCGCACTCTGGAGCCCGAACGGCTGCGCATCACCTTCCGGCAGGAGGTGCCCGCTCCGCCGGTCGCGGCGATGGGCGGTACGTGGATCATCGAGCCGCTCGGGGAGAGCTCCGCCCGGGTACGCCTGCTCCACGACTACCGGGCCGTCGGCGACGACCCCGAGAAGCTGGCCTGGATCGACCAGGCCGTCGACCGCAACAGCCGCTCCGAGCTCGCCTCGCTCAAGGCCAACGTCGAGCTCGCCACCGGCGCGACCGAGCTGACCTTGTCCTTCGAGGACAGCGTCGAGATCAACGGCTCCGCCAAGGACGTGTACGACTTCATCAATGAGGCCCACCGGTGGAAGCAGCGGCTGCCGCACGTCGCCCACGTAGACCTGAGGGAGGACACCCCCGGGCTGCAGGTGCTGCGCATGGACACCCTGACCAAGGACGGCTCGTCGCACACCACCGAGTCGGTGCGGGTCTGCTTCCCGCACCACAAGATCGCCTACAAGCAGACCACGCTGCCCGGCCTGATGAAGCTGCACACCGGCTACTGGGAGCTGACGGAGGACGACAACGGCGTCACCACCGCCACCTCGCAGCACACGGTCGTACTCAACACCGAGAACATCACCAGGATCCTCGGCCCCGACGCGGGGGTCGCCGAGGCGCGTTCGTTCATCCGCAACGCGCTCGGCACCAACAGCCGGGCCACCCTCGGCCACGCCAAGGAATACGCGGAAGCGCGGCGCTGAACCATGTCCAGGCAGCCCACGACATCAAGCGCCGTGCTGGAGGCCGACCTTGACACGGACCTCGACGCCGACGTCATCGTCGTCGGTGCCGGCCCCGTCGGCCTGCTGCTCGGTGTCGAGCTGCGCTCCGGCGGGGCCCGGGTGACCGTGCTGGAGCAACTGGCCGAGCCGACCACGGAGTCAAGGGCCTCGACGCTGCACGCCCGGACCATGGAGCTGCTCGACGAGCGCGGCCTGCTCGACCAGCTGGGCCCACCGCCGCCCGGCGGCACGGGCCACTTCGGCGGCATCCCGCTGGATCTCACCGTGGCCGACCCCGCCCACCCGCACGCCGGACAGTGGAAGGCGCCGCAGACCCGGATCGAGGCAGTGCTGCACCGCAGGGCCGTGGCGCTGGGCGCCGAGGTGTGGCGCGGGCACCGGGTCACCGGCCTGGCCGAGCGGCCCGGCTGCGTCGAGGTGGAGGCCGTCGGGCCCGACCGGGTCCCGCTGCGGCTGCGCGCCGCCTTTGTGGTCGGCTGCGACGGAGAGAAGAGCACGGTGCGGCGCCTGGCCGGCTTCGACTTCCCCGGCACGGACGCCACCAAGGAGCTGTTGCGGGCGGACGTCGCGGACATCGACATCCCGGGCCGCCGCTTCGAGCGGCACCCGCACGGACTGGCCATCGCCGCCCGTGGCCCGGACGGTACCACCCGGGTCATGGTGCACGAGTACGGCAGCACGCCCCGGCACCGCTCCGGGGAGCCGGACTTCGCCGAGGTGGCGGCGGCCTGGCGGCGCGTCACCGGTGAGGACATCGGGCACGGTAGCCCGGTGTGGGTCAACGCCTTCGGCAATGCCCGCCGCCAGGTCACCGAGTACCGCCGCGGCCGGGTGCTGCTGGCGGGGGACGCCGCGCACGTTCAGCTGCCCGTCGGCGGGCAGGCGCTCAACCTCGGCCTGCAGGACGCCGCCGACCTCGGCTGGAGGCTCGCCGCACAGTTCGGTGACCGGCCTGACGAGGCGCTGCTGGACGGATACCACGCCACCCGCCACCCGGCCGGGCAGCGCGCGCTGAACAACATCGAGGCACAGGCCCAGCTGCTGCTCGGCGGGCCCGAAGTGGACGCCCTGCGCGCCGTCTTCGCCGAACTGCTGCGGCTCGGCCCGGTGCCACGCCACCTCGCCGCGATGATCAGCGGCCTGGAGAACCCGTACCCAGCCCGGCCGCACGCCCCCGCCCGGCAGCACATCATCACCGCCACCACGCACAGGAGGACTACCATGGGCACGCTCACCGGCAGGACCGCGCTCGTCACGGGCTCCACCCGGGGCATCGGCCGGGCGACGGCGGTGCGGCTGGCGCGGGAGGGCGCACTGGTCGCCGTGCACGGCTCGAGCAGCCGCGAGGCCGCCGACGAGGTCGTTGCCTCGATCGAGAAGGACGGGGGCCGGGCGTTCGCCATCCAGGCCGAACTGGGCGTCACCGGCGATGTCCACGAGTTGTTCCTCGCGCTCGAACAGGGCCTGAAAGAGCGCACCGGTGCCACCGACCTGCACATCCTGGTCAACAATGCCGGGGTGATGGGCGGCGTGGCACCGGAGGACGTCACCCCCGAGCAGTTCGACCGGCTCTACGCGGTGAACGCCAAAGCCCCCTTCTTCATCCTGCAGCGCGCCGTGGGCAACATGCCCGACGGCGGCCGGATCATCAACATCTCCTCCGGGCTGACCCGCTTCGCCAACCCGCAGGAGGTGGCGTACGCGATGACCAAGGGAGCCATCGACCAGCTCACCCTCCACTTCGCCAAGCACCTCGGGCCCCGCAACATCACCGTGAACAGCGTCGGACCCGGCATCACCAACAACGGCACCCCGGTCTTCGACATCCCCGAGGCCGCGGCACAGATGGCGGCGCTGTCCGCCTTCAACCGGGTCGGGGAGACCGACGACGTGGCCGCCGTGGTGGCGTTCCTGGCCGGCGACGACGCCCGCTGGATCACTGGCTCCTACCTGGACGCCAGCGGCGGCACGCTGCTCGGCGGCTAAGCGGTCAGACACCGGCGCCCGGAATCCCCCGCCGGGGCGCCGGCGGGCCGGCCGCGACGTTCTCCCCGTACAACCGCCGCGGCCGGCCCATCTCGCTCTCGCCCGACCACACCCGACCTGCGCACACGGCGGTGGACACCGATATGACAAGCACGCTGTCCCACTCGCACACCCCGCACACCGCGCCCCGGCCGCACCCCAGACTGTGGGTGCTGCTCTGCGTGCTCGCCGGCAACATGCTCCTTGACGCGCTCGAGGTGTCGGTGGTGCTCGTGGCACTGCCCACCATCGCCGACGACCTGGCGCTCTCCCTGTGGGACGTGCAGTGGGTGATGAGCGGCTTCGCCCTGGGCTTCGCGGCGCTGCTGCTCCTCGGCCCGCGCGTCACGGCCCGCTGGGGCAGGCGCCGCGTCTATCTCGCGGCCCTGCTGGTGTTCGCCGCCGCCTCACTCGTCGGCGGCCTGACCGACAGCGCGGCCCTGCTGATCATTACCCGGGTGGTCAAGGGCGTGTGCGCGGCGCTGACCGCCCCCACCGGTCTCGCCATCATCAGCACCACCTTCCCCGAGGGCCCACAACAGCGCCGGGCCGTGTCGGTCTACTCGCTCTTCGGCGCCGCCGGGTTCACCGCGGGACTGCTGCTCTCCGGCATTCTGACCGGGGCCGACTGGCACTGGACCATCCTGTTCCCCGCCCCGGTGGCGCTGGTGCTGCTGCCCTTCGCGGCCCGGCTCATTCCCGAGGAGGCCAAGGACCAGGACGCCGCCGTGCGCCGCACCGCACCGCCGCTGCTGAGGGCCGCGCTGCTGTGCAACGGTCCTCTGACCCGGTCGGCACTGGGGGCCGCCACACTCAACGGCACCTATCTGAGCCTGCTCCTGCTCACCACCTTCGTGCTGCAGAACGAGCACGGTTTCACGCCCTGGCAGACCGCGCTGGCCTTTCTGCCCGCCTGTCTGCCGCTGGCAGTCTCCGTGCTGTTCGCCGGGCGGATGGTGGCCCGGTTCGGCGCGCCCCGGCTGATCGCCCTGGGCGCCCTCGCCCCGGCGCTCGGCTACGGCTTCCAGCTGGTGCCGTTCGGCAAGGACGGCTACGCGACGGGGCTGCTGCCGACGCTGCTGCTGGTCGGCGCCGGGTTCGTGCTCGCCTTCGCCGCGCTGAACATGCAGGCCACCGCGAGCGTGTCCGCCGCGGACCGGGCGCTGGCCGTCCCGCTCTATCAGACCGGGGTGCAGCTGGGGGCGGTGCTGATGCTGTGCCTGGTCGCGGCGGTGCGCGAGACCTTCCCCGGCGAGCGCCCGGCAGTGCTGCTCATCACCGCTGTCGGCGGCCTCGGGTTGCTCGTCGCAGTCAGTGGACTGCGCTCATCACACAGCACACGAAAGGGACCTTGACGATGACGACACTGAGCCAACGGGCCGCCACCACACGCGACGGCCGAACCCCGGCCCCCGACCTCGAGGCGCTGCGCAACGCCGACGTCGACGAGCGGACCCGGGTCATCGAGGACTTCATCTGCCAGGAGCTGACCCGCGTCCTGGACATACCGCCCGCCTACCGGGTCGACGCCCGGCGTCCGCTGCACACCCAGGGAGTGGGCTCGATCATTGGACTGCAGCTCAAGCGGCTGCTCGAGCTGGCGCTCGACGTCGAGGTGGGCGTGCTACAGGTGCTGCGGACGGAGAGCGTGGCCGAGCTGGCCGCCAAGCTCGCCCTGCTGATGGAGGATCCGCTGGGAGGGCCCGGAGAGGAGGCAGCCCTCTCCGTCGGCGGTCTGCGATGAACCCAGGCCGGCCGGCGAAGGGCCGGCTCGACCTGTGGATGCTGCGGCAGCCGTGGACCGAGCTGCCCGGCGACCCGCTGGTGGTGTCCGACCTCGACGAGCGGGAAATGGCGCGCGCGGATTCGTTCTGCCGTACCCATGACCGGCTGCTGTACCTGTCGGCGCACATCGCGCTGCGGCGGTTGCTCGCCTCGTATCTGCGGATCCCGCCGGGGGAGGTGCGCTTCACCCGCGAGCCCTGCCCCGGCTGCGGTGAGTCGCACGGCCGGCCGGCCGTGGCCGGCCGTCCGGCCCCGCTGCACTTCTCGCTGTCGCACAGCAACGGGCTGGCGCTCTTCGGCGTGGCTACGGAGCCGGTCGGGGTGGACGTGGAGAAGTTCCCGGGCGAGGAGACCGTCGAGCTGTGCAGCCCGGCGCTGCACCCGGTCGAGCAGGCCGAGCTCCAACGCCACGCACGGCCGGACCGGCTGACGGCCTTCGGGCGGCTGTGGACCCGCAAGGAGGCGTACCTCAAGGGCATCGGGACCGGGCTCAGTCGTGACCTGACGGCCGACTACCTCGGCGAGGGCGGCACCGCGGCGCCGCCCTACCCGCCGGAGTGGACCGTGCGCAATGTGCCCTGCGGCTCCAGCCACACCATCCATGTCGCCGCCGCCGCGGTGCGCGGCGACGTGACCTGGCCCACCACCATTCGCTGGCTGCCCGCCGACTGCCTGTACGCCGAGGACGCTGGGGCCGTCATCGACGCGATCGCGTCGCCGCGCTGGACCGCACCGGCGCCCGCAACGCGGGCCGGCTTGCCGGCTTGATCTGACGGAAGGATCCAGACAGGGGAGTGCCGAGCATGACGCAAGAGCACCTGGACGAACTCAACGCGATCAAGGAAGAGGCCCGGCAGGGCCCGGACCCGGCGGCGACCGAACGTCAGCACGCCAAGGGCAAGCTCACCGCCCGTGAGCGGATCGAACTGCTACTGGACAAGGGGTCGTTCCAAGAGATCGAGCCGCTGCGGCGGCACCGGGCGACCGGCTTCGGGCTGGAGAACAAGAAGCCCTACACCGACGGTGTGGTCACCGGGTGGGGCACGGTGGACGGCCGGACCGTCTTCGTCTACGCGCACGACTTCCGGATCTTCGGCGGTGCGCTCGGCGAGGCGCACGCGGACAAGATCCACAAGCTGATGGACCGGGCCATCGCCGCCGGGGCGCCGCTGGTGTCGCTGAACGACGGCGCGGGCGCGCGGATTCAGGAGGGCGTCACGGCACTCGCCGGATACGGCGGGATCTTCCGCCGCAACACCAGGGCGTCCGGGGTGATCCCGCAGATCAGCGTGATGCTGGGCCCGTGCGCGGGCGGGGCCGCGTACTCGCCCGCGCTGACGGACTTCGTGTTCATGGTCCGCGACACCTCGCAGATGTTCATCACCGGGCCCGACGTGGTCAAGGCGGTCACCGGCGAGGACATCACGCACAACGGGCTGGGCGGCGCCGACGTGCACGCCGACACCTCCGGCGTGGCCCACTTCGTCTACGACGACGAGGAGACCTGCCTGGAGGAGGTCCGCTACCTGCTGTCCCTCCTGCCGTCCAACAACCGCGAACTCCCGCCCGCCGTACCGGCCGACGACCTGGCCGACCGTCCCACCAAGGCGCTGCGGGAGCTGGTGCCGTTCGACGGGAACCGGCCGTACGACATCCGCCAGGTCATCGAGGAACTCGCCGACGACGGGGAACACTTCGAGGTCAGCGCCTCCTGGGCCGCCAACATCGTCTGCTCACTGGCCAGGCTGGACGGGCAGGTGGTGGGCTTCGTCGCCAACCAGCCGCTGTCCATGGCCGGGGTGCTGGACATCAAATCCAGTGAAAAGGCCGCGCGCTTCGTGCAGTTCTGCGACGCGTTCAACATCCCCCTGGTCACCCTCGTCGACGTGCCCGGCTTCCTGCCCGGCGTCGATCAGGAGCACGAAGGGATCATCCGGCGTGGCGCGAAGCTGCTGTACGCGTACTGCGATGCGACGGTGCCGCGGATCTCGGTGGTGCTGCGCAAGGCGTACGGCGGCGCCTACATCGTGATGGACTCGCGGTCCATCGGCGCCGACATCGCGCTGGCCTGGCCGACGAACGAGATCGCGGTGATGGGCGCCGAGGGCGCCGCGAACGTCATCTTCCGCAAGCAGATCGCCGCGGCTGACGACCCCGAGGCGGTACGCCAGCAGCGCATCAAGGAGTACAAGGCCGAGCTCATGCACCCGTACTACGCCGCAGAGCGCGGACTGGTCGACGATGTCATCGACCCCGGCGAGACGCGCGAGGTGCTGATCCGTTCGCTCGCGATGCTCCGGGCCAAGCATGCCGAGCTGCCGCACCGCAAGCACGGCAACCCGCCGCAGTGACAGGGGAGGTGGCCGTGGCACAGCACGCGACCGAGCCGGAAGAGCACCAGCTCATCCGCATCGCCAAGGGCAATCCGAACGCCACCGAACTCGCCGCGCTCACCGCGGTGCTCCTGGCCCGCACCGCCGCCGTCGGAGCCGACCCCGACGACCTCTCCCGGCCCCGGCGTGCGGTGGCCCACTGGGCGCGCCCGGAGCGGGAGCCCGGCTTCACCGGCCCGCGCACCTGGCAGCGCCGGGGCGACGGGGGACGGGATCGTGCTCCTTGACCTCAACCCGAGTTGAGCTCCTAGCGTTCCGACTGCGAGGAGATCCTCGCGGAAGGCCCGCAGCTACAAGTCTTCGTTAAGTGAATTGCGGTGTCCTGAGTCGTGCCAAGAGACTGGCAACGGCATCGGGCGCATTAATTTCGAGTCCGTCATTTCTGCCCTTCGTCGGGGCAGTCAGCAATCCGAACGGGAGGATTCGTGTTGCCGACCGCGGTGGGTTCCGGAACCGGGTCTGCTCTGCTTGAGGAGCAGATCCGGAAGCTCGTCGACCGTTCCGAGATCGCAGCCTTGATTGATCGCTATGTCGTCTTGCTGGACACGCAGGACGAGGCGGGATTCGACGATTCCTGGCCCCGCTCCATCTTTACCGAGAACGTCCGGCTGAGCTTCCCGATCGGTGATCACGAAGGCTTGGACGGAGTGGCTGAATTTCACTACCAGGCGAAGAGGAAATTCGACCGGACGCACCATCTCGCCTCGAACTATCTCATCGGTCTGGACGGAGACCGGGCCGGCGTCCGCTTCCACATGCTCGCCACCCATGTGCATCCGGGTGAGGGACCGCTGTTCGACATCGGCGGCCACTACGAGGGAGAGGCGGTGCGCACGGCTGAGGGCTGGCGCTTTCAGCGGTGGGCCTTCCATCTGACCTGGTCCGCAGGACCGAAGCCGTGACCGGGGCCCAGGACGGCCCCCGACACCGTGAGGGTTGATCTTCCATGAACACCACTGCTCCACCCCTGGCCGGACGGCGGGAGTGGATCGGGCTGGCGGTGCTGGTCCTTCCAACCCTGCTCGTCTCCATGGATCTGACGGTGCTGCACCTGGCGGTGCCCGCACTGAGCGCTGATCTGCGCCCCAGCGGCACCCAACTGCTCTGGATCCTCGATGTCTACGGGTTCCTGATCGCCGGGTGGCTGATCACGATGGGGGCGCTCGGGGACCGGATCGGTCGGCGCAGGCTGCTCCTGGCCGGTGGTAGCGCCTTCGCCGTCGCGTCGGTGCTCGCCGCGTTGTCGTCCAGCGCCGAGTTGCTCATCCTCTCCCGCGGGCTGCTGGGCATCGCGGGCGCGACCCTGATGCCCTCGACCCTGTCGCTGATCCGCCACATGTTCCCCGACTCCGCCCAGCGCGGTGTTGCCATCGGCACCTGGATGACCAGCTTCATGGTGGGTGGAGCGATCGGCCCCCTCGTCGGCGGCGCTTTGCTGGAGAGGTTCTGGTGGGGCTCGGCCTTCCTGCTGGGCGTACCCGTGATGCTGCTGTTGCTGCTCCTGGGCCCCGTTCTCCTGCCCGAGTACCGCGCTCCCGAGGCCGGACGCCTGGATCTGGTGAGTGTGCTGCTGTCGCTGGCTGCCGTGCTGCCGGGCGTCTACGGAATCAAGCAGCTGGCCGAGCACGGCGTGGACTGGTCCGCCGGAGCCGCCTTCCTCGTCGGCCTCGCTCTCGGCGTGGTCTTCGTGCGGCGGCAGCGCGCGTTGCGTGACCCGCTCGTGGACCTGCGGCTGTTCTCCGATCGCACCTTCTCCACGGCTCTGACCACGCAAACCCTGGGCGTCTTCGCGATGGCGGGGACCCAGCTGTTCATCGGCCAGTACCTTCAGCTGGTGGTGGGGCTGTCCCCGCTGCAGGCCGGACTGTGGACGCTGCCGTCGACCGCCGCCGGGATCGTGGGCGCCATGCTGGCCCCCGCCGCCGTCCGCAGGATCCGTCCAGCCGCTGTGATGGGTGTCGGTTTGCTGCTGTCGGCCGTCGGCTTCGCCGCCATGACGCAAGTGACTCCGGACTCCGGGCTCACGCTCCTGATCAGCGCCTTCGTGGTGCTCTCCCTCGGCCTTGGGCCGACGATGACCCTGACCACGGACATGATGGTGGGTTCGGCCCCTCCGGAGCGTGCGGGAGCGGCCTCAGCGATCTCGGAGACCGGCAGCGAGTTCGGTCTGTCCATGGGACTGGCCGTCATCGGGAGCGTCGGCACAGCCGTGTACGGGACCCAGGCCAACGACGCAGTACCCGAGGGCGTTCCGGCCCGGGCCGCCGAGGCGGCCAGGGACACGCTCGGCGGTGCGGTCAATGCGGCTAGGACGCTGCCCGAGGGGCTCGCCGAGCAGTTGCTGGCCGGGACTCGGGCGGCGTTCACCAGCGGGCTGCACACCACGGCCGCCATCGGATGCGCCATCACCGTCGCTCTCGCAGCCGTTGCGGTGCCGCGGCTGCGCCACGTCCCGGCTACGGGGAAGGCCGCGGAGCCGGGTGAACCGACCGATGAGCCGGACGAGCCGGCCCCATCCACACAACGCGCCACGACCTGACGGGGGCACACTCCCATGACCACGTTGTCCTTGGCCGCGGTGCGCCGCTGCCACGACGTACTCAACGCCCTGCACTCGACAGCCTACTTCACCCCCCATCTCGACAAGGAGCTCGTCGCGTACGGCATCGACGACCCCATGGCCGTCTACCTGGCCGGCCGGGCCGCCGCCCTGGGGCCTGTCGGAGCCGGGACGGTCACGGCGGCGTTCTACAGCTTTCGGCACGATCTCGTGGCCCGGCACATCCCGGGAGTGTGGCGGGCGGCCACGCCGGAGACCGTGTGGGCGGCCCGGCTGCGGGCTGTCGACCTGACCCTGCGTGACGCGCTGGGCGGTGACGTCGTCGCCGGGCCGCTGGTCGCCGAGGCGGCGGAGCTGGCCCTGCGAGTCACCGAGGGATGCCGCCGGGAGGGACGCCCACTGTACTCCGCCCACGCGGATCAGCCGGTGCCCGATGAGCCGCACCTCGCCCTGTGGTTCGCGGCCACTCTGCTGCGCGAGCACCGCGGTGACGGTCACGTCACCGCACTCAGCGAGGCCGGGCTCGACGGCCTGGAGGCACTGGTCTCGCACACCGCCAGCGGCGACGGCATGCCCAAGGACGTGGTGATGACGAAGCGGGGCTGGTCCGAGCGGGACTGGAGCGCCGCCCAGCAGCGGCTGCGGCGCCAGGGCCTGATGGCCGCCGACGGAGCGCTGACACCCGCCGGGCACCGCATGCGCCATGAACTGGAGGTGACCACGGACCGGCTCGACCGCGATCCGTACGACGCCCTGGGTGCCCAGCGGGTTGAACGGCTGACGCAGCTGGTCGGGCAGCTGGTCGACCAGGCCGCGGCCACCGGGGTCTTCCCGGCCCCGCTGCTGCCGTTCTTCACCGGTGGGGCGCAGACCGCGAAGGGAGAGGCGCCGTGAGGGTCCTGTTCACGATCATGCCGGCCCCGGCGCACCTGTACCCGATCGTCCCGATCGCCTGGGCACTGCAGAGCGCGGGGCACGAGGTGCGGATCGCATCGCACCCGGACATCGCCGAGGCGACCACCCGCGCCGGATTGACTGCCGTGCCCCTGGGGCCCGAGGCCGACTTGGCCTCCTCGGTCCGGTCCGCCGCGGACAACGCGGAGCTGGAACGCATCGTCGGCGCCCTCGCCCTCGACCCCGCGGACCGCAATCTGTACACCGCCCTGCGCCACTACCTGATGGCCCCCTTCGCGCACTACTACCCGGCCCGCCTACCGGCGCCGTCCGAGCCGGCCATGGTGGACGCGCTGGTGGACTTCGCGCGCTCCTGGCGCCCGGATCTGGTGCTCTGGGATCCGCTCTTCTTCCCCGCGCCCCTCGCGGCGCGTGCGTGCGGAGCCGCACACGCCAGGCTGCTGTGGGGGCTTGACCACTTCGGCTGGGCGAGGGAGCGTTTCGTCAAGCGGCTGAACGCGCCGGGCGCCGAGCCGCGCGAGGACCTGATGGCCGCGATGATGCAGCCAACGCTGCAGCGCCTGGGTCAGGAATTCGCGGAAGAGCTGCTGGTCGGTCAGTGGACGGTCGACCCCACGCCGCCGCGGCTGCGGCTGCCGACCGATCTCGACCACGTGCCCGTCCGCTGGGTCCCCTACAACGGGGCGGCGGCGCTGCCGGGGTGGCTCCACGAGCGACCCACGCGGCCCCGGGTGTGCCTGACCCTCGGCGTGAGCGGACGGAAGTTCTTCGCCGACGATGCCGTCCCGGTCGCCGAACTGCTGGATGCAGTAGGAGCGTTGGACATCGAGATGGTGGCCACCGTGGACGGCCGTCAGCTCGCCGACCGTGGCGCGGTGCCGGAGAACGTGCGCACCGTCGACTACCTACCGCTCAGTCTGCTGCTGCCCAGCTGCTCCGCCATCGTGCACCACGGCGGTGCGGGCACGTTCGTCGCCGCGGCCTTTGCACGGGTCCCCCAACTGATCATCCCGAAGGAGGGCGGGGACTTCGTGGACCACGCCCGCTATGCCGCCGACTTCGGCGCCGGTCTCGTCGCCGAGCGCGCCGGGCTCACCGTTTCCCACCTGGTGAAGCAGGTCCTGCGGCTGCTGGACGAGCCCTCCTTCGCGGAGGGAGCGAACGCTCTGTACGCGGACCTGTCCGCGGTGCCGGGACCGGACGCACTCGTGCCGGAACTGGTGAAGCTGACCGAGAAGCACCGCTCGTAGCCCTCGCGCTGCCCGTCATCCACTGGAGGAAAAATCGTGTCCGACAAGCCCATCAAGCTCGCTGTGCTGATCGGCAGCGTACGGGGCGGACGCTTCGGCCCCACGGTCGCGCACTGGTTCGCCCGGCAGGCGCGGGAGCACGGCGACGTCACCGTCGATGTCATCGACCTGCTCGACCACCCGCTTCCCCTGCAGATGCCGCCCTTCGGCGAGGACCCCCAACCGGAGACGAAGGCCGTGCGCGACCAGCTTTCCGCGAAGCTGACCGAGGCCGACGCCTTCGCCGTGGTGACGCCCGAGTACAACCACACCACGTCTCCGGCACTGAGCAACGCCATCAACTGGTTCTTCGACGAGTGGGTGGCCAAGCCCGTCGGCCTGATCTCCTACGGGGGCATGGGCGGCGGGCTGCGAGCCACGGAGCACCTGCGCCAGATCTTCGCGGAGGTGCACGCGATGACTGTCCGGGATGTGCTGAGCTTCCACAACGCCTGGGAGAAGTTCGGCGAGGAGGGGCGGCTGTCGCCGGATGGCAGTGAGGGTGCGGCCAAGTCCCTCCTGGACCAGTTGGTGTGGTGGGCGGACGCGCTGCGTGAGGCGCGTGAGAGGACTCCGTACCGGCGCTGAGGCCCCGGCGTCCGGCCGAGCAGCGGCGGGCGCAACCTCCGGACGCCAGACATACAGGGCGGCGTGGTCAGGCCACGCCGCCCTGTCGTTTCTTCGGGAGACGCAGAATGATCAACGTATTCCAGCCCAGTCTGGGCGATGAGGAACTCCAGGCCGTAGCGGAGGTGTTCGCCAGCAACTGGCTGGGGCACGGGCCGCGCACCAAGGCCTTCGAAGCGGAGTTCGCCGAGCACATCGGGGCCGAGCCCGAGCAGGTGCTGTTCATCAACTCCTGCACCGCGGGGCTCTTCCTCGCCACCGAGCTGCTCGAGCTCGGGCCGGGCGACGACGTGGTGCTGCCGTCGGTGAGCTTCGTCGCCGCCGCCAACGCCGTCGCCGCGACCGGCGCGCGCCCGGTGTTCTGCGATGTGGACCCGCGCACTCTCAACCCGACCGCCGACCACATCGACCGCGCCCTGACGCCGCGCACCAAAGCGGTGCTGGTGCTGCACTACGGCGGTTACCCGGGCGACATCGCCGCTATCGCCCGACTGTGCCGGGCGCGCGGGGTCACCCTGATCGAGGACGCCGCCTGCGCCGTGGCCTCCAGCGCCGACGGCACTGCCTGCGGTACGTTCGGCGACCTCGCAGTCTGGAGCTTCGACTCGATGAAGGTGCTGGTCACCGGGGACGGCGGGGCGCTCTACGCCCGCGACCCCGAACTGGCTCGCAGGGCGAGGCAGTTGGCCTACCACGGGCTCGAGCAGTCCAGCGGATTCGCTGCGGCGAAGGTGTCCCACCGCTGGTGGGAGCTGAACGTCCGGCACTTCGGGCGGCGCATCATCGGCAACGACGTCACCGCGGCCATCGGCAGTGTCCAGCTGCGGCGGCTGCCGGAGTCGGTGGCCCGGCGGCGCGCGGTCGCCGAGAGCTATGACCGGCTCCTCGCCGGCGCCGAGGGCGTCACGCTGCCCGCGCCGCTGCCGCCCGGCCACACCGCCTCGCATTACTTCTACTGGATCCAGCTCGACCCGGCCATCCGCGACCAGGTCGCCGCCGACCTGCTGGACCGCGGCATCTACACCACCTTCCGCTACCCGCCGCTGCACAAGGTCCCCGTCTACCGGGCGGACGGAGGCGAGCTGCCCGGCACCGACGAGGCGTCGGACTCCACGCTGCTGCTGCCGCTGCACCAGGGGCTGGACGACGCGGACGTACGGACCGTGGTCGACGAGCTACGCAAGTCCGTCGAGAACCGGCTGTCCGCCTTCCGCGGCACCCCCGGAGACGGGGCCTGAGCCATGCGGATCGAGGAGACGGCCGTCCCCGGGGCATACGTCGTCACCCCGGACCAACTCCACGACCAGCGTGGCAACTTCTACGAGGGAATGCGCGCCGACGTCCTCGAAGAGGTCCTCGGGCACCCCTTCGTCCCTCGCCAGATCAACTACTCCACCTCAAGGCGTAACACGGTGCGCGGCATCCACGGGGTGGCCATCCCGCCGGGCCAGGCGAAGTACGTCACCTGCGTCCGGGGGGCGCTGCGCGACATCGTCGTCGAACTGCGCGTGGGATCCCCCGCCTTCGGACAGTACGCCGTCCACGAGCTGGACGCGTCCTCGGGGCGCGGCGTCTACGTCCCCGAGGGCGTCGGCCACGGATTTCTGACGCTCACCGACGACACCTGCATCTGTTACGTGCTGACGAGCACCTATGTGCCCGGCACCCAGATCGACATCGACCCACTGGATCCCGATCTCGCACTTCCCTGGGGATTCACGGAGCCGCCGCTGCTGTCCGACAAGGACGCGAGGGCCCCCACTGTGGCCGAGGCCAAGTCGGCCGGAGTCCTGGCCCGCTGGGAGGGCGACGGCGTCACCCACTCCGTACCGCTGTGAGGAGAGAACCGTCATGAAGGCTCTGGTGCTGTCAGGCGGGTCTGGAACCCGGCTGCGCCCGTTCAGCTACTCCATGCCCAAACAGCTCATACCCATCGCCAACAAGCCCGTCCTGGAACACGTCCTGGACAATGTCCGCGCACTGGGCGTCACCGAGGCCGGCATCGTCGTCGGCGACCGGGGCCGACAGATCGCCGAGGTCATCGGTGACGGCTCGCGGCTCGGGTTGCGCGTCACCTACATCCCGCAGGCCGAGCCGCTGGGCCTGGCGCACTGCGTCACCCTGGCCAGGACCTTCCTCGGCGACGAGGACTTCGTGATGTACCTGGGGGACAACATGCTGCCCGAAGGGGTGGCCGACATCGCCCAGGACTTCACCGCCGGGCGGCCGGCCGCGCAGCTCGTCGTACAGAAGGTGGCCGATCCGCGGGCCTTCGGGGTGGCGGAGCTGGACGCCGCGGGGCAGGTGGAGCGGCTGGTGGAAAAGCCCCAGCAGCCGCGCAGCGATCTGGCCCTGCTCGGCGTGTACTTCTTCACCTCGGCCATCCACCGGGCGGTCGCCTCGATCCGCCCGAGCGCGCGCGGCGAGCTGGAGATCACCGACGCCATCCAGTGGCTGGTGGCCCAGGGCGCCGAGGTCCGGGCGAGCGAGTACAGCGGCTACTGGAGGGACACCGGCCGCGCCGAGGACGTTCTTGAGTGCAACCGCAGGCTGCTCGAATCGCTGCGGCCCGGCATCGTCGGCGAGGTGGACTCCCGCAGCGAGCTCGACGGCCAGGTTCTCATTGAAGCCGGGGCGCGCGTGGTGCGTTCCCGGGTCGAGGGCCCGGCCATCGTGGGCGTGGGCTCGGTCGTCGAGGACAGCCACATCGGGCCCGGCACCTCCATCGGGCGCGATTGTGTGCTGCGCGACACCCGGCTGGCCGACTCCATCGTGCTCGACGGCGCGTCGATCGTGAACGTTCCGGGGCTGTACGGCTCGCTCATCGGCCGGAACGCCAGCGTCGGCACCTCAGCCCGGCACCGGCTCGTCGTCGGCGACCACACGCGGATCGAGGTGGCGGCATGAAGTTCCTGGTGACGGGCGGTGCGGGTTTCATCGGTTCGCACTACGTACGGACGCTGCTGGACGGCGGCTATCCGGGCTACGAGAGGACCCGGGTGACCGTCCTGGACAAGCTGAGCTACGCCGGGAACCGGGACAACCTCCCGGCCTCCCACCCCCGGCTGGAGTTCGTCCGCGGCGACATCTGCGATCTGCCGCTCCTGCTCGACCTGCTGCCGGGCCACGACGCGGTGGTGCACTTCGCCGCCGAATCCCACGTGGACCGTTCCCTGCAGTCCGCCGCCGCGTTCGTGCGCACGAACGCGGGCGGCACGCAGACGCTGCTGGACGCCTGCCTCGAGGTCGGCGTCGAACGGGTGGTGCACGTCTCCACGGACGAGGTGTACGGCTCCATCGAGGAGGGGTCGTGGACCGAGGAGTGGCCGCTTGCGCCCAACTCGCCCTACGCCGCCTCCAAGGCGGCCTCTGACCTGGTGGCCCGCGCGTACTGGCGCACCCATGGGCTCGATGTGTCGATCACCCGCTGCTCCAACAACTACGGCCCCTACCAGCACCCCGAGAAGCTGATTCCGCTGTTCGTGACCAACCTCCTGGAAGGCGAGCGGGTGCCGCTGTACGGGGACGGACGCAACATCCGTGAGTGGCTGCACGTGGACGACCACTGCCAGGCCGTCCAGCTGGTGCTGACCAAGGGTCAGGCAGGCGAGATCTACAACATCGGCGGCGGCAACGATCAGACCAACCTCGCCGTCACCGAGCGGCTGCTCCAGCTGTGCGGCGCCGACTGGTCCATGGTCCGGCACGTCGCCGACCGCAAGGGACACGACCTGCGCTACTCGCTGGACGACACCAAGATCCGCGAACAGCTCGGCTACGCGCCGCGGATCCCCTTCGACCAGGGACTGGCCGGCACCGTCGACTGGTACCGCGACAACCCCGGCTGGTGGAAGGCCGTCAAGCACGGGAGCGCCGACCGCGAGGGCCGCGACGACGACAACGCAGGGGAGAGGTGACCGGACATGAGTGACCACAAGGCACTGGTGCTGGACGAGACGCGCAAGCACCACCTGGACGTCCAGCGCGACGGTGGCTTCGTGCCCGGCGTCACCGAGATCTGGCCCTCCGGCGCGGTGCTGGACGCCGACGACCGGGCGGCGCTTGTGGAGGCGGCGCTGGACATGCGGATCGCCGCCGGGGACCGGTGCCGTAAGTTCGAATCCCGGTTCGCCCGGCTGCTCAAGCGGCGCAAGGCCCACCTGACGAACTCCGGCTCATCGGCGAACCTGCTGGCCCTGACCGCCCTGACCTCCCACACGCTGGGCGACCGGCGGCTGAGGCCGGGGCAGGAGGTGATCACCGTCGCCGCGGGGTTCCCCACCACCGTGAACCCGATTGTGCAGAACGGCCTGATCCCGGTCTTCGTCGACGTGGAGCTGGGCATCTACAACACCACCGCCGACCGCGTCGCCCAGGCGATCGGTCCCAAGACCGGCGCGATCATGATCGCGCACGCCCTCGGCAACCCCTTCGAGGTCGCCGAGATCGCCCAGCTCGCAAAGGACCACGGCCTGCTCTTCGTCGAGGACAACTGCGATGCCGTGGGCTCCACTTACGACGGCAGGCTCACCGGCACGTTCGGCGACCTGACCACGGTGAGCTTCTACCCCGCCCACCACCTGACGATGGGAGAGGGCGGCATCGTGCTCACCTCGGACCTGAAGCTGGCCCGGGTCGTGGAGTCACTTCGCGACTGGGGCCGGGACTGCTGGTGCGAGCCGGGCAAGAACAACACCTGCTTCAAGCGGTTCGACTACCAGATGGGCAAGCTGCCCAAGGGCTACGACCACAAGTACATCTTCTCCCACGTTGGCTACAACCTGAAGGCCACCGACCTGCAGGCCGCCCTGGGACTGACCCAGCTGGACAAGCTGGACGGCTTCATCGCGGCCCGGAGGCGCAACTGGCGGCGGCTGCGTGAGGGCTTGGACGGGGTGCCGCACCTGCTGCTGCCTGAGCCGACGCCGCGCAGCGAGCCGAGCTGGTTCGGCTTCGTCATCACCGTTGACCCCGACGCGCCGTTCAGCAGGGCCGCCCTGGTGGACTTCCTGGAGAGCCGCAAGATCGGCACCCGTCAGCTCTTCGCGGGCAACCTCACCCGGCAGCCCGCCTATGTGGACCGGCCGCACCGGGTGGTGGGCGAGCTGACCAACAGCGATCTGGTCACCGAGCAGACCTTCTGGGTGGGTGTCTACCCGGGGCTCACCGACGAAATGATCGACTACGTCGTCGATTCGGTGAAGGAGTTCGTGGGGAGGCACGGATGACCAGGGCCGCGTCCCTGCGCCCCCGCGAGGACATCGGGCTGCCCGGCCGTCTGACCCGATCCGCGGCCGAACGGGACGGGGGTGCCCAGCTGCGCACCGAGGATGTCGCCGAGTGGCTGGCGCAGCGGGCCCGTGCGCACCGCTTCGCGGTGGAGCGGATCCCGTTCGACCAGCTCGACGGCTGGTTCTTCCAGGAGACGACCGGAAATCTGGCCCACCGAAGCGGGCGGTTCTTCACCGTGGAAGGGCTGCACGCGCGGGTGGACGGGGAGTCGGTGCGGGAGTGGCGGCAGCCGATCATCAAGCAGCCCGAAGTCGGCATCCTGGGCATCCTGGCCAAGGAGTTCGACGGGGTGCTGCACTTCCTGATGCAGGCGAAGATGGAGCCCGGCAACCGGAACCTTCTGCAACTCTCGCCGACCGTGCAAGCGACCCGGTCCAACTACACCAAGGTCCACCGCGGCGCGGACGTGAAGTACATCGACCACTTCACCGCACCGGGTTGCGGGCGGGTGCTGGCGGACGTGCTGCAGTCCGAGCACGGCTCCTGGTTCTTCCGGAAGTCCAACCGGAATATGCTCGTTGAAACGACCGACGACGTGCCGCTCGACCCGGACTTCTGCTGGCTGACCCTGGGCCAGATCGGCGAGCTGCTGCGCCGCGACAACGTGGTCAACATGGACGCCCGTACCGTGCTGGCCTGCGCACCGGCCGTGTACCCGGAGAGCGAGGCGCTGCACTCGGACACCGAGCTGCTGTCCTGGTTCACGGGGGAGCGGTCCCGGCACGAGGTGCGGATCGAACGCATCCCGCTCGCCCAGGTCGCCGGCTGGCAGCGGAACGCGTGGGCGATCGAGCACGAGCACGGGCGGTACTTCCGGGTGGTGGCCGTAGAGGTGGAGGCCGGGAACCGAGAAGTGACCGGCTGGAGCCAGCCGCTGTTCGAGCCGGTCGAGAGGGGCGTGGCCGCCTTCCTCACCCGCCGGATCGACGGTGTGCCGCACGTGCTGGCGCACGCCCGGGTCGAGGGCGGCTTTCTGGACACTGTCGAGCTGGGGCCCACCGTCCAGTACGCGCCGGGCAACTACGCGCACCTGACCGGCGCTGACCGGCCGCCGTTCCTGGACTGGGTGCTGACGGCGGGGCCGGACCGGATCCGCTACGAGGCCGTCCACTCCGAGGAGGGCGGCCGCTTTCTCCATGCCGAGTCCCGCTACCTCGTCGTCGACGCCGACGACGAGGTAGCGGTCCCGCCCGGCTACCGCTGGGTTACGCCCGGCCAGCTCAACTCCCTTGCCCGGCACGGCCACTACGTCAACGTCCAGGCCCGCACGCTGCTCGCGTGCCTGAACGCACAGGCGGTGAGCTGCTGATGGCAACCTCGGCGCGCCCCGTACGGATCGGGGTGCTGGGCTGCGCGGACATCGCCCGGCGCCGGATGCTCCCGGCCATGGCAGCGTGCCCGGACGTCGAGGTGGTCGCGGTCGCCAGCCGGGACCCCGGCCAGGCCGAGGAGACCGCCCGCCCCTACGGCTGCCGCGCGGTCTGCGGATACGAGGCCCTGCTCGCCGACGAGACGGTGGACGCGGTGTACGTGCCGCTGCCCGCCGCGCTGCACGCCGAGTGGGTCGAGGCGGCCCTGCGGGCGGACAAGCACGTGCTGGCCGAGAAGCCGCTGACCCTGGAACCGGCCAGGACCGCGGGCCTGTTCCAGCTGGCCGGCGAGCGCCGGGTGGCGCTGATGGAGAACGTCATGTTCGTCCATCACCACCAGCACGACGTGGTGCGCAAGCTCGTCGCCGAGGGTGCGATCGGTGAACTCCGCTCCTTCCAGTCGGAGTTCACCGTTCCGCGGCGTGCCACGGACGACATCCGTTACGACCCCGGGCTGGGCGGCGGTGCGCTGTGGGACACCGGGGTCTACCCGGTGCGGGCTGCCATGCACCTGCTGGAGACCGAGCTCGAGGTCGTCGGCGCCGTCCTCACCGCTCATCCGGGCTTCGCCGTGGACACCGGGGGCGCGGCGTTGCTGCGCACCCGGGGAGGCGTCACCGCGCATCTCACCTTCGGTCTCGACCACGGCTACCGCTCCAGCTACACGATCTGCGGCAGCCGGGGCCGGATCACAGTGGACCGCGCGTTCACCTCGCCTGCCGGCCTTCGGCCCGCCATCCGGCTGGAGACCGGCACGGAGGTCCGCGAGCCCGTGCTCGCGCCACACGACCAAGTGGCGGAAACCGTTGCGGCGTTCGCTCGGGCTGCACGCGCCGGTATGAGCCTGGGCCGACCGGAAAGCCTGCGCCAGGCCATGCTCCTGGACCGCCTACGGCGGACCGCTGGGTCCAGCTGAGCGCGAGCCCGGAAGTGTTGTGAACCTCCCGCCCCGTGGCCTCGACGGCCGCCTTGCCGCCCGGCCACGTGCGCAGTTCCAGCATGCTGCGCCCGCTGGCCGGATCGGCTCACAGTGCCTCCGGGTTGGTGGCGGCGGCCGGTCAGCAGGGCTGGGCCCGCCGGACGGATCAGAACAGCCCGGCCAACCTCGGCATCCGGACCATGACCTACTCCCGCCCGAGGAAGATCGGGTTCGTCAGAGCCGCCATCGGTCCCGGCAGACCGCTCGCGCCGCCGTCCGCCGGAGCGTGCCGTATCTCCGCCCGCACATAGGCCGCATACGCAGGCGTCGTCCGCCACTCGACCGTCCCCGCGCCGGAGGCGGGCAGCGCAGTCGCGTAGAGCTGGCCCTGGTCCGTGACGAACCGGACCGAGCAGCCCGGGGTGCCGGAGACCTCCAGGCGCACCGTCACCTCGTCGTCGGCGTCCACTGCGAGACGGCCGCCGATCCCCGCGTGCTTCCCCCGGCCTCCGCTCGCCTGGAAGGCCAGCTGGATCGCCGAGGACTCGGCGATCCAGCTGCGCCCGGCGCGGATGCCCTCCAGGATCGCGGGCCGCGAGAGGTCGTCGGCCAGGACGACCGTCTGCGGAAGGCCGACGACCTGGGGCTCGCGGTGCGCGTCGCTGTTGGCCATGGCGGGCAGCCAGCGGCCGCGCCCGCGGATGGCGGCCACCAGGGTGTTGTCCCACTCGGCGATCGTCACCTCGTCGTCCGGGGTGAAGGGCCCGTTCCACACCTCCACCGCATCGGCGTCGTTGAGGCCGAACTTCCAGTTGCAGCCGATGCACGTCGCGTGCGGATGCGCCGGGACCACCAGACCTCCCGCCTCGCGGATCTTCCGGGAGAAACAGCCGAACGCGTTGTCCCGCGCGCGGTAGCGCCAGTCGATGAAGGTGCCGGGGTCGATGCCCAGCGCCACCACGTGGCCGTTCCGGGTCGTGACCTCCTCGCCGGTGAGGATGAGCAGGTCGTCACCCCACAGCCCCTGCCAGGCGCCGTGGCCGGACGACGTGTTGTGCTCGGTCGTGGTGATGAAGTCCAGCCCCGCGGCCCGCGCCGCCGCCGCCACCTCGGCCGGGGTCCGCTTGCCATCCGAATGGACGGTGTGGAGGTGGCAGTCGCCCCGGTACCAGGCCCGGCCGCGCCCCTTCGCCCGCTGCGGCGGATAGACGGGCTTCGGGGTTTCTCCCGAGGCCTCCGGCATGGGGGATCCCAGCTCGCCGTACCTCAGCGTGATCGTGACCTCGTAGTTCAGCCCCTGCGGCGCCACCGTGTACGGACCGAGGACGACATGCCAGGTGCCCGGCAGGACCGGGCCCGCGAGATAGGCGGGCGTCGCCTGCTCCGCACTGATCGCGAACTCCGAGCGGAACCCACCCGACCAGCCACGGAAGCCCCGGCCGCCGAGATCCGTACCGCGCTCGTCGAAGATACCGATGTCACACGCGTTCCCCTGCGTGCCCGGCGGGACCGCCGGTTTGTCGTAGCTGTACGAGACCGCGATCTCGCGGACCCTGCTGGGCACTTCGACGGGGAGATACACGAAGTCGGGCGAGCCCGTCGGCAGGTGACCGGTGACGGTCCTCGTCTCCTCACCGCCGCCGTCGCGCTCCTCGGCTCTGGCGAACGTCACAGTCCCGAGCGTAAGCGCCCCCGCCGCACCGGCGACAGCCGAGAGCCTCAGCACATCGCGCCGTTCCATGTGGATCCCCCCTGAGTCGGAAGTGCCGCTCGACACCGTTCTACGCGCCTGTGACACGGAGGAGAAGGCCTGTGGATAACTCGATGACGGCACGAGAACATACGCGTATGCGGATCTCGACGACCATCTTCCTCACCGACGAGACCATCACCCCCGTCCGACTCGCGCGCGAGCTCGAGCAGCGCGGATTCGCCGGGCTCTACGTCCCCGAGCACACCCACATCCCCATCAGCCGTGAGACCCCGTACCCGCCCGGCGGCCCGCTGCCTCGCGAGTACGGCCGCACCCTCGACCCCCTCATCGCCCTCGGCCAGGCCGCGGCCGTCACCGAGCGGATCGCGCTCGGCACCGGCATCACCCTCGTCGCCCAGCACGACCCCATCGGCCTCGCCAAGCAGATCGCCACCCTCGACCACCTCTCCGGCGGCCGCTTCACCCTGGGCATCGGCTTCGGCTGGAACGTGGAGGAGGCCGCCGACCACGGCGTCGACTGGCGCAGCCGCCGCGAACTCGGCCGCGACCGGGTCGCCCTGATGCGGGCCCTGTGGGCGGACGAGCCGACGGCCTACGAGGGCGAGTTCGGGTCCGTACGTGCCAGCCACGCCCACCCCAAACCCGTACAGAAGCCGCGCGAGCGCAAGGGCGCGCCCCCGCTCACCGGCCCGCGCACCCTCATCGGCGGCGGCGCGGGGCCCAAGCTCTTCGCGCATATCGCCGAGTACGCGGACGGATGGATGCCGATCGGCGGCCGCGGCCTCACCGAAACGGTTCCCGCGCTGCGGGAGGCATGGGAGCAGGCCGGACGAGGTCCGGAAGGGCCGCAGGTCGTGCCGTACGCCGTCCACCCCTCGCCGGGGAAGCTGGCCCACTACCGCGACCTGGGCTTCGCGGAGGTCGTCCTCCAACTGCCGTCGGCGGACGAGGCGGAGGTCCTGCGCACGCTGGACGCGTACGCGCAGTACCTGTAGAGCCGCCGCCCCTCGCCGGCGCCCAGGGACTACGTTCCTTAGGCCCGGCGAGGGCCGCCCTGGCGGAGGGATGGGGGATGGCGGAGGGCGGATGCCGGATTGGGGGGACCCCCGCCGCAGGCGCGCGCGGCCGCGCCGCAGTCAGGCGTATTCCCGGCATACGGCGCGTACGGCCGTGACCATGTGCACACGGCCGTACGACCCGCGGAGCCGAGCACTGTCCGAGGGCGCTCGTATGCTCAGGGGATGACGACGAGCGCGCAGGGGTCCGAGGAGTCCGCACCGACCGCGAACGCCATGCGGCGGGCGCTGCGCCGTGCCCGCGACGGCGTGGCGCTGGACGTCGCCGAGGCCGCCGTGCTGCTCCAGGCCCGCGGCGACGACCTCCGGGACCTGTGCGCCTCCGCCGCCCGCGTGCGCGACGCCGGACTCGAAGCCGCGGGCCGCCCCGGCGTCATCACGTACTCGAAGAGCGTCTTCATTCCGCTCACCCGCCTGTGCCGGGACAAGTGCCACTACTGCACCTTCGCGACCGTCCCCGGCAAGCTGCGCCGGGCGGGCCATGGGATGTTCATGTCCCCGGACGAGGTCCTGGCCATCGCCCGGCGCGGCGCGGAACTGGGCTGCAAGGAAGCGCTGATCACCCTGGGGGACCGCCCCGAGGACCGCTGGCCCGAGGCCCGGGCATGGCTGGAGGCCGAAGGGTACGACGACACCATCGCGTACGTACGGGCGATGTCGATCCGCATCCTGGAGGAGACCGGGCTGCTGCCGCACCTCAATCCCGGCGCCATGACGTGGACGGACTTCCAGCGGCTCAAGCCCGTCGCCCCGTCGATGGGCATGATGCTGGAGACCACGGCGACACGGCTGTGGAGCGAGCCCGGCGGGCCGCACTACGGCTCCCCGGACAAGGAGCCGGCCGTCCGGCTGCGCGTCCTGGAGGACGCCGGGCGCAGCTCCGTCCCCTTCACCAGCGGGCTGCTGATCGGGATCGGGGAGACCTACGAGGAGCGCGCGGAGTCGCTGTTCGCGCTGCGCCGCGTCTCGCGCGCGTACCACGGCATCCAGGAACTCATCATGCAGAACTTCCGCGCCAAGCCGGACACGGCGATGCGCGGCATGCCGGACGCGGAACTGGACGAACTGGTCGCCACCGTCGCCGTCGCGCGGCACATCATGGGCCCCTCCGGCTGCCTCCAGGCGCCGCCCAACCTGGTGGACGACGAGTACGCGCGGCTCATCGGCGCCGGTATCGACGACTGGGGCGGCGTCTCCCCGATCACCCCGGACCACGTCAACCCCGAGCGCCCCTGGCCGCAGATCGACGAGCTCGCAGAACGCTCCGCCGCCGCGGGCTTCTCCTTGCGTGAACGCCTCGCCGTCTACCCGGAGTTCGTTCAGCGCGGCGAGCCCTGGCTGGACCCCCGCCTGCTGCCGCACGTGACCGCCCTGGCCGAGCCGGAGACCGGCCTCGCGCGCGAGGACGCCGTGGTGGAGGGCCACCCCTGGCAGGAGCCCGAGACTGCGTCGATGAGCCCTGACGGGCGTGGCTTCGTCTCGTCGGGCCGCACGGACCTGCACCACACCATCGACACCGAAGGCCGCACCGCCGACCGCCGCGACGACTTCGACGAGGTGTACGGGGACTGGGAGGCGCTGCGCGAGGCCGCGGCCCCCGGCATGGTCCCGTCCCGTATCGACGCGGATGTGAAGTCGGCCCTGGCCGTGGCAGCCGACGACCCGACCCGGCTCACCGACCCCGAAGCCCTCGCCCTCCTCCACGCCGAAGGCCCGGCCCTGGACGCGCTGTGCCGGATCGCCGACGACGTGCGCCGCGCGGCCGTCGGCGACGAGGTGACCTACATCGTCACCCGCAACATCAACTTCACCAACGTCTGCTACACGGGCTGCCGCTTCTGCGCCTTCGCCCAGCGCCGTACCGACGCCGACGCCTACACCCTGTCCCTGGACCAGGTCGCCGACCGCGCCCAGCAGGCCTGGGACGTCGGCGCGGTCGAGGTCTGCATGCAGGGCGGGATCCACCCCGACCTGCCCGGCACCGCGTACTTCGACATCGCGCGCGCCGTGAAGGAGCGCGTCCCGGGCATGCATGTGCACGCCTTCTCACCCATGGAGGTCGTCAACGGCGCCACGCGCACGGGGATGCCCATCGGGGAGTGGCTGGCAGCCGCCAAGGAAGCGGGCCTGGACACCATCCCCGGCACCGCCGCGGAGATCCTCGACGACGAGGTCCGCTGGATCCTCACCAAGGGCAAGCTGCCCACGGCCGCCTGGGTCGAGGTCATCAAGACCGCCCACTCGCTGGGCATCCGCTCCTCCTCGACGATGATGTACGGCCACGTGGACCAGCCCCGCCATTGGCTCGGCCACCTGAGGCTGCTGGCCGAAATCCAGCAGGAGACGGGCGGTTTCACCGAGTTCGTCACCCTGCCCTTCGTCCACACCAACGCGCCCGTCTACCTGGCCGGCATCGCCCGCCCCGGCCCCACGACCCGCGACAACCGCGCCGTCACCGCCATGGCTCGCCTCCTCCTCCACCCGCACATCCGCAACATCCAGACCAGCTGGGTGAAGCTCGGCACGGAGGGCGCTGCCGAGATGCTGCGCTCCGGGGCCAACGACCTGGGCGGCACGCTCATGGAGGAGACCATCTCCCGTATGGCGGGTTCGAGTTACGGCTCGTACCGCTCGATCCGTGACCTGGCCGCCATCGCCGACGCGGCGGGCCGCCCGTCCCGTCCCAGGACGACCACGTACGGCGAGGTCCCGGCCCAGCGTCAGGAGGCGGCGATGACATCGGACGGGCACCTGCCGGAGCTGCTGCCGGTGCTGAGCGCCGAATAGCGGCTCTGCCCCCGGGGGCTCTTCTGCTGCGTGTATGGCCTTCCCCGGCGCGCAGCCGTACTCTGACGCGCCGTCAGTTACCCCTTTTCCGGTGCCGTCCATCCGGTGCCGTCCATCCGGTGCCGTCCGTCCGGGAGGCGACCATGCTGCTGCACGGGAAGACCGTGATCGTGTCCGGGGTCGGCGCGGGGCTCGGCCACCAGCTCGCCGCCGCCTGCGTACGGGACGGGGCGAACGCCGTGCTCGGCGCCCGCACGGAGGCCAACCTCGCCAAGTCCGCGGCCGAGGTCGACCCTTCGGGCACGCGGACCGCATGGCTGGCCACGGACATTGGCGACGAGGGGCAGTGCGGTGCCCTGGCAGCGCTGGCGGCCGAGCGGTTCGGCGGGGTGGATGCCGTCGTCCATGTCGCCGCGCTCGACGCGTACTTCGGCGGCCTCCAGGACGCCGACTTCGCGACCTGGGCGAAGGTCGTCGACGTGAACCTGCTGGGGACGCTGCGGATGACGCGCGCGTGCCTGCCCTCGATGAAGGAGCGGGGCGGCGGCTCGGTCGTCATCATCGGCACCCAGTCCTCGGTGGCCGCCCCTACGCAGGTCCAGCAGGCGGCGTACGCGGCCTCGAAGGGAGCGCTCGTCTCCGCGATGTACTCGCTCGCCCGCGAGCTGGGCCCGCTCCGCATCCGCGTCAACACCGTGCAGCCCGGCTGGATGTGGGGCCCGCCGGTGGAGGCGTACGTGCGGTTCACGGCGCACACCGAAGGTGTGCCCGAGGACGAGGTGCTCGGCCGGCTCACCGACCGGATGGCCCTGCCGGAGCTGGCGACGGACGGAGACGTGGCGGAGGCCGCGGTCTTCCTGGCCTCCGACCGGGCGCGCTCGATCACCGGCCAGTCGCTCCTGGTCAACGCTGGTGAACTGATGCGCTGAACGCTGACCTGAGACCTGTTCTCGCATCCGGTACGTGCGGCTGATGCGGCGGTCCGAAGTGGGTCCGACCAGAGTGGCTCCGGTACGTGCGTCCCTCCCCTCCTCCGCACGGGTTCCCGCGGCCCGTGCGGCCTCCCGGCGCAGTCGGCTGCCCCCGGCGAAGTGCCCGCTCATCCTGTGTGCGCCGTCGCGCCGGGGACAACGCCCCTGAGGGTCAAGAGCGAGTAAATTCGTTCGACTTTCTGATCTGAGTTCACATTCGTGACCACCAACGCCCTTGACTACCCGCCGGATCAAGCGGTTCAATCCCCGAAGTCCCCGCTCCCGTACGGGGCACCGCCCCGCGGACGTACCGGCGAAGTGCGCTCCCCGTTCACAAGGCGGACCCCTGGAGGGGGCATGAACAGTCTCGACTGGGCCGTGCTCATCGGATACTTCGGCGTCATGGTCGCCATCGGCATCTGGTCGCACAGACGCGTCGGCGACGTCAGCGACTTCTTCACCGCGGGCGGCAAAATGCCATGGTGGCTCTCGGGCATCTCGCACCACATGTCGGGCTACAGCGCGGTGATGTTCACGGGCTACGCGGCCATCGCGTACGAGTGGGGCATCACCTCGTACGTCACCTGGTCCTTCCCGATCGCCATCGGCATCGCCATCGGTGCGAACCTCTTCGCGCCGCGGCTGAACCGGGTGCGCAGCAGGCTGCATGTCTCGTCGCCGCTGGAGTACCTGAAGAACCGTTACAACCTGCCCACGCAGCAGGCGCTCGCCTGGTCGGGTGTGCTGCTGAAGATCGTGGACGTGGGAGCGAAGTGGGCTGCCATCGCGACCCTGCTGTCCGTCTTCACCGGTGTCTCCCTCAACCAGGGCATCCTGATCACCGGCGCGGTCACCGCCGTCTACTGCACGGTGGGCGGGCTCTGGGCGGACGCCCTCACCGAACTCGGCCAGTTCGTCATCCAGTTCCTCGCCGGCCTCGCGATGCTGGTGGCCGTCCTGGCCGAACTCGGCGGCGTGAGCGCGCTGTGGACCGTATGGGACGACCTGCCGGAGACGCACTCCGAGCCGACGGTCGGCCCGTACACCATGACCTTCCTGCTCGCGTACCTCTTCATCAAGACATTCGAATACAACGGCGGGATGTGGAACCAGGCACAGCGCTACATGGCCACCGACTCTGCCGCCTCCGCCAAGCGTTCCGCGCGGCTGTCCGCAACCCTGTGGTTCATCTGGCCGCTCGTTCTGTTCTTCCCCATGTGGGTCGCCCCACTGCTCGTCAAGACGGACAGGCCTGCCGACTCGTACGCCCTGCTGAGCGAACAGCTGCTGCCGCACGGCCTGCTGGGTCTGGTCATCGTCGGTTTCTTCTCGCACACGATGGCCATGTGCTCCTCGGACGCGAACGCGATCGCGGCGGTCGTCACGCGCGACATCATGCCCGCCGTCTCGCGCAGCGTGCGGCAGTGGAGCAGCAGGACCGGGCTGCTGGCCGCCCGTTGGACGACGCTGCTCTTCCTCGGGCTCTCGATGGCCATCGCCACCCAGGTCGACTCGGGCTTCTTCGGCGACATCATCTCCGTCGTCATCAAGTGGGTGGCGGGGCTGATGGGTCCGATCGCGATCCCGCTGATGCTGGGCATGCTCCGGCCGTTCCGCAGGTCCGGGCCCACGGCGGCCCTGGTCAGCTGGGCGATGGGCCTGGTGGCGTTCTACGTGCTGAACTACCAGGTGGACGGCGTGGAGCTGCAGTGGCAGGTCGCCGCGCCGCTGGCGGTCTCGCTCTTCCTCTACGTCGTGATCGGCTTCATCAGGCCCGAGGACACCCCGGAGCGGGACGAGATCCTCGCCAGGATCAACTCCGACGGTGGTGGTAGCGGCCAGGGAACGGCCGCGGCGGCCGTGCCGGCACCGGCGGCGGCAGGCGACACGACGGTCGTGGGGGAGTCGGCCGACTAGCAGGCTGGGCGCGGATCAGGCCCGTGGGTAGCGGGCGAGCCAGCCGGGGGAGGAGGCCGCGGGGCCGTGGAGCGCCGGGCCCTGGGTCATCTCCATGGCGAAGTCGTCCGCGATTTCCAGGATCGTGGACCGGCCCTCCAGCTCGGCGAGCCAGCCGGGCGGGAGGGCCGTTTCGCCGTGCAGCGTGCCGAGCAGGTTGCCGCAGATGGCGCCGGTGGAGTCGGAGTCCCCGCTGTGGTTGACGGCGAGGAGCAGGCCGTGGCGTATGTCCTCGGCGACCAGGGCGCAGTAGACGGCGATGGCGAGGGCTTCCTCCGCGGTCCAGCCCTCGCCGAGGGACTCGACGCGGGCCGCGGACGGCAGGCCCTGACGTACGGCGCCGAGGGCCTGGCGCAGGGCGTCGGTGGTCTCCTGGTGGCCGGGGCGGGTGGCGAGCTGGCGCAGCGCGTGCTGGACGGCGCTGTCGAGATCGTCGCCGCGGGCGAGGCTGTGGACGATGACGGAGAAGGCGCCGGCCGCGAGGTAGCCGGTGGGGTGGCCGTGGGTCTGGGCAGCGCACTCCACGGCGAGCTGGAAGACGAGCTGCGGCTCCCAGCCGACGAGCAGCCCGAAGGGCGCGGAGCGCATGATGGCGCCGCAGCCCTTGGAGTCGGGATTCTTGGGTCTGTCCAGGGTGCCCATGACGTCGTCGGCGAGGCCGCTGAGGCAGGCGCGGCCCGGAGCGCGGCGGGCGTAGAGCCACTCCTCGCGGGCGAGCCAGCCGTCCTCCGCGCGGCGCTCGTCGGGGCCCCAGTCGTGCTGGGTGGCGGCCCAGCGGAGGTGGGCGCGGTGGATGTCGGTGGGCGGGTGCCAGGCGCCGGTGTCGCGGCGGACCTGGGCCCGTATGAGCCCGTCGACGGTGAAGAGGGTCATCTGGGTGTCGTCGGTGACGGCGCCTCGCCGCCCGTACGCGGGTACGTAGTCGGTGACGCCGTCCTGGCCGTACTTCGTACGGATGTCCTCGAGGGAGTCGAACTCGATGCCCGCGCCGAGCGCATCCCCGATCGCACCGCCGAGCAGACATCCGCGCACGCGGCTGCGGAAGTCCTGCTGCTCGGCGCGGCCCCACACGGCGGTCGCGGATGCGGCGGTTGCGGTCACGGGGGCGCCCCTTTCCGTGATCGATGCTCGGCCCCTGATCTGGCTCTGCACTGTAATCGACCCCGGACGATCGATTCCGGTCCGCCGCCGAAAGCCAAGGTCACAGCCCTGGGGCGGCGGCTGGTGGCCGGCGGCCGGCGGTTCGGGGCGGTCGGCGGTCGGCGGGGCAGCGGGCGGTGAGCACCCCTCGTGCTTGCCCAGCATCAAGGCTGTGCCCGGCCCGGCTGGGGGGCGTGCCCAGACGCAGGGGCTGTGCCGTGTCAGCGCATGACTTTGGCCAGTCGCCGCAGCCCCTCCGCGATCTCGTCCGGCGTGTGCGTCGTGAACGACAGCCGCAGGGTCGCCGGGTCCGCCGGGCCGGCGTAGAAGGGGGCGCCCGGCACGTACGCCACGTCGTGCTCGACCGCCGCCCGCAGCAGCGCCGTCGCGTCGTGCCCCTCGGGCAGCGTCGCCCAGACGAACATCCCGCCCTCCGGACTCGTCCACCGCGACCCCACCGGCAGCGCGTCCGGCAGCCCGGCCAGCAGGGCGTCCCGCCGCTCCCGGTAGGCCCGCTGCACGCGCGCGAGGTGGGCGTCCAGGTCCGCCTCCGCGAGGTAGCGCGCGGCGGCCGCCTGGTCGACGGTCGAGGTGTGCAGATCGGCCGACTGCTTGGCCACGACGCACGCCCGGCGCAGCGCGGCCGGGGCGCGCAGCCAGCCGAGCCGCAGCCCCGGCGCCATGATCTTCGAGAAGCTGCCGAGCAGTGCCGTGCGGTCGGCGGCCTCCTCGTACGAGGAGATCCACGGCACCGGATCACCGTCGTACCGCAGTTCCCCGTACGGGTCGTCCTCGACGATCCACAGCCCGCGCCGTGCCGCCACCTCCGCGACCGCGCGCCGGCGCGCGGCGGGCAGCGTGCGCCCCGTCGGGTTCTGGAAGGTCGGCACGAGATAGAGCAGCTTCGGCCGCTCCCGGTCCACCAGTTCCTCCAGCGCCGCCGGATCCAGGCCCTCGTCATCGCACGGCACCGGTACGACGCGGGCGCCCGCGAAGGCGAAGCACTGCAGGGCGGCGAGATAGCCGGGGTCCTCGGCCAGGACGACGTCCCCCGGCTCGAGCAGGGCGGTGGCCAGCAGCGTGAGCCCCTGCTGCGAGCCGCTGGTGATCAGCAACTGCTCCGCGTCCGTCGCGAGACCGCGGCCGGTCATCCGGGCGGCGACGGCGGCGCGCAGGCCGGGGTCGCCTTCGGTGGTGGAGTACTGCAGGCTGCGCCGGGCGGACTCCGGGCCGAGGACCTGCTGGAAGGCGGCGTACAGCCCCCCGGTGTCGAACAGCTCGGGCGCGGGCAGCCCTCCCGCGAAGGAGATCACCTCGGGGCGCGCGGTGAGCGCGAGGATCTCACGCACCGGCGACCCGGCCACCGAGGTGGCGCGGGCGGCGAGACCGGGGACGGCGGCGCGCGGCGGCATGAGCGTGCTCCTTGGCTCGTACGGGGGTGGGGGTGCCGTGCACTGTACGGGAAAGGTGTAGC
Source organism: Streptomyces sp. 8N616 (assembly GCF_052246385.1). NCBI lineage: Bacteria > Bacillati > Actinomycetota > Actinomycetes > Kitasatosporales > Streptomycetaceae > Streptomyces > Streptomyces sp. 8N616. The sequence continues at coordinate 72,656 of NZ_JBQQBY010000004.1, read as the reverse complement.
CGCCACCTTTCTGTTCCGCGATGCGGTCGGCACCCTCGGGTCGTCCGCGATGTGGTCGGCGCCGCCGCGCCCCTCCCTATCTGACGCAACGTCAGCTACACCTGTGGCATGACCGACGACATCACTGACGACACACGCAGCGGGGTCTACGCGGAGCTGGCCGCCGTCGGGCCGTACGGAGTCCACCCGGGCCACGCCCTGATCACCATGGTCGAGCCGCACCCGGGATACGAGTACGCGTACAACCGCTGGTACGAGGACGACCACTTCATCGCCGGCGCCATGGCCATGCCCTGGATGTACGCGGGCCGCCGCTGGGTCGCCACCCGCGAACTCCAGCTGCTCCGCTACCCGGAGAAGTCGGCCGTCGCCGAGCCCGTCACCGCGGGCTGCTACATCACCGTCTACTGGATCACCGACGGCCGCTACGACGACCACATGCGGTGGACCGTCGCCATCAACAAGCGCCTCAACCGCGACGGCCGCGTCCACCAGGCCCGTACACACGTCTTCACGGCCTTCCAGGACCACGAGGCGACCGTCTACCGCGACGGCGCGGCAGGCCCGCGCGACTTCCACGCCCTCGACCACCCGTACGCCGGGCTCGTCGTCGAGGTGATCGACGCGGACGGCCCGGAGCAGCGCGGGGCCCTGCTGGAGTGGCTGCGCGCCAAGCACCTCCCGAAGCGGCTGAAGGGCTCGGCGGCGGCGATGGTGACGATCTTCCGCCCGACGCCGCTGCCGCTCGACCGGATGTCGTACGTGAAGCAGGTGGAGGGCGTGGACACCCGGCTGACCCTGCTGTGGTTCCTGGAGCGGGATCCGCGGGAGTGCTTCGCGGAGAGCTGCGCGGGCCTGGACGCGGAGGTCGCGGCCGCCGGTCTCGGCCGCGTCGAGCTGGTCGCCCCCTTCACTCCGACCGTCCCGGGGACCGACCGCTACGTCGACGAGCTGCGCTGACATCGTACGCGGCGCGAAGAAGCGGTGTGAAGCTGTGCGAAGTGGTGTGAAGTGGAGCGAGCAGGACCGAGCCCCCTCGGCCGGGACGGCGACCAGTCGAGAGGGCTCTGGGGTGTTGCCGCGTAAGTTCTTGCGGATGCGCGGGATGCGCGGGAGCTGCGTGAGGCCGGTCAGCCCAGGTGGAACGCTCCCCGGCTCACCTCGGTCACGAATGCCGTCCAGGACTCCGGGGAGAAGGCCAGCGAGGGGCCCTCCGGGTCCTTGGAGTCGCGCACCGCGACGGTGAGTGGAGCGGGGGATTTCACCTCCACGCAGGCGCCGTTGCCGCCGGAGTACGACGACTTGATCCAGGTGTCCGCACAGCCTTGCCGAATTGCCATGTCTGCTCCGGTTCATGCCAGTTGGTGAGTTATACGCCAAATCTTGAAGGCGCCGATGTGAAGTCGTGATCGACGCTACTCGCCAACATCGTCTTGCGCGGGGGCCGTTCACTCGACCGGATGGCTTACCGCGCGCAAATCTTCCGGAATGGCCCGGCTCGGGTGTATCTTGCGCTCTTCCCGCTCTTTCACCGCCTCAGCGGGCGTACTCCTTGGCGGCCTCAGTGATGAACTCCCGTGTCTGGTTGGCGTTCAGCGCCTGGGCCCGCAGGTGCTCGTACATGACGCTGTAGCTCTGGACGTCGTTCGCCTTCTCCAGGTAGAGGTCGCTCGTCACGCCCTCCAGATACACCACGCTCGAATCGGCCGCGTCCGGGAACTCCAGGATCGCGTACTGTCCGTTCACACCCGGGTGCGCGCCCATTGAGAACGGCATGACCTGCACGGTCACATGCGGCAGCTGGGAGAGCTCGATCAGTGCCTCGAGCTGCTCGCGCATGACATCGCGGTTGCCGACGACCCGGCGCAGCGCCGACTCGTCGAGGACCGCCCACAGCCGCAGCGGGGACTCCTCCGCGTGGATCCGCTCCTGCCGCCTGAGCCGGACCTGCACCCGCTTGTCGATCTCGGTGGACGCCGCCTCGGGCAGCGCGCCCGTGATGAGCGCTTCCGCGTACGGCCGGGTCTGCAGCAGGCCGGGCACCATCTGCGGCTCGTAGACGCGCAGTGACGCCGCGTCCGTCTCCAGGCCGATGTAGACGCTGTACGGGATGTCGCCGAAGGCATGCCACCAGCCCTGCTGGCGGGAATCCTTGGCCATTTGCATCAACGAGTCGACGATCCGGTGGTCCTCGACCTCGTAGACCCCGCACAGGTCGCGGACATCACGCTGGCTGATGCTGCGGCGGCCGTTCTCGAGACGGCTGATCTTCGACTGGGAGACCAGCAGCCGCTCCGCCACCTCTTCGGCCGTCATGCCCTTGACCTCGCGGAGCCTGCGCAGCTCCTGACCCAACCGGCGTCGCCTGACCGTGGGATTGACGTTGGACGCCACGGGGACTCCACCTCCGACTTGTACCGCTGTTTGTCCAGCAGACTGCCACCTCTGGCCATGGCGGCGCTGGGAAATGGCAACAGAGGGTCCCGGTCTGAGCACAGGCCGCTATACGGCGGGCTTGCAAGGGACTTGACACGGGATGGTGCCGCAGGTTTGGCGGCGGGGATGTACGTGGCCCGTGCCGGGCTGTGCGGGGGCTTGCGGGCGTACGCGGCGGGGCTTGGGGGCAACGCGGCCGGGCTTGGGGGCGTACGTGAACGCGCGCACCGCGTACGTGAAAGCGCGCGGGGTGGCTGGACCGGCCGTCGTCCGGGCGGCCTGGCCCGTCACCCCGCGCGCGTGGTGCGGCTCCCGAACCGGGTCATGGGGGACTGCGGTGCGGTCGGGTGGAGTTGTGTGCTCCTTGCTGCTGTTCGGTTGTCTTTCAGCCGTGTCGGCCGTGTCGGCCGTGTCTGGCAGGCGCGCCTTCCAGCGGTGCCTTTCAGTGGGCCACGGCGCGGGCCATGCCACCGCGGCGCGTCTGCACCGGGACGCCCGCGGGCTCACCCGCACGTCCCCGCGCAGGTGTGCGCCGAGGCTGTGCGGCCACGCCGTTCTGCACGTCCATCACGGCGTGCGCGACCAGGCCGCCCATCGGGTCGTGCCTGATCAGGTCCCGGAGCCGGGAGCGGGAGGACCGCCCCTCGTTGCCGGGGTAGAGGTGCTTGCCGAGCCCGACCGCGTGGGCCAGGGCGGCGAGCGCCGCGGTCCGCGGGTCCGGCGGTACGCCGGTGCGGATCGCACTGTCCAGCCGGGCCCTGATCTCCCGGCTGATCGCCGTATCCGTCGCCTGGTAGCGAGTCGTCGGCAGTACCCCGCACATCTGGCCGGCAACGGCGTGCACCATGCCGCACCGCTCCAGATGCGTGAGATACGTCTGGCGCAGCCCCAGCCGGGGCCCGCCGATCCAGTGGACAGCGCGAACCGGGCTGCCGCGTCGGCGCAACAGCTCGAGTGCGGAGTCCAGGGTTGGATCTCCTGTCGGCCGTGGCAGCACCACGGCGATACGATCCCCGTCTGGGGCTATCCGCCCGGCCAAGGCCAGCTCTACTAGCTGGGCCCCGGCAAGGCCGAGGTCGAGCGACTGCGGCTGCGCCGTGGTTCCCGTGGCCGGGTCCAAGGCGAGCAGTAGAAGCTCCTCCGGAATTGTTCTGCGGCTCTTGCCCATCCATGCCTCCCCGCGTGGATGAATGACAGGGTGACCCCTCTCACACTTATCTGTCGAGAGCGCCTGGGTGGTTCGTACGGGAACCGGTAGGTATGTCGTTCTCGTCTTGCCCGTGGGCAGCGTGTGAACAGCACGTGAGCGCCGTCCGGCGAGAAAGCCGCGAAAGACGGCGGCAGCGTGGCGGCGCGGGGCACTCGCGGCCGGGCAGGAAACTGGTAGAGCGGATGGGCAGCGGCAGCGGGACGGGGCGGCATGGAGAGGCGCCCGCGTCCCGCGCGACGTACGAAGGAGGCATCGGTGGCGGGCGAGTCCCCCGGCAAGTCGGAGCAGCGGAAGTCGTCGGGGGAGGCGGCTCGAGGTGAAGGCGGGAGCGAGCGCGAGCTCGGGCCCGAGCGTGAACGCGATCCGCGCCTCGCCGTCTTCGGCGGCTCATCCTCGTCCACCACGGACAGCCCGGACGAGGGCCCGGAAGAGGGTCCGGAAGAAGGCCTGGACGAGGGCCTGGACGAGGGCCTCGACGACGCTCCGGACGAGAGCCTGGACGAGGCCCCCAACGACGGTCCGGACGACGGTCCGGACGAGAGCCTGGACGAGGATCCCGACGACGGCCCGAACGAGAGCCTGAACGAGGCCCTCGACGAGGGCTCGGACAAGGCCCCGGACGAAGGCCCGGCGGATGCACGGGATGAGGCTCCGGCGGACGAGGAGTCCGGGGGTGGGGACGCCGCTGAGGACGCCGCCGCCACGTCTGGCGCGGGCGACGACCAGGGCAACTCGCGCCTGAGGGCGGCGGTCGCGGCCTGGGTGGCTAGCGCCGACGGGGACGGGGATGCGGACGCGGGTACGGACGCCGACGCCGACGCGGCACCGTCTGGGAGGGAGAGGGAGGAGCACGAGGCGGAGGTGGCCGCGAAGGCGGCCGACGACTCCGCGGCGGGCGACTCCGCACCGCACGAGTCGGCGGCCGACCGCTCCGGCAAGCCCGACACGGACCTCCCGAAGCGCCGCCCCGCAGACCGCCCGACGATGGCCGTCGGCACACACCGCGAGCCGACCGAGGAGCCGAAGGAGCCGAAGGAGCCGACCGCGAACGAGCCGGGTTCCGAGGCAGCCCGGGACGCCTCCGCCGACGCCTCGACGAAGCCGTCGGAGGCATTGGAGGACGCATCGGACGCCGGTACGAGCGAGGGCGCCCGTACGAGCGGCACCGATACGAGCGAGGGCTCCGGTAAGCCGGAGGGCGCTGCGGCGAAGAAACCGGTGGATCAGCCCACCGGCGTTTTCAGGGCCGTACAGCCGTCGGGCGGAAGGAAACCCTCCGGCTCGGCTGAGGACGCGCCAGGGAGGCCCGTGGAGGCCCAGGCGGAGGCCTCGCCGAGTGCTTCGGGTAAGGCTGCGGAGGATGAGACGCCCTCAGAGCCGGGCAAGGGGGCCGGTACGCCGGAGGATGCGGCGCCGAAGAAGCCCGTGGATCAACCGACCACCACCTTCAAGGCCGTGCGGCCCGAGACCCGGGAATCGGGCGGCGGTGACGCCGGGAGCGACAAGGCGCCTGCCGCGCGCGCCGAAAAGCCCGTCGACCAGCCGACCGCGGCTCTCAAGACCCTTCGCCCGGGCGGCGGTGGGCGGGGCGGCCGCGCCGGTGAGCGTGAGGCCGAGCGGACCAGCCGGTTCGTACCGCTGAAGTCCGACGACCTGGCGCAGCGCAAGCCGCGGTCGGCGGTCGGCACGGCCGAGGCGACGGAAGCGAAGGAGGCGGAAGCGAAGGATGCGGAAGCGAAGGAGGCGGAGAAGGCCAAGGACGCGAAGGAGGCGGAAAAGGCGACCGGGGCGAAGGCCGGGTCCGCGTCCGCCGCGCTCGCCAAGCCCACCGAGGCCCCCGCGCCGGCCAAGTCTTCCGCGCCCGCCAAGCCCGACACCCCCGCCGTCCCCCCGCAGCCCACCGGCGCGCCGCCGAAGCCCAGCGCAGCGCCCTCGCTTCCCGAGTCCGAGCGGACCAAGCAGCAACCGCTGCCCGACCCCGCTCCGCTCGAGTTGCTCGCGCAGCTGACGAACACCCCGCCGCCGCCGGAGACTCCGCTCCGGACGATCGTGCGGCGGATCAAGATCTGGACGCCGCTCGCCGTGCTGCTCGCGGTCATCCTCGCCACCGTGCAGGCGCTGCGCCCGCTGCCCGAGCCGACGCTGGACCTGACGGCGCGCACCACCTACGAGTTCGACGGCGCGAAGCCGTCGATGCCGTGGCCCGCCACGGGCCAGGCGGCCGTCGGGGTCGACGGTCTCGGCAGCTTCGGAACGTTCGGCGAGCAGAAGCCGGTGCCGATCGCGAGCGTGGCCAAGACCATGACCGCGTACGTCATCCTCAAGGACCACCCGCTCAAGAAGGGCACTCACGGCGACACCATCCCGGTCGACAAGAAGGCCGAGGACGACGCGAAGCTCGGCGCCCAGAACGAGTCGGTCGTGGAGACCGAGGAGGGCGAGACGCTCACCGAGTACGAGGCACTCCAAGCCATCATGATCGCATCCGCGAACAACGTGGCCCGGCTGCTGGCGCGCTGGGACGCGAACGGCTCGGAGAAGGCGTTCGTCGAGAAGATGAACGACGCCGCCAAGGACCTCGGCATGAAGAACACCACGTACACCGACCCGAGCGGCCTCGACGCGACGACCGTGAGCACGGCCGAGGACCAGGTCAAGCTGGGCAGGAAGGTGATGCAGGACCCGGTGTTCCGGGAGATCGTGGCCCAGCCCTCCTACAAGGACCGCAACGGCACGGTCCAGCAGAACTGGAACCGTCTCGTGCCCTTCCACGGCGTGGGCATCAAGACCGGTACGAGCACGGCCGCGCAGGGCAATCTCCTCTTTGCGGCCGAGAAGAGGGTCGGCGGCACCACGCAGCTGATCATCGGCGCCGTGCTGCGGCAGCCCCCGGCCCCCTCGGACAACTCGATCCTGACCGGCGCCGTCGATGCGAGCAAGCCGCTGATCACCGCGGCGGGCGACGCCCTCACCTCCCGCAAGGTCGTCAAGAAGGGCGACGTCGTGGGGCAGGTCGACGACGGCCTCGGCGGTACGACTCCGGTCGTCGCGACCAAGGACGTCTCGGCGGTCGGCTGGACGGGCCTGACCGTGGACATCGCCCTGACCGACAACGGGAAGACGGTTCCGCACGTGGCGAAGGCCGGCACCGAGGTCGGCACGATGACCGTGGGCAACGGTCTCGGCCAGGTGAAGGTGCCGATCGCGCTCCAGAAGGACCTGGTCGAGCCGGGCTTGGGGGACAAGCTGACCCGCATTCTCTGACCGGCCCGCCCGCAGCCCCGGCTCACGCGCGCGTGAGCCGGGGCTGTTGCCATCCCGCGACATTTCGCACGGCAACCTCCCCACCACCCCGGCGGTCCTACGAGTGTCAGGACCAAAAGTGGGGAGAGCAGCAGATGAGAGTAGTGATGGGGGCAGTGCGCCGCCGCGCCGCAGCGGCGCTCGGAGTCGTCGGAATGGTGGTTCCGCTGTCGGTCGCGCTGAGCAGCGCGCCTGCGCAGGCGGCGTCCTGCACGACGAGCACAGGGCCGTACCAGAAGCAGGTCGAGAAGTTCCTCGGCCGGCCGGTGGACGGCAGGCAGTCGGCCGCCGACTGCACGGCGATACGCGCGTTCCAGACCAAGCACGGCATAACCCCGAACATCGGCTACGCCGGGCCCGTCACCTGGGGCGTGATGAACCTGATGAACCAGCAGAAGGCCGCCGGGAGCAACCCGAACAAGGCCGGAACGTGCCCCACCAACAAGGGCCGCATCGCCTGCGTCGACCTGACCCGGCAGCTGAGCTGGATCCAGGACGGCAAGACCCTGAAGTACGGCCCCGTGCCAGTGCGTACGGGGCGCGACGGGTACGAGACCAGGACCGGCGCAAAGAAGATCTACTACCGCAACATCGACCACTGGTCGACGCTCTACGACGTCCCCATGCCGTACAGCCAGTTCTTCGACGGCGGGCAGGCTTTCCACTCCATCAGCGGCAGCGTCTGGTCGCCTCCCGGCTCGCACGGCTGCGTGAACATGCGCAGCGCGGACGCGAAGAAGTACTGGGGCATGCTGAAGAACGGCGACGACGTCTTCGTCTACGGCCGCAAGCCCGGCACCTGAGCCCGCCCCCTGGGCTCGGACCTGAGCCCGGTCCACAGACTCGACATCCCAGTCCGGCCCAAGGGGTTCCATACCTGAGCCCGGCCCCCGGTTCGGCGACCGAGTCTGGCAACCTCCCCGTCCGAACGGCCGTCTATTAGGGCGCCAGGTGCGTGCCGTGCACGCCATGGCGCCGCGCCGAGCCGGGGGCGGCTGATCTCCCGTGCTAGCGTCGCGAGCGCGCGGCGTGCGCTCGGGGAAGTACGCCGGGACAGACGGGGAGAGCCGTAGTGACCACCGTGGATTCGACGCGCGCCGGCGACGACGGCGGCGGCGCCGAGGGGCGGATATCCGTGCCCGGCCAGCGTCGGAGTGGCGCCGACGGCGTAACCGTCCTTGCCAACGGCACTGCCCTCGGGGGCGGCACCACGGACCGCGGCTCCAACTCCCGGAACTCCCGGCCACGCGCGCGTACGGGTGACCGCAGCGGTGGCCGCGGCCCGCTGCGCCGCCGTATCGCCGCGCACCCCGTCCTCGTCACCCTCGCCGTCGCCGCGGTGCTCCACGTCGTCTGGGTCGAGATCTTCGCGAACAGCGGCGGCGACCTGGCAGCCCAGGACGCGTGGGCGGAGTTCGTCGGCCGTCACCCCGACTCCGCCTACAACCTGGCCTGGTACGGCGGGATGCACCCGGTCTCGTACAGCGTCGTGTCGCCGTACCTCATGCACGTACTCGGCGTGCGCACCACCATGATGATCGCGGGCACCGTCTCCAGCGGCCTGCTCGCGCTCATCCTCGCCCACAACCCGGGAGTCAGGCGCCCGCTCCCGCCCGCCCTCGCGGGCGCCTTCGCGTTCACCTGCAACGCCATCTCGGGCCGGGTGACGTTCGGCCTCGGCACCATGTTCGCGCTCGGCGCCGTCGCGGCCGTCTTCACCTGGCCGCGCGACACCGCCTGGCGCACCCGCCCCCGGATGTACCTGCGTGCCTCCGCGGCCGCGCTGCTCGCCGGACTCGCGACCGCGGGGAGTCCCGTCGCGGGCCTCTTCCTGGGGATCCTGGCCGTGGCGCTGTTCCTGGACAAGCGCCGCCTGGCCGCCTACTCCCTCGGCGTCACGCCCGCCGTCGTCGTCGGCCTGTCCGCCTGGCTGTTCCCGTTCTCCGGCATGCAGCCGATGGACTTCGGCACGGTCGTGCTGCCGGTCGTGTTCGGCGTGGCCACGGTGCTGCTGGTGCCCCGGCAGTGGCGGACGGTACGGATCGCGGCCGCCGTCTACGCGCTCGGTGTGCTGCTCACCTGGATCATCGACTCCCAGATCGGCAGCAACGTCACCCGCCTCGCGCTCGTCTTCGCCGGGGTCGTATTCCTGGCCGCGCTGCCCTGGACGGCCCCCCGCTCGCACCGCTGGTACGCGCTCTGCCTCGCCTTCGCCGCCGTCACTGCGTGGCAGACCATCAAGACGGTCGACGACGTGGTCAACACCACCCCCGCCGCGTCCTGGGCGCGCGAACTCGCCCCGCTGGTCGACCGGCTGCAGCGGCTCGACGCCGACCGCGGGCGGGTCGAGGTGGTCCCGGTCCGCAGCCACCGCGAGGCCTCCGCCCTCGCCCCGTACGTCAACCTCGCCCGCGGCTGGAACCGGCAGGCCGACCGTGAGCGCAACCCGCTCTTCTACGAGGAGGGGATGCTCACCGCGGACAGCTACCACGCCTGGCTGAAGCGCTGGGCGGTCCGGTACGTGGTGCTGCCGGACGACGTGCCGGACACGGGGGGCAAGGGGGAGGCCGAGCTCGTCAAGTCGGTCCCGCCGTACCTGAAGGAGGTGTGGTCGGACGCCAATTGGAAGGTCTACCGGGTCTCGGACCCGACGCCGATGGCCGACCCTCCCGCCACGGTCAGGCGCGCCGACGCCGGCGAGCTGATCGTCACCGTGCGGTCCGCGGGACCGGTCCTCATCCGCATCCCGTACTCGCCCTGGCTCGGCCTCGTCGACAGCGAGGGCAAGGGCGTCGAACCGCCGGATCCGTACGCGACGGGCGACGGCTTCGTGAATCTCCACGGCTGTCTGACGAAGCAGGTCGTGGAGGTCGCGGAGGGCGAGCCCGAGGACGAGTGGACGGTGCTGCACGCCCCCCGGGCCGGTGCGTACCGGATCGCCGCGCCGTACCAGCTGCCGCGTGGGACACCCTGCCCGGACGTGGGCTGACACCCCGCCGGCACCCGCGCCCGGCACCCCACCGGACCACCATCGGGCCCCCCACCATCACCTCACCCGAACCCCCGCAGCCACGTTATCCACAGCCCTGGCCAACCTGCCCAAGAACCAACACACTTGGCTGTGCGTCATGAAAGGACAACGGATCGTGCACGCCGGCGAGGGCGGGGCCGAAGGACGGGGGCAGCGCAGCAGTGGACATCCGGATCAGTATCGAGGGCAGTGCGGACCGGGGGAGAGAGCTCACCGGCATCTCGGGGTGGCTCAAGGACGACGAATCCTTCACCGACCACTGGAAGTTCACGGCGGAACCGGCGCCCGGCAGAGCGGGCGCGTTCGAGGACCTGGTGGTCGCCCTGGCCGCGCATGTGGCCGTGTCGGCGCTCGAGGAGCCGGTGCGGGCGATGGTCACCGCCCTGATGGGCTGGCTGCGCAGCCGGGTGCGGCTGAGCAGGGGCAACCGGACGGTCGTGGTCGTACGGGTCCCGGGCCGGGCGCCCGTCCGCATCACCGAGCAGCACCTCACCGCGGACCACGTTCCCGAGCTCGTCGAGCGGGTCAGGGAGGCGCTGGAGGCCGGATCCACCGGCGGTGCGTGAGCTGTGACCTTCCATGTGCCGGCCCGGGCGGGGTCCCGGGCCATCCTCGTCGGCATCCCGGACGTGGCGGCGCCCGGCTTCGATGAGCTGGGGTACGTCGACCGCAATCTGGCGGATCTGCGGGATGCGCTGTCCCACCCGGAACGGGGAATTCTGGAGAAGGACGCGATCACGGTCCTCCCGCCGCCCGAGGGGGACGAGCCGCCGCCCGGCAGAAAGGAGTTGCTCGAAGCACTGCGGAGCGCGGGCCGGGAGGCCACCGACCTGCTGCTGGTCTATTTCGTGGGCCACGGCTACCGCGACCCGCTCAACAACCAGCTGTATCTGATGACGCGGAACGCGCACCTCGACGACCTCGTGGGCACCGCCGTCGCGTGGACCGATGTCCTGGAGAAGCTCGGCGGCATGTACTTCAAGCGGGCGGTCTTCATCCTCGACTGCTGCAACTCCGGGGTGGCCGCGGAGGGCGGCGGCGTCGGTACGAGCGGGCATTACATCCTGACCTCCGCCCTGCCGACGAAGACCCAGCCCCTGGACAGTGTGGAGAGCGGCCGGAGCCGCTTCACGCACGAGATCATCCGCGCCATGGAGTCCCTGCGGCCGGACTCCGGGCAGCTGACGATGCAGGGGCTGTACGACGGGCTCTACGACGTGATGTCCCGCTGGAACGAAGACGTGGACTTCGGCGACGGCTGGGGGCCGAAGGGCCGCAGCGGCGGGGACGGTCCCGGCATCGTGATCTCCTTTCCGGACCCCGTTCCGCCGCCGCCCCCACCGCCACCGCCGCCCCCACCTCCGCCGCCGCCCCAGCTCCCGCCCTGGCTTCAGGGGTTGCAGTGGCTGAAGGACCGCTGGAAGACCGTGCTGACCATCGCCGTCGCGCTGGCCCTGGCCGTGGTCACCGGGGTGTACCTGACAAGGGGACCCGGCGGCGGCACCGCGTCGGAATGCCCGCCGCCGCTGGAGCTGCGGTTGATGACCGGCACCGAGACGCGGGACGCCGCCCAGCGGGCCGTGACCGCGTATATGAAGGACGGCGCCGACCGCGAGCGGCTCGGCGGGGACGACCATGCGCCCGCGGACTGCCGCCGGGCCAACTTCACCGTCTACGACGCCGGAACGGGCGACACGGTCGACGCCTTCGGGGCGACTCCCGCCTGGGCGGGGCGTGTCGGCGACGAGTCCGGCCCCACCCCCATGAGTTCCTCCTCGGGGGACGGAGCCGACAGCCCTTGCATGGAGGCATCGGGCAGCGCCGGTGCCCAGCGGACGGCTGAGCAGGACGAGGCCGCGGCCGAGCTGTGCTTCGACCCGCTGCAGGACGTCGGGCCGCAGCCCGACCTCCTACTGCCCAGTTCGACCACCGAACTCGGCCGCATCCAGGCGCAGCTGAAGCGGACGCCCGGACCGGCCACGGTCGAGGACCTGGGGCCCGTGGGCTATTCGCCGCTGGTCCTCGCGGTCCCCGCCTCGCTGGAGGAGAAGCTCGAGGAGCAGGGCGTATCGCGCACCGGCAGCACCTGGGAGCAACTGCTGGAGGCCATGGACAAGGCCGCGCCCGGCATGCCGCTGCTGCGCCCCGACCCGGACACCTCCGGCACGGGCCTGCTGCACACGGTCGCCCTGTACGAGGCGCACGACGGCGTCCTCGCGGGCGGCGCGAAGAGCAAATCCGACGCCGTGGAGCAGAGGCTGCGGAAGAACCTGCCGGACACCGCACCCGCGGCCGACGCCGACGGGCTGCTCTGCGCGCTCTACAAGGGTGAGGTGAAGGACACGCGGCTGGGTGAGGCGGCAGCCCTCGTCTCGGAGAAGGCGGTCGCGGATTTCAACCTGGGCAAGCGGCGCGACTCCGCCTGCGACAACAGCAAGCCCGCGGACCGGAAGTCCCGGTTCCTCGCGTACTACCCGAAGGGGGTGCCCGCGCTCGACATGCCGCTGGCCGAGGTGCGCTGGGGCGGGGGCCGGGACCGTGAGCTGCGCGAGGCGGCGATCGAGCACTTCCGTGCCTGGCTGACGGGCGAAGAGGGCCGCAGGGTGTTCCTGGGCGATCTGGTCCGCGGCGCCGGTGCGGGCGGCAACAGCCCGCGCCTGCCGAGTGGTCAGGCCTCGGAGGACACCGAGGCCAGCGGGATCCTGAAGGACGTCCCCGTGGTGACCGATACGGCCGGCGGGTCCACCGCCGACGACGTGGTCGCCGACTACACCAGGACCCGCACGCCGGGCCAGGTGCTCTTCCTCGTGGACGTCTCCGGGTCGATGGCCGAGGGCGGCAAGCGGGCGCTGGCGGCGACCGCACTGCGCCGCTCGCTCCAGCGCCTCGGCTCGCAGGACTCGTACGGGATCTGGTCGTACCCGAAGTCGGCGACCGAGTCGGCCGAGGCCCGCGTGGTGATCGAGCCCGGCACGCCGGGCGACACCCGGGCCAAGGCGCTGACCTGGGCGGACGCCCTGCCCAAGCAGTCGATGGTCCCCAAGGGCGCCGCGGTCTACGAGGTCCTGACGCGCGCGATGCGCGAGATGCACGCGCAGGACCGGCCGCTGATCGTGCTGATCACGGATGGGGACAACCGGCCGCAAGGAGGCAGAGGCACGAACGAGCAGGCGGCGATGCGGGACGAGCAGCGGCGGGACCGCAGCGCCGACGTACTCGTCCTCTCCGTGGCGCCCGGTGGCTGCACCACGGCGATCAGCGAGTTCAAGAACCCGCCGCGCGCCGGCTGCTTCTCCGGCCGGCCGGACGAGGCGGCGGAGCGGCTCGCCGAGCAGGTGGCGAACGAGGTGCAGGGAGGCACGGGCGATGAGGGGCGGTAGGCGTGCGGTCGTCGGGGTGGCCGCCGTTGTGGCGTTGCTGTCCGCGGCGTGCACTTCGGGCGGGGACGCGGCGCCGGATCCGGGGCCGTCCCCCGGACAGGAGCGGGTCCTGAGGGTGGCGACGGCCTCCGATGTCTCACAGGGGCCGGTTCGGCAGGACCTGATCGAGGCGTGGGACGAGCAGGAGCCGGACGTCCGGGTCGAGATCGTCAAGCTGCCGAGCGCGGCGGACGACGCGCGCAGCCAGCTGGTCGCGGCCCTGCAGTCGGGCAGTGCGGACTACGACGTGGTGAACATCGACGTCGTCTACACCGCGGAGTTCGCGGCCGGCAAGCTCATCCGGCCGCTGGACGAGGGCCTGCTCGACGGCATGTGGGACCAGGTGAAGAAGACAGCGCAGTACGACGGCAGGACCTGGGCCGTCCCCTTCAACACGGACGCGGGCCTGCTCTACTACCGCAAGGACATCTGGAAGGACGAGAGACGGCGGCCTCCGGTCTCCTGGTCCGAGCTGGAATCCAGCGCGGCGGATGTGAAGGACTCCAGGCAGGTGAAGAAGACGTTCCCGTACGGCTACGCGACCCAGCTCGACGCGTACGAGGGGCTGACGGTCAACGCTCAGGAGGCGATCTGGGCCCGGGGCGGCGAACTCATCGACGGCGAGGGCACGGTGCGTGCGGGGACACCGGAGACAGAGAAAGGGCTGAACGACCTCGTGGACCGCTACGAGGAGATCATGCCGCCGCAGGCGAAGTGGGCCGACGAGCGCGACAGCCTGGAGATGTTCCGGGACGGGAAGGTCGCCTTCATGCGCAACTGGCCATACGTCTACAACGTGTTGTCGGCGGACGGCTCCAAGGTCGAGGGGAAGTTCGGTGTCGCGCCGCTGCCCGGAGTGGGTGTGCGCGAGAAGTCGGTGCTCGGCGGCCAGAACCTCGCGATAACGGAGCGCAGCGAGCACCCGGAGGACGCCCGTCGGCTCCTGGCCTATCTCGCGGGGCCTGCGCAGCAGCGCTGCCTGCTGGAGGCCGGATTCGCGCCGGTGCTGAGGGGGTCGTACGAGCCGGGCGGCGCCGACTGCTCGCTGCCCGGTGCCAAGTCGCCCGGTGCGGGCGGGGAGGACGGCCGGGAGGGCTCCGGCTCCCCTGAACGGGACGCGGACGGCCTTCCCGTCTATACAAGGCCGTTGAAGCGCGCGCTGTCCGATGCCAGTCCGCGGCCGGTGACTCCGTACTACGCGGCCTTCACCGAGCTGGTGCAGACGAAGGTCCACCAGATGCTCAACGACCGTGGAAACGACGACGGTTCGGTCGCGGCCGAGCTGGGCGACGAGCTGAAGGAGGTGGTGCGGGGCCGCTGATACGCACTGATCCGCCCGTCTCTGGATCTTCTGCGCCAGTCCTCCGATCTTCTGCCGCCACACCTCTACCCCTGGTCAGCACCCTCATGCATAGTGGTCCCGCCTCAAATCCATGAAACCTCAATTAGTACGGACCAGAGGGACCTTCGATGGCTTGTGCGCGGTGCGGCGGTCACGAGAAAACGCTGTCCGGGAGGCCGTGCGCATGCCGGTTCGTGTCGTCGCCCCAGGCGCCGGAGCCGGAGCCGTGGGTCATCCACGAGACACTGTACGGACGTTGGACGACGCTCTCCGGGCGCCGCAAGGCGCTCGTCGCCGCAGGTGCGCTCCTCGCGGTCTCCGGACTGGTCGGGGTGGGGGCCCTCCTCGTCTCCTCCCTCTCCTTCGGCACCCGGACCAACCAGGCGGAGGACACGGAGATACGGAACGCCCCGAAGCCGACCCTGATCCTGCCGACCGGCGGTTCCCCCGAGCCCGACCCGTCCACCACCGGCTCCGCGTCCCCGAGCCGCCCGCCGGAGCCCACGAGCCGTACGCGGACCCCCTCCGCCGAGCCGTCCAGGAAGCCCGCGGACCGGGACGGGGACGGGGACTCCGTCACGTACGCCGCCTGGGCCGGGCACGGCTGCGACTCCCCGGCCAAGGGCGGCTACCAGGAGATCGGCCGCTACTACGACGGCGTCGAGGGCTGGTACACCGTCGACTCCGGCGGCTACGACGAGGGGGCGTGCGACGGCTCCTTCGCCGCCGTGCCCATGTCGGGCAGCCGGACGGACGATCACGACAACCGGGCGCTGTGGTGGTGGTCGGTGGGCGGCGACTCCGACAAGTGCGCGGTCGGGGTGTACGTGCCCTGGAGCTCCGACGCCCGCGACGTGGGGGGCGACCCGACGACGTACGAGGTGCTCTCCGATCCGGACGACCGGGACTCGGCGTACGCGAGCTTCGAGATCGACCAGACCGCCAACCTCGGGCTGCTGGTCAACGCGGGCACGTACACGGTGAAGGACGGCCGGATCGCGGTGAAGATGCTCGACCGCGGCCAGGACTGGGACGCGTACGGGCCGACGTACGCCCACCACGCGGCGGGGCAGATGAAGGTCACCTGCCGGTGACCCGCTGCCCCGCTGACCCGCTGATCGCCCTGAGCCCTCACCTGGCCTGCCCTCACCCGGCCTGCCTCACCCGGCCTGCCCTTGCCCGACGACCGGGGCGGGGGAGGGCAGGCCGGGGCGAAGATCCACCGGACCTAGCCGTCCGCGTCGAGTGCCCCCTCCTCCCGGAACTGTTGTGCCTGCACCTCCGAGGGCGGGTACGGGTCGTAGTCCGACGGCCGCGGCGGCTCCGGGCCGTCAGAACCGACGCGGATCAGCTGCTGGACGCGCACCACGCGGAAGCGGCGCCCGAGCACCCTGATCTCGTTGCCCCGCCTGGCGTCGAGCCGGTCGGCCGCCTGGGCGAACTGCGCCTGCTCGACCTCGTCCAACCGCAGGATGCGCGGCCCCATTTCACGGAAGTAGAAGGCGAGGGTGTCGCGGGCGCTCTGCGGGGTCGGGCAGGACGCGGCCATCGGCTGCCACCGGCCGTCGACCTCCTCGGCGACGGCGAACTCGGTGGGCAGCAGGGCCCCTTTGGGGTGGGTCTCCAGCGCCCGGAGGGAGTCGGCCCGTACGGCGTGCGGGACATCGGCGGCCTTGTAGACCAGGGGCAGCAGCTCCAGCCTGAGCAGCCCGTCGGTCAGGCCGGTCGCGGTGGCGGGGTCGACGATGAACCCCTGCGCGCGCTGCGACGCCCCGTGGCTGTCGCCGCCGGGCCCCGTGTCGGGATCGGTGGGACGCGGCGGCTCGGGCCCGTCCGGGCCCATCCGGGTGAACTGATCCCCGCGGATCACCCGGAACCGCTGCCCGGCGACGGCCAGTTCGTTCGCGGCTTCCCAGTCCAGCCGCAGCGCCGCCGCCAAGAACTCGTCGCACACGGCGCCGTACCCCGTCTCCTCGGCCTCCTTGGCGAGCAGGCGGAAATGCGAGCCCAGCGAATCCCGCGCCATCTGCGGAAATCCGTCCCCGAGGCTCAGAATCCTCCACCGCCCCTCGATCTCCTCCGCGCAGCCGAACACCGGCCCGATGCCCGCCACTTCGGGGAAGGCCTCCACGGCTTCCGGGGCGTCGTGCCCGGTGACGGCCGACACGGGGTCGTCCCCCTTCGCCACTTTGATGACCAGATGCTCAGGTACGTGGGGTACTTGCTCAGCGTCATGAGTCATGCACTCAGTGTGCGCGCGGGTCGGTTCGTCCGCAGCACTTCCCGCAACCGGCCCGGCATGTCCGGGGGATTGGGCCCGTAGCGGGCGGCCGACGTGCTATGGCCGGAGTGTTCCCCCGGTCAGCGCTCCGGGACGGTCCCGCGCCCGCACGAACGGCGGACGCCCCGGACCACGCTCGGTCCGGGGCCGTCCGCCGCCGGTGTTCAGGTGCAGCTGTTCAGATGCAGGTGTTCCGGGCGTTCAGATACCGGTATTCAGGTGCCGGCGTCAGTGCGCGAGGGCCGGAGCCGTCGCGTCCGCGCCCGCGCCCGCGTCCCCGTCCTCGGACGAGCTCGCGACCGGCCCGCTGCCGCCCTGCCCCCGGGTGTTGATGAAGGTGAAGGCGATCACCGCGGACAGCACCAGGATGCCGACCGCCCACCAGATGGCGGTGGTGTAGCCGTGCACCATCGACTGCAGCTGCAGCGCCTTGAGGGATGCCGGGCCCGTGGCCCCCGCCGCGTGCGAGGTGGCGTACGCGGTGGTGGCGCTCGCCGCGATGGTGTTCAGCAGCGCCGTGCCGATCGCGCCGCCCACCTGCTGCGAGGTGTTGACCATCGCGGAGGCGACGCCCGCGTCGCGCGGCTCGACGCCGTACGTCGCCAGGCTCATCGCGGGCATGAACGCCGTACCCATGCCGAGGCCGAGCATCAGCTGCGCGGGCAGGATCAGCCCGGCGTACGAGGTGCCGACCTCCAGCTGGGTCAGCAGCAGCATGCCGGTCCCCGCGACCAGGAAGCCCGGCGCCATGAGAAAGCGCGGCGGGACGCGGTTCATCAGCCGGGCGCCGATCTGCGTGGAGCCGATGATCATTCCCGCGATCATCGGGAGGAAGGCGAAGCCCGTGGTGATGGGCGTGTACCCCTTCACGACCTGGAGGTAGTAGGTGAGGAAGAGGAACAGGCCGAACATCGCGATGATGGCCAGGCCCAGCGACGCGTAGACGCCGCCGCGGTTCCGCTCGGTCACCACGCGCAGCGGCAGCAGCGGGGCCCTGACCTTCGACTCGACCAGCGCGAAGCCGGCGAGCAGCACGGCGGACGCGACGAAGAGAGCGATGGTGACGCTGTCGCTCCAGCCGTCGGACTCGGCGCGCGTGAACCCGTACACCAGCGAGACCAGGCCCAGCGTGGCCAGGACCACGCCCGGGATGTCGAGCCGGGAAGGGTTGCGGCTGCCCTCGGGCTCGCGGATGACGAAGTACGCGCCGGCCGCGGCGATCAGGGCGAAGGGGATGTTGACGAAGAAGGTCCAGCGCCAGTCCATGTACTCGGTGAGCACGCCGCCGAGGATCAGGCCGACGGCGCCGCCGCCGCCCGCGATGGCGCCGTAGATGCCGAAGGCCTTGGCCCGCTCCTTCGCCTCGGTGAACATCACCGCGAGCAGCGAGAGCGCGGCCGGGGCCAGCAGGGCGCCGAAGACGCCCTGGAGGGCGCGGGAGCCGAGCAGCATGGCGGGGTTGGCCGCGGCACCGCCGAGCGCGGAGGCGGCCGCGAAGCCGAGCAGGCCGACGACGAACGTGCGCTTGCGTCCCCACAGATCGGCGATCCGGCCGCCGAAGAGCAGGAGGCCGCCGAAGGCGAGGGCGTACGCGGTGATGACCCACTGCCGGTTGCCGTCGGAGATGCCGAGATCCGTTTGGGCCGAGGGCAGGGCGATGTTCACGATGGTCGCGTCGAGGACGACCATCAGCTGGGCTATCGCGATGAAGACCAGCGCTCTCCAGCGTCTGGGATCGGGCTGCGGACGTTCGGGAGAGGTGGCTGAACGGGCGGAATCTGGCATGACGGTGCCTATCTAGCGATACGGAAGGGTCAAAACCGGGCTCAGAAGAAGTCGGTGGGGCGAGGTCTTGCCTCGGGGACCGAAGTGGGCTGTGGATGCGGGGCGTATGGCTCAGGGGCGAATGAGCTTACGGACGAATAGGCTTGAGGACGAATGAGTTTTACGGGGTGAATGGGTCTTACGGTGCGTATGAGCTTCGGGGCATACGGGCTCTACGGCCGGCTCCGGGCGACCGCCCTCACCGCCGCTGTCGAAGATCCTCCAACGTGGCTGCGGAGCCGGGGAGTTCGGAACGCGCCGGGGCCCGCAGCCCGTCCAGGAGCAGCTGCAGATGGCGGTGGACGAACTGGTCGAAGGCGACGCAGTCGTTGCCCGGCAGCGGCCTGGTCAGCTGGGTGATCGCCACCATCAGGTCACCGGCGTCGATGTCGGTGCGGAGCTGCCCGGCGGAGCGCGCCCGCTCCATCAGCGCGTCGATGATGCGCCCCAGGCGGTCGCGGGCCTCCAGGCGTTCGGAGTGGTTCTTGTCGTTGCCGCTCTGGGAGAGCAGCGGGCACAGCGCGCCGATCCGCTCGTCGGCCGCCGCGTGCGCGAAGCGCCGCAGCGCCTCGAAGGCGTCGGGCTCCTCGGCGAGGGCCGCCTCCGCCTGGGTGGCGATCCGGTCCATGACGTGGAGGCTGACGCGATGGATCAGTTCGCGGCGGTCCGCGAAGTGCCGGTAGAGCGTGGCGTTGCCGACGCCGGCGCGGCGCGCGACCTCGTCCAGCGGCACCTCTGCCCCGTACTCGACGAACATCTCGCGTGCGGCGGTGATGATCCGCTCGCGGTTGCGCAGGGCGTCCGCCCGCAGCCGGGGCTCCGGGTTCTTCAGGGTCGTGCTGACCACGGCGGCGCTCCTCTCCCCCTGTCTTCGGTGTTCTCGTGTCTCTGGTGTTCTCCGGGAACCGGGGAAAGCCTCCCCGGTTCGTTCGACACAGGCGTAAACGGGGAAGGGCTCCCCGGATATTTCCTCTCTGGAATGTGACCTGCATCACCTTCCGTGCGGGCTTCCCTGCGGGCGTCGTGGGGGCTTGCGTGCGGGCTTCCGTGCAGCCTTCGCGCGGGCGTCGTGTGGGCCCGTACGAGCCGCGCGCCAGTAACCCTCCCGGCCCGCCGACTAACGCTCCGCAGCCGAACTGCCCCCGAACAGCGCACAGACTCCCCCCGTCCGGCCGCATCCGGCGCGCGTCCGATCGGGCGGCCGCCGCACGGTGATCGCACCAGCGCAGCCGCGGAGAGGTACGGCTGCCAGGACGGAAGGCGGAAGCATGAAGCCCACCCGCCCCCGAATACGCGAGTCCCGCGCACGCGCATCACACAGCGGATCCCAGAGCGGGGCCCGGGACTCGCAGAGCAGGCCCCACATACGCTCCGCATACCTGGGCCACCTCGGCCACCTGGGTCATCCGGGTCACCCGGACCGTCAGGGCCGGCCGGGCCGGAGAATCCGCGGGCCCCGCCGCGGCACCGCGCTCCTCACCGTCGGGGCCCTCGCCCTCACGGCCCCCACCGCCGCCACGGCCACTGCCTCCCTCGGCGCCTCCGGACCCACCCCCGTCTCCCGTGCCCAGCCCGGCGCCCCCTGTTCCCCGCCCCCCGTCCCGGGCGTGCAGATGTCGGAAGGGCTCCCGACGCCGACCGGCCACGCCCCCAGCACCGGTACGCTCCGGGCCCTCAATCTCATGGTCGACTTCCCCGACGCGGTGGGCGAGGGCAGCGCGGAGGCGCGGCTCGGCGAGTTCTTCCCGAAGACCTCCGACTGGTACGCGACCAGCTCGTACGGCGCCCTCGCGTACGAGGCGCAGGCCCCGGTCCAGGAGTGGCTGCGGATGCCCCGGTCCTTCAGCGCGTACGGCATCGACCGCGGAGTCGGCTACGAGCCGGGCTACCGGCAGCTCGTACGGGACATCGCGGCCGCCGCCGACGGCCGGGTCGACTTCGCCGCGTACGACCTGATCAACGTCCTCGTCACACCCAACGCCGGGCCCTCGGCCCTGGACAGCGTTCTGTCCGTGACCTTCGCCGGGCTCCGGGACGCACCGAAGGCGGACGGCGTCCCGCTCAGCCACATGTCGTTCGTCTACAGCCGTCAGGACGACGGCTCGTCGGCCGCCCCCGAGAACGCGTACCGGGTGCTCCCGCACGAGAACGCCCACGCGCTCGGCCTCCCCGACCTCTACACCGCGCAGGGCGGCGCGAAGGCCGGGCACTGGGACCTCATGTCCGAGGACTGGGGCGCCAACAACGACTTCCTGGCCTGGCACAAGCGCAAGCTGGGCTGGCTCGGCGCCGAACAGGTCGCCTGTGCCGACGGCAGTGGCACGACCGAGCACACGCTGAGCCCGCTGGCCCGGCCGGACGGCACGAAGCTCCTGTACGTACCGGTCTCGGACCGCACCGGCTACGGCATCGAGGCCCGTACCCAGGAGGGCAACGACGCCGCCGTCTGCCGCCCCGGCGTCCTCGTCTACTGGCTGGACACGGGGATCAGCAGCGGCGAGGGCCCGGTCACGGTACGCGACAGCCGCCCCCGCAGCGGCGGCTGCGCCCACCGGCCGAATGTGAACGCCGAGCTGACGGACGCGGCGTACGGGGTGGGCCAGAAGCTGTCGGACAGGAGGACCGGCGTCACGATCGAGATCACGGACCGGGACCCGGCGGGCAACTACCGGGTGAAGGTCACCCGGCCGTGACGGCGGCTGGGGCTACGCGTCCCGGCGAGGGGGCAGGCGCCGCGACGAGCGGCGTCTCGCGTCGCGGCGACGTGGGTCTCCAACGGGTCTCCGTGGGTCTCCGTGGGTCTCCGTCGCGACGGTCGGAGACCCACGCCCGCGTTCGAGACGGCATCAGAAGCGGTCGGGCGCTCCCGGGACGCGCGGCGGGGTCGTCCCCGGCCGCCGATCGCCCGCGTCGCGGTTCCGGTCGCTCGTCGCCCGGCAGGTCACGTCCCCGGCCGGAAGCTCACCGGTGCTCAGATAGGCGTTGACCGCGCGGTTCGCGCACGCCCGGGGGTCCTCGGAGTAGACACCGTGTCCCTCGCCGCCTGCGACGTACACCATGCGCGAGCCCTTCAGGGCACGGTGCATGCCGCGGCCGCTGGACAGGGGCGTCTGCGAATCCCACTGATTCTGGACGGTGAGCACGCCCACGGTGTTGTCCACGGTCGTGACCGACTCGGCGGCCTTGTTCCAGAACGCGCAGGGCATGATGTTGGAGGCGAAGTCGCCGAACAGCGGGTACCTGGCCTTCTCCCGGATCGCGTCGCGCCGGTACTGCTCGGGGTCGCGCGGCCAAGCCGAGGTGTCGCCGCACACGACAGAGAAGAAGGCGGCGAGGCTGTTGTCCTCCGGCACCTCGTCGTCCGGACCGGCCGGGGCGGACGAGTTGCGGTCGCCCGTCCTGCCGTCGGCGGCTTTCTTCAGGTCGGCGACCACCTCGGCCGCGCTCCGGGGACTGAAGAAAACGCCTCGCATGGCGCGGATGTCGTCGCCGGTGTGCTTCTCGCCCTCGTACTCGATGGGCTCGCGGTCGGCCAGGGCGACCAGGTCCCAGAAGGTCTTCCTGACCTCTGCGGGGGTGTCGCCGAGCCGGTAGACGCTGTCGCGCCGGGCGGTCCACTCGGTCCACCGAGTGAACGCCGGCTCGGCCCCTGAGGCCCACACCTGGACCATGCCGCGCCAGACCCTGCCGGGATCGACTGCGCTGTCCAGAACAAAGCGGTCGGCACGGTCGGGGAACATCTGCGTGTAGACGGCGCCCAGGTACGTCCCGTAGGACGTGCCCAGATAGGAGATCTTCTTCTCACCTAGCACGCTGCGGATCACGTTCATGTCGCGGACGGTGTTTCGGGTGGTGATGTGCTGAAGCCTGTCACCGGCCCTGGCGCGGCACTCCTTGGCAACGCTGCGTGCCCACGCGACGTTTCGGCCGAACGTATCGGGCTGGTACGGCCGTAGCCAGTTCTGTTCCTCGGTGGACAGACCGCAGGTGATCGGGCTGCTCCGGCCGACGCCACGCGGATCGAATCCGATGAGATCGTACTGATCGCGGACGGCCTTGGGCAGCATGCTCTTCTTCACCAACGGCTGGGAGAGCCCTTCGCCACCGGGGCCGCCGGGATTGAACAGCATCACGCCGTGCCGCTTGCCGGCGACACTCGTCCTGATGCGGGAGACAGCCAGGTTGATCTTCTTGCCGGCGGGGCGCCGGTAGTCGAGCGGGACCTTGATCGTTGCGCACTGGTACTCGGCGGGCGATGAGCTGTCGCAGCGGTGCCAGGCGGGCTTTTGCTGGTGATATCGCTCCAGCGGGTCGGCAGCAGCGGCCCGCGCCGGAGCGAGCCCAGGGACCAGCGTCGCAATGACCCCCGCCGCGAGCAGGGGCGCTATGCGTCGTATCCGCACGATAGCCGTTCCTTCCGATCTGGGTTCGGTACGGAACGACCCTTTCGTTTCAGGGGATTTGGTCGAATCCCTCTCGGGGGCAGGGTTTTGTGCGACTCGCGGTGTAGGAGGGGTAGGACAAGTGGGGGAGATCCCTGAGAACGTGGTAGCCCTGCGTACGTACGGGGGCCCTGGGCCGCACGGGACTGATGGCCCTTCAGCAGCGCCAGCCCCAGCCCTCGGGCGGCGGCGCGGCGGGGCGCTGGGCGCGCGCCGCCTGCCCATAGCGCGGCAGAGGCGTGCGCGGAGACACTTCCGGCCCGGCGGTGGTGATCGTGACCATCGACTGACCGCGCTCACTGACGCGCTCGGCCCGCTCACCCACCGTGGCCGGCTCACCGCTCGGACGCAGATCCGCTAACCTGTCGGACGAGCGCCTCGCACAGCAAGGTCCTGCAGAGTGCCTGCATGCCTTGCGAGCACCGCTCGCACAAGCCCCGCCTCCGTAGCTCAGGGGATAGAGCACCGCTCTCCTAAAGCGGGTGTCGCAGGTTCGAATCCTGCCGGGGGCACAGAGAAACACCAGGTCAGGGGCCCTTCCGTCCAGCGGACGGGAGGGCCTCTGCGCTTGCAGCACACATATGGCACACATGCCGTGCGCGCAGAGGGTGGGGAGCTGTCGCAGGATGCCCGTCAAGGACGAACTGGCCCGGCGCCGGTACGAGAACCTGGTCGACCGGCTTGAGTCGATGATGCGGGCCGCCCTCAAGCCGCAGTACGAGGGGTATTACGGGCAGCTGATCTTGAGCGGCGACGACCTTGCGGAGATGGGCGAGCTTAAGGACGTCCGGCGTGCCGCTCGGGAGGCGGCCCGTCGCCTGGGGTGGAAGCCGACCACCCACCTCGTCGGTGGTCGGCTCTTCGTGCTCGACGAGCGGGAGGTGCCCGAGGAGATCGAGCTGCGTGCTGCGGCTTCAGCCGCCGCGGCCATGGACCGCGCATGGCGAGACGGCCGCTGAGCACGCGGCTGACCTAATTCAAGGAAAGCCCGAGGGGCCGCCCCACTTCGACACGGTGGGGCGGCCCCTCGGGTACGGCTACCTGGCACGGATAAGGCACACATCACGCCGCACCCTCATCCAGCGTGGCCACCGCCTCGGCAGCCATACGCGCCTTCCTCTCCGCCTTCTCCAGCTTGGCCTTCGCCTTGGCCAGTTGCTTGGCGCGGCGCTTGTGCATCTTCTTCGAGACCTCGTCGAGCCTGTCGGGGAAGAGGTGACCGTACGTGTCCAGCGTCAGCGTCGCCGACTTATGGCCCAGCATGGTCTGGACGACGTTGACGTCCGCGCCGCTGGCGATGGCCAGCGAGGCCGCCGTGTGGCGCAGTTTGTGCGGAGTGACCTTGAGGTGGCCCAGTCCTGCCTTGACGACCGCCGGTGCGAAGAACCGCTGGCGGAAGTTGCGTCCCGCAGCGGTCCGCCCTGCGGGGCGGTGAAGAGCAGCTCACCTTCGCCCCGCCCTTCGACGTGAGGCTTCAGCTCCTCGGCCAGGAATCGCGGGATCGGTACGGATCTGCGCTCGTGGTTCTTGGGGGTGTCGAGGTACAGCTTGCCGTTGTCCTCAACGTACGCCTCGACGATGTGCGCCCGGCACGCGTCCAGGTCGACCCGCCCCACCTTGAGCGCGGACGCCTCGCCCCACCGCAGACCGGTGTAGGCCAGCAGCAGGATGAACACCCCGTAGGCGCCGGCCGCGTTGGCCAGCGCCTCGACCTGCATGTCGTCGAGGTAAACGTGGTCAGCTGGTACCGCTTTCGGTAGGGGCACACCGACGGCCGGATTAACTGCCAGGCGACGGGACTTGACCGCGTAACCGAGGACCTGGCTGAGGATGACGTACGCCTTACGGACCGAACGGCGGGCTCAGCTTCCTGCCGCCCGTCGCCTCGCCGGACAGCGTGTCCGCGAGCCACTCGGCCACCTCCTCGAAGTGGATGCGGTCCAAGGACGTTGTGCCCCACTTGGGGATCACGTGTACGTCGAGAACGCCTCGATAGCGGTTGCGAGTTGAGCGCTTGAGATGGATCTGCGCGGCCAGCCAGGACTCCGCCACCTCGGCAAACTTCACGCGTGCGGCAGCCGGATCACGGTAGGAGCCGTCGTTGAGGCGGGACTCCATCCTCGTCCGCTCCACCTCGGCGTCGACCTTTCGGGTAAAGGTCTTCATCTTCGGCTTGCCGTCGGGGCCGTACCAGCGCATGCGGTAGCGCCCGGGAGGCGTGCGACCCACCTGCTTGGCCCGAGCCACGGCCTCGGCGTACGCCTTGTGCCCGTTGCGGTCCTCTATCCAGACCCGCGCCAATCAGCACCCCCTCCGGTCGACTGCCGCTTCCAGCGGGAGCGGCAGGAGCAAGGTCATGGGCGTGACGCCGAGTGCGGCGGCGATTGCGACGAGGTCGTCGATGTCGCAGCGGCGGCGGGCGCGTTCGGTGCGGCTGAGGGCGGTGTTGGTCATGGGGCGCCCCAGGGCCGTGCAGCGGACGGCCAGCTGGTGCTGTGTCAGGCCGCGCGCGAGGCGTCTGTGCTCGATGGCGCGGGCGGTTTGGAGGCCGGCGGGGCCAATTTCGACAGGTCGAGTTGCCATGACAGGTAGCTGTAACTCGAAACCAAGCGCCTTGGCAAGGGATAGCTCTAAAACTCTCCACAAGCCGCCTAGGCCGGGTGGCGTTCGTCTCAGGAATTCACGATGTGGGCCTGGCAATTTCGGGGCGGCACTGTGCTAACTTCCCTCGGCGCATACGAGGTGGGCGATTTGAGGCAGCATCGGTTCGAGTGCCCGCCGGGCGGCGGCGTAGCCCTTGGCGATCGTTGACATGACCCCCGAGCTGCAGTGATGCCCACCACTGCCCCCGAGATCGTTTTTGCGGAACGTGACGGCCGGGTTCTGAGGTATACATCTCTCCCCCGGCTGCCCCGGGACTTCCGCAAGGAAAGACCGGGGCCGACGAGCAATTTCGGCAACCGGGGATCCACCCTTACCGTAATGGCGCAACCAGCCACTTCCAGAAGGAGTACAGAGTTTGAGAATTACCGCTGGACTTCTTCGCACGAGCTGTGGCTGTGTTGTCCATGCCCGCTGTCCGAAAACGAAAAGGAGCCCTGTGCCGAGCCTTTCTCCCAGCCGCACCCGCGCCACTGCTACCGCCCAGGTCGCCGGGCGTGGCCCGCTGGCCACCCCGCAGGAGGTCGCCGCCTACCTCGGGGTGCCGGTGAAGACCCTCTACCAGTGGAAGTACCGGGGCATTGGCCCCAACGTGCACAAGGTCGGCCGCCACCTGCGCTACCGCTGGCCCGAGGTGGACGCCTGGCTGACCGCCCAAGCCACGTACGAACTCGCGGTCTGAAGCCCACCCGGGGACAGCGAAGCGGCTCTCGGCGAGTCACCGCCGAGAGCCACGAGAGTCCCTGCCCCATCGCCCTTGCTCAAACGATCGATCCGGTGCGGCCGGACCTAGCCCGTCCGGCCCACCAGGGAGGAACGCCTGTGGACGAATCTACGTCCTCCACCAACCCCGCGGGTGCCGCGCTGCTGGACGAACTGCGCGAAGCGACGGCCAGGTACGTGATCCTGCCCAGCGGGGAGGCACTGACCGCCGTCACGCTGTGGGTGGCGGCCACGCACCTGCAGCCCGCGCTGCAGCACGCCCCACGCCTGGCGGTGGTCGGGCCTGCGAAGCGGTGCGGCAAGTCCCGCCTGCTGGATGTGATCACGGAGACCGTGCACGATCCGCTGATCACGGTGAACACCAGCCCGGCGGTGGTCTTCCGTGCCATCGGCGAGGATCCGCCCACCTTGTTGGTGGACGAAGCCGACACGATCTTCGGCAGCGTCAAGGCGGCGGAGAAGAACGAGGAACTGCGCGGCCTGCTCAACGCCGGGCACCAGCGCAACCGGCCCGCGCTGCGGATCTCCGGGCCCGAGCACAAGCCGCAGGCGTTCCCGACCTTCGCCATGGCGGCGCTGGCCGGGATCGGGGACCTGCCGGACACGATCATGGACCGGGCGGTCGTGATCCGCATGCAGCGCCGCAAGGAAGGGGAGAGGGTGGAGCAGTTCCGCTCCCGTCGCGACATCCCCTCCCTGCACGCTGTGCGCGACCGGCTGACCGCCTGGCTGCGTCCGCTCGTGGACACGGCCGCCGAGTTGGTGCCGGTGATGCCGGTCAAGGACGGGGCGGCGGACACCTGGGAGCCGCTGGTGATCGTCGCCGAACTGGCCGGCGGTTCCTGGCCGGAGCAGGCCCGCGCCGCGTGTGTGGCGATGTGCGCGGCGGAGGTGGGGCAGGACGACGAGGGGAACCTGAAAACCCGCCTGCTGCAGGACATCCGGTGCGTGTTCGCCCGCCGGGAGGACCCCGACATCCTGCGGACCTGCGATCTGCTGCAGGAACTCAACGACGACCGCGAGGCGCCGTGGGCGGAGTACGGCACCAACGGCCTGACCCCGCGCCACCTGGGGCTACTGCTGAAGGACTTCGGCATCAAGTCCGCCACCCACCGCTTCGAGGGCGGACGGCAGGCCAAGGGCTTCGCCCGCGCCCGCTTCACCGACGCCTGGGCCCGCTACTGCCCCGACGAGCCAGGGCCCGAGAGCGGCGACGGAAGCACCCCGCAGGATTCGGGCCTGGTTCGGTAGCGACTCGTCACACTCGTCGCCGCGCAGGTCAGCCCGGCGACGAGTGCCATGGCCGCGACGAGTCCTCTCGTATCACGCCGACCTCTCGTACCTGCTCTGACCTGGCGCGCGATGAGTGTGACGAGTCCCCACCTCCCCTGCTGGCTGCCTGAGCGCGCGGCTGGCCAAGGTCCTTCACTCCCATCCGGAGAGCTGTTTGTCCACCATCCCAATACCTGCGATACATACCCGGCTCCTCGCGGCCCGCGACGGCACCGCTGACGGACAGGCCATCGTCCTTGCGCTGGCTGCGGTCGTGCTCAGCACCTTGGCCCTTCTGATCTGGTTGCTGGTCCGGCGGCGCACCCGCCGCAGCGACGTCGAGCGCCGGGCGGGCACGCCCGCAGTTTGGGTTGCGTCCCTGGCTGCGGTCGGCTGCACCGCCTACAGCGCGGACACCAGCTGGCGGTTCGCCGCCGACTACCTGGACATGGGCAGCACCGTGGAGCGCGCCGCGATGTTCGCCGCCGCCGAGTTCGCCCTGTTCGCCACCGCCCTGCTGGCCCGTCAGAACCTCAACGGCCCTCGGCAGGCTCCTGGCCTGCCCGGCATCCTGACCTGGCTGATCACCGCCGTGCAGATCCTCCCTGCGTACGCCGAATCCGGACCGGTCGGTGGCACGGTACGGGCCTTCGTCGGCCCGGTCATGGCCGCGATGCTCTGGCACCAAGCCATGGGCATCGAACTGCGGCTGCGTACCCCGGAGGCCGCCTCCCGCAGCCTCATCGCCCGGGTCGGTCGGGAGATCCGCGAACGAGCGCTCTCTCGCCTCGGGATCGCTGAACGCGACCGGGATGCTGCCCAGATCACCCGCGACCGCGCCACCCGTCAAGCTGTCGCCATCGCTGCCCGCCACGCGGAACGGTCACCGCAGCAGCGCGGCGGTTGGCAAGCCCGGCGCAACGCGAGGCGCCTGTCCAAGGCCATCGCGCGCGCTCAGGTGGGCACCGACCTGCGACAGCGCCAGGAGTTGCTGCACCAGCTCGCCGCCCGCCGCCACGCCGAGGCGCTGGCCACCATCGACCTCCCCTCGCCTTGGACCGAGCCTGTCCTCGACTTCGCTGCCTCGTCGCTCGCCGACCGCCCGCACGAGAGCTGCCCGACAGCGAGTGGGGGTGCGCAAGATGGCGAGCACGCCCAGGAACACCCCGCCCCGGACCCTCCAACCGCCGGCACCAGCCGTAGCAGCGGACCGGTCACCGGCTTGGTTCAGCAACGAGCCGCGACGACGCTTCGGCGCACCGGCCGCCCGCCGGATGCCTCCCACGAGGAACTGCTGGCCATCGGCCGCATCGTAGTGGCCCAGACCGGGACGGTATCCCGCAAGGCCGTCCTGGAAGAGATCCGGAACCACGGCCTGAAGGTCGGCAACGACCGCCTCAAGCAGGTCATCGACGCCCTGGAAGCCGAGTTCGGGATTGAACGCGAGCCAGGCCACAGCGGCAGCTAACCAGCCAGGAACAGCGCCCTTCCGGTGGTACCGGAAGTACTTCCGGTACCACCGCCCCCCCACGCACGCCACTACCGACGACCGCGACAGCGCACACCCCAATCTCATAGGCGCAACCTCACCGGGTCGGTCACAAGCGACGGCGCGCCACCGCGCACACATCCGATCCGGCGTGCTCGGCCCCCCGTACCCGCCGCGCCCAAACACAACGGAGAAGACAACCCCGATGCGCAAGACGCACCATGAAACCCCACTTCACCAGCAGGAGAAGGACGCCACCCCGTCCACCAGCACAGCAAGTTGGAGGTTCGGACACTCCCCCGCAGGGGGAGCGCCCGAACCCGACCCTGCCCCGGGGGTGGCGGGGCCCGTCCGGCACCAGGGGAAGCCGGACGGGAAGGCTGCGGCCGAGGGCGGACCGCAGCCGGGCCAGGTCAGCCGAAGGGGCAAGGCCAAGAAGGGGAAGTCGCGCCCGCGCGACAAGAAGCAGCGTCCCGCCTACAGCGTCCGCCTCAACGAGCACGAACTCGCCATCATCCGCTCCGGCGCTGAGCACGTCGACATGAGCGTGGCCGGGTTCCTGGCCTATTCCGCCCTTGCCGCCGCCCGTGACCAGTCGCCCACCGCCGCAGCCATCGCCACCGAACGGGACGTACTGACCGCTCTGTTCGGCGTACGCCATCAGCTCGGCTGGGCCGGCAGCAACGTCAACCAAGCCGTCAAGGCCCTCAACTCTGGTGGCGATGCACCCAACTTCGCTGCCGCGCTCGTCGATCTGCAACGCGCCGCGCAGGCAGTCCAACGTGCGGCCGACAGGATCGCCAACCGGCAGGAGGGTGAGGCGGCTTGATACCCCGGATCCACAAACAGGGCAGCAACACCCTCGGCCTCCTGCACTACCTGTACGGCAAGGGCACCCACGAGGAGCACGTCGATCCGCACCTGGTCGCTTCCTTCGACACCATGGCACCCGACCCCGGCCGTGACCCTTCGGTAACGAAGAAGGACCTCCAGCACCTCCTCGACCAGCCCCTGTCCCTCCTCGGCAGGGACCAGCGTCCCGACAAGCACGTCTGGCACTGTTCCGTGCGCGCCGCCCCCGCCGACCCGATCCTCAGCGATGAACAGTGGGGCGAGATCGCCCGTCGCATGGTGGCGGCCACCGGCATCGACCCCGGCGACGGCGCAGGCTGCCGCTGGGCCGTTGTCCGGCATGCCGACGACCACATCCACATCATCGCCACTCTCGTACGCGAGGACGGCCGCCGTCCCGACCACCACCGCTCCGGTAAGCGCGCCCAGGCCGAAGCCCGGGTCATCGAGGCCGACTACGACCTGCACCGCGTCACGCCCGGGGACGGCACCGCCGCCAAGCGCCCCACCAGTGCAGAGCGCCACAAGGCCGAGCACCAGGGCCGGGACCGCACCGCACGGGAGGAACTGCGCGAGACCGTCCGCCAGGCCGTGGCCGGAGCCGCCACCGAAACAGAGTTTCTTGCCCGGCTCCAGGCCGCCGGGCTCCTGGTCCGGCAGCGTGTCGCGCCATCCGGGGACCTGCTTGGCTACAAAGTCGCCCTGCCCGGCAACCACAACAGGGACACCGAGCCCGTCTTCTACGCCGGCTCCACGCTCGCCCCCAACCTGTCCCTGCCCCGCATCCGCGCCCGATTCGCCCCGACCCCCACCGCCGAGCGCGAACAGCCCATGCGCTGGGACACCGCCCGGTCGCGCAGACCGCTGTCGGCACCCGCCGCAGCCCGGTGCTCGGCCACCCGTGCTGCCTGGACCGCCCTGATCACCCTCGACCAGGACGGCGAAGGCGCCGCAGCCGCCCGCATCGCCGCCACCGGCGAGATCCTCGACAGCCTCGCCCTGACCAGCGCTGCCCACACCAGCCAGCAGCTCCGCGACGCGGCCTGGGCATTCGAACGCGCCAGCCGGTCCCACACCCGAGAGGAATACCGTCACGCTCAGGCCCTGCGCCGAGCCGCCCGCGACCTGCGCCACGGCGGCCCTGTGTCGGGCCGCGCCGCAGACGGTGCGAGCACGGCGATGCTGATCGACACCCTGTTCTTCCTCGCCACCGCCGCCGCCCACTGGCACGCCAAGCTTCAGCACGCCCAGCAGGCCGAGTCCGCCCAACAGGCTGCCGCCCACCTCCACGCCGCGTACAGCATTGCCGCCGAGGAGCCGATGGCCCGTCTGCGGGTCCAGGGCCAGCGTCTGGCCCAGCCCGTACGCAACTGGTCTGCTGCCCTCCTGCGCGCCACCGCGCCAGAGATCGCCGAGGCGGTACTGCGCGAACCGGGCTGGCCCGCGCTTGCCGCTACCCTCACCCACGCCTACCAGACTGGCCACAACCCACAGGCATTGCTGACCGAAGCCATCGCCCATCGGGAACTGGACAGCGCAGGGTCCGTCAGCGATGTCCTCGTCTGGCGCCTGCACCACCTCGCCGACCTGCCCGCACACACCGAGACAGCCGCACATCCCCAGGCCCAAGGTGCCCGTCGGCATTCCCCCGACGTCGCACCGCATCCGGCGCCCCCGCACGCTCCTGCGGCTCGCCTGCCACGTCGCTGACACCAGACGGCACATAGCGTCATCCGCTTGCTGAGACGCGCCGAAGCCTTCGTCGCAGCACCGGGCATGCCGGGCATGCGTCGGCCCCCGACCGGGAACCCGGTCGGGGGCCGACGCAGCGCCTACGTGAGCGGAATCAGTTCCAGTACAGTCCGCGCAGCGAGCCGTCGAAGCCGAGGCTGCTGATGCCGTCCTCCAGGCTGTCGAAGACGATGCCCTCGCCCTCGACTTGGTGCTGGTCGTACCAGATGTGGCTGAGCACAGGCTCGTGCCATTGGTGACCGCAGCGACATCGCATCCACACGTGCTGCCCCTGATTGATGACGAGCCAGTCCCGCTCGGCGCCGCACTCCGCGCACAACCGCACCCTGCCGTCGATGACCACCGGACTCGCGTACGGCATCATGCGCCCCGCAAGCGCTTGGGCGTCGGCCTCCGGCCCACAGGACGGGTCCTGCTCAGACCGGATACTCGACGGATCGTCGTCGACCTGGGCGAGGAAGTCAGCGCGGTAACTGCCATAGCTCCTGGAACTCCCGTCGTACGCGACGAGCACGTCGGCGCCGCAACAATCGATCCCCCTTCGTCGAGCCTGTCACCGGCACTGGCACGAGTCCTGTGACCTGGTGGTTCGTTAGAAGTGGTCGACTGTGACATGACCAGCGAGCAGTATCCAGTGCGTTGCGGGATGTCTCCGTCTGCTGTGGGAGAACCCGCCAGCTCCATCACGTACTGGACGCCGCAGAGTCCGGCAACGACGTTCTTGTCTGGCTCCTGCGTCACCTCGCGGCCTACGAAGGTGGGCGGGTGCCGGGGAGTTCACCGGCTGCCGGACTGCGTGACGCTTTGGGCGAGTTGGCCGACAACGTTCAGGATTCCCTGCCCGAAGCTGGTCGGGGCGATAAGCACGCCGAACACCAGCACAATGATCACGGTCAGTTTCTCGTCGAACCGGCTTCGGGCCTCTGTGCGTCGACGTAATCGCAGGACGATGATGACAGCCAACAGGAGCGCTACGTTGATCGTCAGAATCACCCGGCCAGACCTCCCGTCAGGCAAGACATCAGACATCCCAGCCTTTCTGCATAGCTTGAACTGGGCGATGTGGTCGTTCGGTTACCAGTGCTTGGCGACAAAGCGCTTGTCCAGGGCTGAATTTGTCGGCACGTGAGCAGCGCATACGCGCAAGCGTCACGTCCCGTCGAGTGGTGTGGCGACCTGCAGGACGCCACCCCGCAGTGTCCGAGCACAGGCCGCTAGGTACCTCGCCGCACCCGTTCTGCCATCCCACGGCTCAGGACAGGGCGGTCGGACGGCGTGGGGGCGGGATGCGATCCAGCAGGTCCCACAGGGGGCGAGATCCTGCGGCCCACTCGCCGAGCACACGGCGGTCGACGAGATGGATTCGGTTCTCCTTACCCCAGGGGATGGATTTAGAAGAGAAGCGGCCGTTGGTGAGGACGACCGCTATGTCCGCCCCGTGGATCTGCCGTGCGGTGCCGTTGACCTGCTGCAGCACACCGACACCGACGGCAGAGCCACGGTCCCCGTTCCGGCGGTGCTTGCACTGGATGGCCCAGACGCGACCGGCAGGATCGACGGCGCGTACATCGCAGGCGTTGTCGCCGGCACCGCCGAGCCGCTCGGCCTTACAGCCATCCCGGCGCATCAGGTCCCGTATGGCGAACTCGAACGCACGGTGATCGAGTGCGTCAAGCTCGGCGATCCGCAGCCGCAGGGCCCTGGCACGCACCCGTGCCCACTCGGCCCGCTGCCGCGCCTGCTGGTACCACAGGCCACCAGCCACAGAGACGACCACGGCCGTGAGGACGAGGACCCACCAGTGCGTGAGGAGCCACTGCACGGCAGCGGCCGCCAGACCGATCGCCACGACGGCGGCCACCAGAAGGGCAAACTGTTCGTCCTGCTTCCTGGAACGGCGGACCCGATGGCGCCGGGAGGTACGCCGTACCGGGCGGCGGCTCACCGAACCCCACCCGGCTTAACGGGAGCGGCGGAAGCGAGGCGGTACGGCGGTGAAGTCGTGGCCTCACCCTGGAACTTAATACCGCCCGCAGAGGCTCCCCAGATCAGCATCAGGACGACGGCCGCGATCACGAGCTGGCGCCTGTCTCCGGGATGGGACCGGGTGTGGGCCCGTACCGGGCCACCGCCCCGAACGTGCGCCTTCACCTGAACGGCCATGAAGGAACTCCCCCTCTGTCCAAGGTAGTTGGCGTATCCCCGCGCAGGTCGTATGACAGCACGTGCCACCGACACCAGGTCAGGAGTCGATCACTGGCAGTAGTGCTTTTTCGGTCAATGCAACCCGGCACCCGTGCGCCCCGCGTGTCGGCGACCTGCGCGTTTCACGGCTCGACCGACCGGCTTTAGCCGTTTCGCGACTCGGGCCGAGCGCAGTGCCCCGCGCGCCCGGCCGCCGTGTCTGTCGGGCCACCCGAGCCGTGCGCTCGTGCCCCTCGGAACCGTGGCTCGCAAGTCCACGGGCAGGCTGATTCCCGGCCTCTGGGTCCATGCGTGAGGCGGTCGTACGGCCTTGCTTGATTGCCGACGCGGTCACGGTGTTCGTATCCTCTCCTCCTGGCAACGCGTTGACGGAGACGAGTAGCCAAGGGCTCACGCGAGCCGAGAGAGCCGCCGGGAGCTGGGAAGGCGGTCTCGCGTCCCGAGGTGAAGACCCTCCCGAGCGCAGGGAGGAACGACCCCGGTTGGTGGTCCAATGCCCTGCCGGCTGGCCCCGTCACCGGGCCCGAACCAGGCCGCCACCATGTGGCGACGAGTGCGGTGGCACCGCGAGTTGCCCTTCTCTCCCGCACTCCCAAGGATCATCCGCGAGTCCAGCGCCTTCGCCAGCGCCGCATCGATGCCCAGCAGTTTCCACAGCCCGTTCAGGAGCCAGGTCGCGCCGATCGCGCGGGAGCCGGTCACGCACAGAGGGTCGTCACCGCGGCGAGCGGCTCGACGGCATCCTGGCCGCTGTCGCCCAGGTAGCGGTGATCGAGGCGACCAGACGGCGCAGGGATCCCAGGTGGAGCCGGTCCTCGCGGCCCAGGTTCAGCAAAACCTCGGCCTTGGTGGTGCCGTCGGCCCTGTAGTTGGTGGTCAGCTGCACATAACGCACCACGCTGCCGTTCTTGTTCCGGCGCTGGATCTTCCGCACGTGCATGCCCGCAGAATGCGGCAGATCCCGAGATCACCGACGCGGAATTCCCGAATGCGCATGCCCACACGGCCATCTGATCTAGACCAGTCACAACCCGCTCAGCAGCGAAGATGCCCGGTCAGTCCCGAACCTGTGTCCCCCAACTGTCGAAAGCCGGGCACTTGGGGCTCCCGGTGCGGCGACCTCGGGCCGCTGAAACCGAACTGCTCGATGGCGCAGAGACGACCTTGACCAAGGTCCATGAGGGCTGGTCCGCTTGGGCAGTTGGGGTGTCGAACTCGGGGGTTGCCTTCGTGGCCAGGTCGGTGCTTGGTGTGCTGTGTCGCGTCAGTGGCATTGGAGCGGATTCGACCGGCCCCATCGTGGGCGGGGCGGCCCGCGCATGAGGCTCCGGCGGGGGATCGCGATCGCCGTCGTGGCCGCCGGGGGTGCCGTGACGACGATGCTTGTGGGGCTCGTCACGAACGCGGTGTCCGATCAGTCACAATGGCCCGGCTGGCTGGGGTGGTTACAGCGGCACGCTTGGTTCTCGTTCGCCATTCTGGGCGCGGCGATGGTCGGGCTGACGGTGTTGCTCGCCGCGCTGTCGGAGACCCGGACACCCGTACCGCCTGCTCAGTCGCCGCCTCGGCCGGACGACGAGTCGGGGCCTCCGGGAGCTGCCCTGGTGCTGCGGTCGCTGCCGCGCGACACCGCGGCGTTCACCGACCGGTCCGCTGAGCTGGAGGCACTCGTGCGGTCGGTCCGGGCATCACAGGAGAGCGGCGAGGCCCTGCCGGTCCACGTGATCGATGGAATGCCGGGGGTCGGAAAAACGACGTTCGCGGTGCACGCCGGGCACATGCTCTCGGAGCGGTTTCCGGACGGGCAGCTCTTTGTGAACCTCAACGGGCACACGGCAGGACGGAGCCCGGTGCAGGCCACGGAGGCGCTGGCCTCGCTGCTGGCGGCCACTGGGGTGCCGACGCAGCAGATACCCGTGGGTGACGATGTGGGCGCGGTCACCGAGGCGCGGGCCGCCATGTGGCGGAGTCGGCTTGCGGGGAAGAATGCGCTACTCATCCTCGACAACGTGGCCAGCTATCGGCAGCTGGAGCCTCTGCTGCCGGGCGGGGGTGGCTCTCTCGTGCTGGTGACCAGCCGGAAGCGGCTGGCGGCGTATGAGGAGGTGGTGCTGCCAGTGGAGGCGCTGCCGCCGGATCATGCGGTCGACCTGTTCGTACGGCTCAGCGGGCGGCCGGCGGACGCGCTCGACCGGGGCGCGTTAGAGGAGCTGGTGGAGCTGTGCGGGTACCTGCCGCTGGGGGTGTCACTGCTCGCGGCACGGCTGCGGCACCATCCGTCGTGGAGTGCCGAGGACCTGCGGGAGCGGTTGGTGGCGGCCCGGGACCGGCTGGGAGAGCTGCGTGCTGGAGAGCGCGCGGTCGCTGCGACGTTTGATCTGTCCTTCCGGGACCTCGAGCCGGAGTTGCAGGGTTTCTTCCGGTTCCTTGGCTTCTATCCTGGTACAGACTTCGATGCGTATGTCGGGGCTGCGCTCGGCTCGGTCTCGGTGTCCGTGGCCCGCCGCCAGCTCGACGAGCTCTACGACGCTCACCTGATCGACGAATACCCCGGGAGCCGCTACCGGCTTCACGACCTCTTGCGCGACTACGCCCGCGGTCTCGCCGCCGAGGGAGACAGCATGGAGAACACTCAGGCCGTTCAACGTGTGTGCACCTACTATCTGGCCGCTCTCGCCGTCGCGAACAGACACATCGTCCGTGGCGGCGCGGTCCTGCCGCCTCCGCTGGATGACGTGGCGCAGGTGGAGACCCCTCCCATGGAGTCGCGTACGGCGGCCCTGGGCTGGCTGGAGAACGAGCGCCCCAACGTCCTGGCCTGCATCCGACGGGCGAACAGCCTCGCGCTGAACGACCTCGTGATCCGTCTGGCCGCGGCCATGGCGCCCTTCCTGCGGCAGGCGGGGCCCTGGGACCAGGCCGTTGGGCTCCACCGGACCGCCGCCGAGGCCGCTCGGCGCACCGGCGACCAGCGGGCGCTGGCCAGCGCGCTCGCCGAGCTCGGAGTCGTACGGCGCTTCATGGCCGCCTACCCCGAGGCGACCGAGGCCCTGAACGAGGCGGCAACACAGTACGAGGCGGTCGGCGACCGGCGCGGCAAGGCCGACGCACTGAACCAGGCGGGCATCGTCTGGTACCTGACAGCGGACAACGACGCTGCGGCCCGCGCACAGACCGAAGCCCTCGCCCTCTACCGCGGGCTAGGGGACCGGCTCGGACAGGCCAACGCACTCGCGGACCTTGGCATGGTGCGTCGCCAGACCAGTCAGTTCGACGCGGCCGTGGAGGCACAGACGGAGGCCCTGTCGATCTACCGCGAGCTGAACGACCGGTACGGAGAGGCCAACTCCCTGCGCGACCTGGGCGTCGTGCACTGCCTGATGGGCGAGTACGATCTGGCGACGCGGCGCCACCGTGACGCGTTCGACATCTATCTGGAACTCGACGACCGGGTCCACCAGGCGTACGCCCTCACCGAGTTGGGAGTCGTACGACGACTTACCGGCGATCTCGTCGGGGCACGAGAGGCTCACTCCCAGGCACTGGAGCACTACACCGAACTCGGCGGCCGGTTCGGCCGCGCGAACAGCGTCCGCCACCTCGGGGTGCTTGAGCGCGTGTCCGGGAACACCACCGAGGCGATCCGGCTGCTGGACGAGTCCCTGACCGCGTACCACGATCTCGGCAGCCGCGGAGGCGAGGCCGCATCGCTGAGCGAGCTGGGCGCGGCTCGGGGGATCGTCGGAGAGCGGGATGACGCCGTCGAGGCGTTCCAGCGGAGCCTGGAGATCCTCCGGGAGCTCGGCGACCGGTGCGGCGAGGCGGAGGTGCTGAACCACTGGGGGACGCTGCTGCGCACCTCCGACGACCCGGCAGCGGCGCACGGGCGCTTTGAACGGGCACTGGGCTTGGCACGGGACATCCGCTGTCCGCTGGAAGAGGCTCGGGCGCTGGAAGGCATCGGTCGCTGCCACTGGGTAGTCGACGGGCCCGCTCGGGCCGAGGGCCCGCTGCGTGACGCGGTCACCGTGTACCGGCAGCTGGGCGTGAGCGCGGCGGCCGACGACGTCGAACGGCTGCTGGTCTCGCACTCGGGCTGAGTCGACCATGTGGCCGGATTCCGTATGCCGGCACAGGCGGTGAGGCTGCTACGTTGCCAGCCGATCTGTTGCTTCAACTGCCGTCGCACCGTGCCAGGCCCAGCACGTCCATCACGAGGAGCGTTGAATGCCGTCACCCACGTCCGCAACCGAACCGCGCACCGCGACGCCAGTCGGCCCGGCGTCCACGGATGCGGCGCCGGGTACCGCGGTCCTCGACCGCGTGGCCGCCCGCGTGCGACAGCGGCTGGAAGCCGAGCAGTCCGCGACAAACCGCGTTGGCGACGGCTCCCACGCGGCCTCGATCATCTGGCCCTGGCCCGTGTGAGCACCTCCGCTTGATGACGCAGCTCGAAGGCACCACCCCTTTCCGGACATTCATTCTCAAGATCGCCAACCGCTGCAACATCGACTGCGACTACTGCTTCGTGTTCAACTCCAAGGACCAGGCGGCGCGGCATCTGCCCGCCCGGATGGACGTTGACGTAGCACGGGCTGCCGCCCGGCGGATCGGTGAACACGTCGCGGCACACGGCCTGCAGACTGTGCATGTCGTCCTACATGGTGGGGAACCGTTGCTCGCCGGTGCCCGGCACCTGGCCGACCTGCTAGGCACCATCCGGAAAGGGATTCCGGCGGGCACGGAGGTCCGCTTCGAGCTCCAGACCAATGGGACGCTTCTGTCCAACGCGTGGCTGGACCTCTTCGAGCGGCACGCAGTGGTGGTGGGCGTCAGCCTCGACGGGCCGCCGGCCGCAAACGACCGGCACAGGCTGACGCACGCTGGGCGGTCGAGCGCCGCCTCAGCCGTGCGCGGCATCGAGCTGCTCCGGTCCCGACCGCATCTGTTCGCGGGACTGCTCGCCGTCGTGGACCTGGCTAACAACCCCGTGGAGGTTCACGACTATCTGGCGTCGTTCGAGCCACCGGTGATCGACTTCGGCCTGCCGCACGGGACCCACGACGACCCGCCGCACCGCGACGACCCGAGCGTCCCCGAGTACGGGCTGTGGATGAGCCGGGTGTACGACGCCTGGCTCGTCCGGCCAGAGTACCGACACAGCGTTCGGATGCTGGAGGACATTGTGGCCCTCAGCTCCGGCGTGCGCGGCTCGGTGGAAACGCTCGGTCTGGCCCCACCGACGAGCGTCGTGATCGAGTCCGACGGAACGGTCGAGGGCGTGGATACCCTGCGGTCCGTCGAGGAGGGTGCGTCCTGGCTCGGGCTCGACGTCTTCGACCACTCCTTCGACGAGGCCCTGCACCATCCAAAGCTCCTGCACCGGCAGTACGGCAAGGCCGCGCTCGCCGAGAAGTGCCGGAGCTGCCCGCTGGTGGACGTGTGCGGCGGAGGCTACCTCCCGCACCGCTTCAGCGCCGCTCGCGGCTACGGGAATCCCTCCGTCTACTGCGCGGACCTGGAGTATCTCATCCGGCATGTCCAAGGCTCCCTGCGGCAACACGGCTGGAGCCCGTATGCGTCGGCCGCTCCGTCCCCGTAGGCACACATGCCGTACCGCCACAAGGGGATCAAGTGTTGGAGCGAGCGAGTGAAGCGACCGACGAACGATGGGAGACGCCGATGACCGTGACGATCCGCCCCGCAGAGAAGCGGGACGTCCTGGCCGTGGCCGAGCTGATCGAGGAGATCGAGCGGTTCTACGGGTCAACCGAGATCCAGCCGCTCGAGGAGCGCCGGTTCCAAGTGGAGGAGGCCCTGTTCGGCTCGCCGCCGCTGGCGTCCGCCCTCCTGGTTGAGGACGAGACCGGTGGCCTCGTCGGCCTTGCGGCATACTCCTTCCTCTGGCCAGCCGCCGGCTCCTCCCACTCCCTCTTCCTCAAGGAGCTCTACGTCCGCGACACCCTCCGCCGACAGGGCGTCGGCGCCCGCCTCATGGACGAACTCCGCGCCCTGGCCGCCGGACGCCCCGGGTGCAGCCGAGTCGAGTGGATGACGGACCGCGACAACCCAGGCGCGCGGGCCTTCTACAAGTCGCTGGGGTTCGCCGAGTTCGACGGGAAGATCGTCTATCGGGTCGACACTGGCACGGCATGAGGAGGAGCGAGGCTGTGAAGGAAGAGCGCTGCGATCGATGTGACTGCATCATCGGGCTGGGATGTGGCTGCCTGCGTGACGGGGCCGTGCCGAAGGTGCGTCCTGCATTCCAGCCGAGGCGGGAATGGCGGCGTTTCCCCGCAGACACGATCCTGATCTCGCCCACGCGGTACGCGCACCTACCAGGGGCGTGCACTCACCTGATTGAAGACTTGGTGAAGGCGCCGCGCTGGGGCTGGATCCCTGACCCGCCGCCCGGGCTCTGGGACCGGTTGAGCAGCAGTTACCCGGCGACCGCAACGGAAGGCAACACCGAGCGGCAGGCGATACGGCGGTGCGAGGAGTGCCAGTCGGCCTTGTCGTGACGTGAGTCCGGTGGCCGCGGCGGCAATCGGGCCAACTCAAGCGCGTCAGGTGGCCACGCTCAGCAGGACGTCCGTCAGGCGGTCCGCCGCGTCCGGGCGGCCCAGGGCGCGTGCCTGATCCACCATGTGCTGTCGCTTCTCTGGTGAGTAGAGGATCGAGGAGACGGCCGTGCGCAGACCCTCGGGCGTGACCGCCTCCTTGAGCAGCGCGACGGCGGCTCCCGCCTGCTGGAGGTGGAGCGCGTTGTGCTCCTGCTCGTTGCCGGCCGAGGTTGCGAGCGGGATGAGGACAGAGGGCTTACCGAGGGCAGTGAGCTCGGCGATCGTGCCAGCGCCGCTGCGGGAGATGACGACATCGGCGAGGGCGAGGACGTCGGGGAGCTCCGAGCCGACGAAGTCGGTGACCAGGTAGCGGGGCCGGATATCGTCCGGGAGCTGGGCGGCGTACTGGCGGGACTCCTCAATGGAGGTAGCGCCGCACTGGTGGATGACGTTGGCCTGGGTGAGCAGCCACGGGAGGACCGCGCGGACCACTGTGTTGATCTGGACGGAGCCCTGGGCGCCGCCGGTGATGTAGACAGTGGGCAGGGTGCGGTTGAAACCGGTGAGGCCGAGGCCACCGATCGCTTTGTCCGGCTGGCCGGTAAGGACTTCGGGGCGTACGGGGTTGCCGGTGACGACCGCCGAACTGCGGACGGAGTCGGGCAGGAGCGGCAGGGTCGACTCGGAGGAGACGGCGACGCGGGTAGCGGCCCGGACCAGGGCCCGGTTGGCCAAACCGAGGCGGACGGTCTGTTCATGGATGACGAGCGGGCGGCGGCAGAACTTGACCGCGAGGCCGACGGGGACGGCGACGTAGCCACCAGTGGACAGCACCACGTCGGGCTTGAAGTCGGAGACGATCGCGCGGGCCTGGGCCGCGCCGAGGGGGACGCGTCCCATGTCCTTGATGTTCGCCGGGGAGGCCAGCTTGAGCGGGTTGCTGGACCGGCGGATCTTGCCGGTGGTACGGTCTTGAAGGGGATGCCCTCACGCTCGGTGACGCGGGCCTCAAGACCGGTGGCGGTTCCGACCCACAGGACGTCCAGCCCGATGCCGAGGCGGGCGAGCCGGGTGCTGGTCGTGCGGATCGCGGTGAGCGCGGGGTAGGTGTGGCCGCCGGTCCCGCCGCCCGTGACGATCAGCCGGAAGGGCCGGCCCAGGGCGGCGATACGGCGGTCGAGGTCAGTGCTGGTCACGTCGTGGGGCTTCCCGTTCCGGCGGGCTCCGGGGTTGTGCCTGGGCCTGGGGACATTCGGACGTGCCGGACGATATCAGGCAGCCGCACCTTCGTGAGGAGCCGTCCGACGCCCCAGGGAGTAGTCCCGAACTGGCGGAGATACATGCTCAGCGTGCGCTGCTGCGCGGTGGAGAGCACGAACTCGCGCACGCCCTTCTCTATACGCCGGAAGCGGCGCGGATCGCGGATGTTCTCCCGACGGCTCGCGGCCACCAAGAGAGCGTCGAGGTCGAAGTGCGCGGTCTGGCGCAGCACCTCGGGCGGGTCAGGGCGGAAGATGTCGGACAGGATGAGGCGGTGGTATTCGGCGCCCTCGCGTACCAGCGCCTCGATCAGGCCACCGCCGCCCACGCCGACACCGATGTCACGGAGCGCGGCCAGGCAGGCGCGGGCGGCGAGATCCGCGGTGTCGTCCAGGGCCTCGGAGATGATCCGCGTTCGGTAGGTGTAGAGCAGGTTGTTCCCCAGGTGGCCCTCGACGTAGCGGTCGATGTTCTCGGTGGCGTACGTCAGGAGCTCGGCGCGGTCGTTCCACAGCTGCTCGTCGGTCTCAGCCGCGAACTCCTTCAGCACGGCCGCCAGGGCGGGCCCGTGGTGCATGGTCCGTGCGAGCTCCAGCCAACGCATCGGCGAGACGCAGTGTCCGCGCAGGATGGCCAGAAGGACGGCGAAGACGCCGCCGTTGTAGAGGGAGGCCAGGAGCAGGTTCATCACCCGGCACTCCCGGTAGTCCTCATACGGCATGCCGGGCACGGTGACGCACACCTCGTCCAGCTCGGCCGCGCGCAACTCCTCACCGAGCACGGTGTAGGCGCCATAGCAGCGCGGTACGACCCGCCACTTGGTGACCAGTCCGTGTTCGCGGCGGTAGGCGTCGGTGCACATCTCGCTGCCTGGCAGGAGGGTGAGCTGGAACATGTTGAGTCGGTCGAACCCGGCGTCCACGAGCTGGCGCAGGGTGCCGAGGTGCTTGGCCTTCGAGTCACCTGGCAGGGCGAGGATCACCTCGCTGTAGGTGCCCGCCCCGGCGTCCGCCGCGGCGAGGGCGATCTCCATCAGCTTGCCGGCGTCGATGTTCGTACGGGCGACCCTGCGTAGGACGTCGGAGTCGAGGGACTGTACGGCGCCGGACAGGCTGATCGCGCCGGGGACTTGGGCGACTGCGGACACGACGCGATCGCGCTGGTTCTTGCCGGTGGTGACGTTGACGACGTGCGGCCAGCCGTAGAGCTGCTGGCATTCGGCGATCACCCGGCAGGTCTCGTGGTCCTCGGGGTACATGCCGAAGTTGCTGTCGATGATGAGAAGTTCGTTGCGGGCGGTCCCGGCCTCGACGAGCGGTTTCATGTGGCGGCCGATGTAGTGCAGCTCGGCGCGGATGTGCTCAGGGTTCTTTTTGGCGACCTTCTGGAAGTACGCGGTGCCCTCCTGGCAGAAGGTGCACTTGAACGGGCAGCCCGGTTGGTCTGAACGGTGGGAACGAGCTTGCCGTCGAAGAATTCGTCCATGAGGCCGAGCGTGTACGGGGAAGGCACGTCGGACAGGTCGTGGAGCCGGGGCCGTGGCGGCGAAGCGTAGAAGGTCCCGTCCTTGTCCATGCGATGCACGCCGGGGATGCTGCCGCGCATCTCGGCTCGACCGCCGCCGTTGAGGGTGAGCAGAAGATCGCAGAACGCGACCTCGCCCTCCCCATCGATGTAGACGTCCACCTTCCCGGCCAGGCACTCGCGCCAGAATTCGGTCTGCTCCTGAACGCGGAGCGGATAGTGGGGACCGCCGAAGACAACCGTCGTACACGGAAAGCGCCGCTTTATCAGCTCGGCGAAGGCGAGTGAGAGCTGGCTGGTCCAGATGTAGTGCGAGAACCCGATCACGTCAGGGGGCCCGTCCTGCTCCAGCGCGTCCGCAAGCGCTTCGGGATACTTGAACACCCGAACGGGGTGGACGAGGTCCACCTTCGTGGCCGCGTAGGTGGCCAGCCCCGCCACCGCCTGCGGCATCGCCTCGGCCGAGATCGCCTGCTGGGTATACGTGAGGTCGGCCAGCCACACCGTGAGCGTGACCTTTCGCTGGGCAACCGGGGCCACGGCCGGCACAGGCAGCAACACGTGCGCCGTCATGCCGTGACCTCCAGAGGCGACGGGCGGCGGAGGAAGATCTGTAGAAGCAGACGGCGCTCGCTCTCGGGCACGTCCTCCTGCCCCCGGCCGAGCGCCTCGCGACCGTGGCAGCACAAGTGCTGGTTGACGATGAGCATGTCGCCACGGCCGAGCAGGAACCTCCGCTGTCCGACGATCAGTTCGCGCTCCAGGGCCCGGGCCGCCTTGATGTATGGGTCGGCGGGGTCGGCGTCGGCGAACATCTTCGCTGTGAACCGGACGAAGCCTCCCAGCGGCGACAGGCCGTCGATGATGGGGAAGGGCCGCCACTCCTCGCCGACGCCCGTCAGGTCGTAGAAGTCCCCGTCCTCGTACCGCGGGTGGGTCAGCAGCTCGGCATCGAAGAAGCTGAGCCG
Source organism: Streptomyces sp. 8N616 (assembly GCF_052246385.1). NCBI lineage: Bacteria > Bacillati > Actinomycetota > Actinomycetes > Kitasatosporales > Streptomycetaceae > Streptomyces > Streptomyces sp. 8N616. Next base: position 28,099 of record NZ_JBQQBY010000004.1, on the reverse strand, counting down.
GTCCACGGCACGGCGGATCTGGGAGATAAGGCTGTGGCCTTGGCCCTTAGGGTCGGGACGTACGCATAGGAGAGCGCTGTAGTCAGGCGGCCAGGTGGAGTTCACGATGTCCAGGTGCATCGGGTTGTACCCCGTGCCGGTGGCGCGCATGGGGTCAATAGCCAGGTGCCCAGCGGTTTCCACAGCGGCCAGCGGTCGAAGGCGCGTAGCGGAGTGGCGATGAGGGAGACGAGGGCGGTGACAGCGCATAGGCCGTTGTTCTCGGTGCCGAGAGCGTCGAGCAGGTCGGCCAGCTCGAGAACGGCGAAGCCTTCGCCAGCAGGGACGTTCAGCAGCCGGTCGCAGATGGCGACGAACTCCGCGGTGTGCGGGAGGCCACGCAGCGTTCGACGGTAGGCGACGGCGGTCTCTGGGGACAGCAGACCGTCAGTGAGCTTCCAGTCGGGAAGGATCGCGGCGTGTCGGGCCAAGTCGGCGACGAGCTCCTTCGGCAGTGACACGCGATACTCGGGCAGGGTCGGGGTGGGCATATGGCACTCCTCATGTGGTGTGGCTGATGGGGTGCACGGAGCCACGTGCGTGCGAGGGTGACGAGAGGGCCTTTGGCGTAGGCCGGCACGCGGCTACGGGCGGAGCAAGTGGCCGATATCACCGACGAGCCAAAGGATCAGCAGGACGGGTACGACCAGCACCGCGAGCTGGAACTAGCCGAAGCCGTAGCGCCGCAGGAGTCGGAGTGGGTGGCAGAGTCCCCAGCACAGCGGTGGCAGTCCCGTCCGCCAGGGCCGAGGTCGTCGTTGGATCGTGTCCCTGGGTGCCGGGTTCATCGGAGCCTGCGCTTCGATCCGAAGAACACAAGGGCTCCGAAGGCCACGTACAGCGTGATCGAGAGCAGCAGGCCGGTCATCGTCATCGCCGTCTCCCGGTCACCGCCGGCCCGTGGCGGAAACCGCCTGGGTTCCGCCGCCGCAGATCATTGAGCGACTGGGCGTCGAGACGAACGCATCGGCCTCCTCCAGCCACGCGGCGAGCGAGTCCCGCTCCTCCGGGTGAAACCGGAGCATGACCATCGACGGCACCACGATCCCCCGCGCCGGGCCCTCCTCGACCGCAGCCAGGGCCTTCGGCCACTCGGGTCGGTCGGCACGGCTGGAAAGAACGATCGCGCGGTCCACGAACGTCGCCACCGGGACCCATCCGCGCTCGTCCACGCAGCGGAGCACCCTGCGCACCGCCCTGGTCCTGCACCGTCGACGGGCTGACCCCGGGCTCAGGCACGCATACACCACGACCGGAGTGCCACGAGGCCCCCGCTCCGCTGGGGCCTCGACCACGGCGCTCACAGTTCCCGCCTCCGGTCCTCGGAGTCGTGATCGCGGGTCTCGTACGAGGGCTGCGGAGCGACCGGAAGGACGCACCAGGCGATCGTTCCGTCGGCGGTGAATCCCCATCTTCCGCCGAGTGCGTCGATGAGCGTGTCCACGAGCCACAGACCCCGCCCACCTTCGTCGTCCGGGTTGGCCCTCGCCGGGCTGGGCACCGCGGACGGCGAGTGATCGTTGATCTCTAGCCGGACCTGTCCGTCGGTGTGCGTCATGCGGAAGCTGATCGTGTCGCCGCGCCCGTGGAGAACTGCATTGGTGAATAGTTCCGAGATCACCACTTCGACGAAGTCGACTCGGTCCTTGGACACGTGGCACGCGTTCCGCAGCCACGAGGTTCCGATTCGCCGCGCCTGCGAGACCCGTGACTCATCGCGTGCGAGGGCAACCTCGACGGGCGACGGAAGCGCCATGCGCGCTCCAGCGGGGGAGGTGGTGCAGGAGCTCGTGGGAATTGTGGGAACGGTCGTGGTTGGAACCGAGGACACCATCGCCCAGTCCTTCCGGTGGTCGTAACCGGGGAGCACGAAGCACGGCCGTGGAGCGAGTAATTCAGGAGGCCAGGGTGGTCCGGGCGGGGTGATGCCCTCAGCTCTTGGAAAGCTCGCTGCTGGACAGTCCACGGCCCAGTCCTCCGTCTCTGTCGACGCCGCGTGATCGCAGTTATCGAACGATGACGGTGAGTTGATGGACTTTCATACGCACCTGGCCTCGTCTCCTGAGACTTTGGCTGCCCCCGTCGTGGTCTTTTGGGACACCACTGCGTCCTGCGGGGCCGCGAGGTGGGTAAGGGGATCGACAATCGCGGCGGGCGGGCGCAGGGCCCGACGGCGTCCATTCCAGAGGGGTCACGGTGGGCGACAAGCAGCTGACGGTGTTCGGCATGTTGGTGCGGCAGCGCGGCTGGGGGTACGCACGTTTCAGCCGCGAGTGCAAGCGGGTCTGCGCTGAGTTGCGCTTGGACGACGTGACCCCGCAGCGCAAGCAGTTCGATCGGTGGCGTTTCGGCCAGATCAAGGGGGTACCGCGTACGGAGGCGTGCGAGGTTCTGGAACGGATGTTCCCAGGATGGACGGCAAAGAAGCTGCTCGCCCCGGCGGACGCTTCACCGCTTCCTGTGAACGCTGACGCCACACCGGCGCGCACTGAGCAAGAACCCGAGCACGCGCCCCAGGCGGCGGACGTGCTGCTTGAGGAGGACGAGATGAAGCGGCGGACCCTGATCCGCGGCCTTGTCATCGGGACCGGTCTCGGCGTTTCCGAAACCGCCCTGGAGGTCATGGCCGCTGCACGACAGCGCATGGACGTGGCCCTGGAGGCGTCGGTCATCGGGCCAGCAACGTTGGAACGCTGGGAGATCACCGCCTTCGAATACGCACACGCCTACCAAACAGTGCCGCCGCAGCAACTCCTCGGCGACGTCCTCGCCGACTTCACCGAAGTGCAGCGCCTGCTGGAACAACGACAGCCCATCCGATACCGGCGCCGACTGTGCCGGGTAGCTGGCCAACTCGCCGCGCTCGCCGGGATCTTCGCCTCTGCACTTGGCGCCCACGGTGAGGCGCGCGGATGGTTCCACACCGGGCGCCTTGCTGCCGCCGAAGCCGGTGATACCCAGCTTGAGGGGTCGCTCGCGGTCCGGTCGGCCATCGTCTCGCTCTACTACGGGACCCCGGCTTCCGCCCACGAGCAGGCTGCCCGAGCCTGCCACACTCTGGGGAACACCGTCGGCCCAGCCACCACACGCGCACTGGTCGTCGAAGCCCGCGCGCTCGCCCGTCTGCGGCGAGGGGAAGAAGCTCTAGCGTTGCTTCGGCAAGCCGACGACGTCTTCGGACGCCTCACGGACGAAGACCGCAGCGACCCTGCTCTCGGCCACACCGAACGGCAGTTCCTCTTTCACCTCGGCAACGCATGGACCCACCTGGGGCGTGCCGACGACGCCTGGCAGGTCCAGCAGCGAGCGCTGGAGAAGTACCCGCCCACCGAGTACCTCGACCCGACCCTGATCCGCCTGGACCGGGCAATCTGCCTCGCGCGCAGCGGCGAAGCGGAGGAGGCGTATTGCACCGCAGCACAGGCCATCACGTCGCTGCCGGACGAACACCGCACCGGCATGATCGTGAAGTACGCCACCGACTTCAGCCGTATCGCAGGGCACGCCCAGCTCCCCGCGGGCAAGGAATTCGCAGAACTGCTGCGGTCCTGAGGCGACCGACTTACCCACCGGACACCGGGTTGATCAGGGAACCGATCCCGGAGATGTGCACTGCCACCTCGTCGCCCGGCATGATCGGACCGACCCCCGACGGCGTGCCGGTCAGCAGGACATCCCCGGGGTAGAGCGTGACCGCCGCTGTGATGTACGCCAGCAGGGAGGCGACCGGATGCAGCATCGTCGCCGTCGTGGCACGCTGCCGCTCGGTACCGCCGACTTCGCAGCGCACCTCGACCCCGCTTGGGTCCAGACCCGTGGCGATCCACGGACCGAGCGGGCAGAACGTGTCGAACCCCTTCGCCCAGGAAGGCTGCCCATCCGCCCGCTGGATGTCCCGGGCGGTCACGTCGTTGGCACAGGTGTAGCCGAAGACATAGCCCAGCGCCTCATCGGCGGCAACGTTACGGGCCGTACGGCCCATGACCACGGCGAGCTCAGCCTCATGGTGCACCTCCCGTGACTGGGCCGGGTAACGGATCGCCTCTCCAGGACCGATCACAGCGGAGGGCGGCTTGAAGAACAGCCGGGGCGCGGCCGGTGTGTCCAGCTGCGTCTCGGCGATGTGATCGGCGTAGTTCCGCCCCACCGCGACGATCTTTCCGGGAAGGATAGGGGCGAGCAGCCGCACCTCAGCGAGCGCGACGCTGCGGCCGGTGGATGCCGCAGTGCCGCGGACCGGATCAGCGGTCAGCACCTCTAGGACGTCCTTGCCGTCGGCCGTGGTGGTGAGCCACCCGTACAGGACTTGCCCCTGCCACTCGAACCTCGCCAGCCGCTGCGATCCATCCGTCAGCCCCATACTTGCACCGTACCCTCGACGCGGCAGGTGGTCCTATTGCGTGGGTCAGTGCGCCGCGAGGTAGACCCGCACACGACTGCCCGCGCCCTCGCCGATATGGATCTCGACGCCTTGCCTTCAACGGCCGCTCGTGCGCAGTCGCCGTGAATGGCATGGACGTGAGAGAACGCGCCGCCGCCGTTGAGTGCGTGGCTGCCGCGACGGGGAACTCGAACCCGGGGTCTTCACGTCACCAGGGATGGCTGAATACCTGCGGTGGCCTTGTCGCCGAACAACCGGCGAGCCATATGGTGTCGATCATGGTGTCGCCAGCGCAGTCACCGCCCGGTAGCCAGGGTGGGCACCACACCCTCTGGCGGGAAGGGACGAGCAGCCGGCGGGCATCCGGTGCGGAGCCGTGAGCGGTGAGCTGGATAACCGCAGACACCATCCGGGACCGCTGTGCAGCTTGGGTACCATCCGGGACATCCGGACCCAGTGAACTCGCCCGGAATGCTCTCTTTCTCCTCGCCATAGGGGAGTTGGCGTTGGCGAAACCGCGCGCACCACCGATAGCGTCGGTTTACCGAGACAGTCTTCCCCCCATCGGGAGTCGCCAGTGATCCGCCGCACTTTGCCCGGTGCTGCCACGCTCACCGCAGCCGCAGTCCTGCTCTTGACAGCCTGCAGCGGTGGCGATGACGGCTCAGAAACCAACGACAAGATTGCCGGCGCCGACCAGGGTGACAAGTCGTTGGCGTCACCAAGCGCATCGGATGGCTCTTCGGTCAAACGGCCCGACGTGTCCGTGCCCAAGGACTTGAAGCTCGTGTTCGACTGGGATGAACCCAGCGACCCCAAGCAGGCCGCTGCTCTTGGCGATGCGGCCAACTACATCCGGGCGATCATGCACGGCGTAGTGAAGCAGGACGTCAACGATCCGGCCTACGGCTTCTACTCGACCAGCGGCGCCGAGAAGTACGCGCAGAGTCAGATTCAAACCTGGGTGGACGGTGGTTGGACCGCCACGGGGACCAACGTCTTCTACGATCCCAGTACCGCCCCCGCGGCGGGTGGAAAGGCCGTGCTCGTCTCTTTCTGCAACAACCAGGCAAAGGCGTTCAGCAGGAAGATCTCGACGGGAAAGATCCATTATACGAAGGAGAGCATCAAGAGCTACTCCCGCTATAGGATTTTGATGGCCAAGCCGCCCACTGAGAAGGGTGTTTGGCGAGCGGGGGAGATTACTGTCGAGGGGGAGGCCGAGCAGTGCCGGAAGTAGGGATCGCGAGCAGCGGTCGACGCGCGGGCGTCGTCACTCTGGCCGCCGCGATGGTGTTGTGCGCCGCAGGTGTCGCTAATGGCGACAACGTCCCCAGCAACAATACGCAGCAACCGCCCCAAGGGGGCGACACAAATGGCCGGGACCTGATCGCCAACGTCACGCATACAAAGATCAGGGTCGAGTCCCCAGGCGGCAGTTCGAACGTCTCCACCGGAGAGATCTCATCCGCCGACCCGAACTGGGAGCCTCCCGCCTGCTGGTACGAGCCCGTCATGACGCCCGAGCAGCTCAAGGAGGGCACGGAGAAGCTCACCGGCTTAGGCGCCGTTAATGCCCACCAGTGGTGGACCAGTGGCATCTTCATCGACCACTACAAGGAGGGCAAGCCGGATAAGAACTGGGACGGTGATCCCGCACCCGGATACAAGAATTACAACCTCGGCAAGGACGGCATGTTCTGGCGCAGTGTTGTCCGGAAGGGGCACGAGGAGGACCCTAAGGCTTGGGACTGCAAGAAGATCATGTTCTGGGCCGACCAAGGCGAAATCCCAGACGTCCCGCAGGCCATTTCCCCGAAGATTCTCGCCGAGTACGCCTACGACAAGATCCGTGTGCCCGATACCAGGGTAGAGATGAATCCGGACGGCAAGCAGACGGTCAATCTGCCGACTTGGATGTGGCTGGATAAGGGGACCTTCAAACCGGTAAAGGTGAGGGCGAGCCTGCAGGAGGCGGGCTTGTGGGCCGAGACCACTGCCGAGCCAGTGAGTCTGCATATCGACCCCGGCACTGAGGACGCCCAGGTTTTCCCCGCCTCCGGCGACTGCCGGATCAACGACGACGGGAGCATCGGCTCCCCGTACACCAAGGGCAAATCCGACCAAGACCCGCCGTGCGGCGTCACCTACCTGCGTTCCACGACCAACGCACCGCCGCACAAGCTCAAGGCCACGCTGACCTGGAAGATCTCCTGGGAGGGCTCGGGCGGCACCGGTGGAGAACTCCCGGACGGCACGTTCGGCACGACCACCGACGTCACCGTTCAAGAAGTCCAGGCGATCACCCGCTGACCAGTGACGCGCGACGTACGAGGGGGGCGCAAGCATGTCGAAGGGATCGGACCTCCAGGTCGACTATGAGCTGCTGGAGACGAGCGCCAAGCAGCTTCGTCAGATCCGCACCGAGTTCAACGGCCTGGAGGAGTGGAAGCAAGACATCAAGTCCCTGCTTGGTGACAGCCGTGTCCAGAAAGCCATGGGTGACTTCGTGGACAACTGGGACGACAACCGCAAGCGGCTGGTGAAAGAGATCGAAGAGGTCGGGAAGATGGTCAGGGCGACCCGTGACGCCTTCAAGGACCTCGACGTCGACCTGGCGAAGGCCACCAAGGGGAAGAAACAGCGCCAAAGGGCGCTTGCAGACTGACGTCTCTTCAGGGGGGAACTTCCATGGCGCGGCCCGCTGACTGGGCACCGCTCGCCGAGACCGATCCCGTACCGGGAGACCCGGAGGGAATCCGGGACGAGGTCGACCACATGAAGAAGGTGGCGGCGAAGCTGCGTACGCAGGCCGCCGCGATGGAGGCGATCGCCGATAGCGATGGGTTGAAGGGCAAGTACGCGGACGAGCTCGCCGAGAAGGCACGTGGACTGTCGCGCAGGCTGGACCTTGCCGAGGACCGCTACCGCGAGGTGAAGGGGCACCTGGGTGGCTGGGCGGACGACATGGAGACCGCCCAGAAGAAGGCGAACCGGGCGCTGGATGACGCGAAGGACGCCCAACGTGTTCTCGATCGCCACAAGAGCGAGGGCACGGGGAAGGACTCCGGCAAGGGCGAGTCGAGCGATCCGAGTGACGACCCGGCGGCAAAGCGGGCCGAGGACGATCTGGAAGAGGCGCGCCGGAAGCTGAACTCGGCCGTGACGTTCTACGGCGATCGGGCGGATCACTGGGCCGGCAAGATCCGGTCGTCGGTCGACGACGACATGAAGGACAGCTGGTGGAACGACTTCAAGGCGTGGGTGGGCGACGCGGGTTGGCTGGACACGATGGCCACGTGGTTGAGCCACGCCACTACCCTGCTGACGTTCGCAGCGATCTTCTTTCCCGCCCTCGGAGTGCTGGCAGGAATCCTCACCGGCCTCGTCTTCGGCATCCACTTCCTGATGGCCCTGACGGGCAACGGCTCATGGTTCGATGTCATCACCGATATCGCGGCGTTCAAGATGGCCCGGAACGGCATCAAGGCAGCCAAGGCGATCAAGGGGCTGCAGAAGGAAGGGCGCACCGTCGCCAAGGACCTCGCGGAGCAGAAGGCGAAGCGGCTGGCGAGGATGAACCGCGCGGCCAGCGGACGGGTCGGCAGCGGACGGCTGGGCCGACTGCGCCGAACTGCTGACAACCAGCAGGGGCGAGCGGCAGGCGTGAGAACCCGGGATGAGGCCATGCCGCAGGTGACGCGGAAGGAGAAGTTCAAGGCCCTTGGGGACAAGCGCATGGCGGAACAGGTGAAGGACATCAAGCGCATGAGCGGCCGGTACCCGGACAGTCAAGGGCTGAGCGACATGGCCTCGGAAGCGGCACGCCAGAAGGGCATCGCCCAAGCCTACTGGGGGACGAGTACGGCACTTGACCTCGGCGGCAGAGCCGGAGACGCTTGGTCGAGTACCTACACGAATGCAAAGGGAAACATGACAGCGCCGGGAGCAGGGATCGGATCGCAATGGTGAGGCCCAAGCCGGAGAAGAGGAGAACCGGCCTCACCGAGAGCGCCCGCACCCGGCAAGCACGTCAGGCTCAGGACCGCGTTCGTGTCGCAGCAGCTCAGGACACGCACCGGTCTGCGCGACCTGCCCGTGGAGCGGGAAACCAGTCGCAACCCGATGCCGTCGGCTCCGGAGCAAACACCTCCGACCCGGGCGACGAGAGGTTCCTCAGGCGGGCAGCCTACGTGCGCTATGTACTGCTCGCCATCGCCCTTGTCATGCTGCTCTGGTTCATGGTCGCGTTGCAGGACAACGAGAGCTGGGGGCCGGAACTGCCCGTGCCCACGTGGGCGCTGGACATTGCCGCACTCAGCCCCCTGCTGGTGCTGGTCCGGTTCTGGAATCCAGAGACCAGGAGGAGGAGCGACACGCTGGACTTCGACTTGAGGGTTTTCAGCGGTCTCTACTTCCTCATGGCCCTCCTCGGAGCAGCCCTCGGCGGATACTGGCAGCTGTGGCCTGGGGTCGCGATCAGCGTCGCGGTGCATGCGGGGATCTGGTACACGAACAGGCGGGCTGGCAGCCATGGTTGATCCCACGACCCAGTCGACCTCTCCACCCACCGGTTACCACCTCCTCCTGCCCGAGGACTGGGTGCAGATCCCGCTCCAACAGGGAGACGCAGAGGTCGCCGTACGTTCCATCGTCACTTCTGCCTTTGCGCGCGTGGCGACCGACGTGCCGCGTGACAAGTTGACGCCTCTCCGGCTGGAGTTGGAGCGCAGACTCCTGGCGGCCGTTGCGGAGGCGCGCAGGGCCGAGGCACTGGAGATGTATCTGCCCGTGAAGCTGGCCGGCGAGGCGAATCTCGGGGCGTCGTTCACCGTTTCCCATGCGCGCCTTCCGGTGCGCTCCGGACCCGACGGCGGCTCGAGCCGGGTGTCCGACCCGGCCGAGATCGCTGTGCAGTTGCTGGCCGGCGAGAGTGCGACGAGTGCCTCGGAGACGGACCTGAGCAGTGGCGAGGTCGATGGAGCCGTCGCGGTTCGTCGGGAGCACGTCGTGCCAGCGGACCCGGAGCGTGGTGTCGAGCTCGCCAGCCGCAGGGTGGAGTATCTCGTGGCGGTACCCGCAGATCCCAGCCAGTGGCTCGTGGCCGCTTTCTCCACGATCGGCGCCGGGAATCCCCGCGATGACCTGGCTCATGCGATGGTCGAGTGGTTCGACGCGTTGATGACGACCTTCCGGTGGAGCTGGACATGACTGAGCCCCGGGTTGAGCTGGAGCACGAGTTCAGCCTCGACATCGACTACAACCCGAGCCGCTGGCTGGAGCTTCCCCCGCGCTGGGACACCGAGGAGTGGCAGGACATCGGCGTCTGGGCGCAGTCGTGCGCCGAGCTCTTCTGGCGGTCGTACGGGCGGGATCCGGGAGAGTCGGGAATCTCCTTCCTCGCAGGTAGGCTGCGGCACTTCGCGGAAGCCTTCGCGCCGGAGCCCTTCGACACGCGGGTGTTGCTGCGTATGTGGGAACCGACGAGCATGCCGCTCCAGGTCTGCACCATGGTCAAGCCCGCGCAGGGCGACCGCGAAGAGACGCTGCGCTTCCTCGTCGGAGCGGAGGACCCGGACGCCGTCGAGCCGCCGGTCATCGAGTCCTTCCACACGGAACTGCTCGGCGAGGGGCTGCGGGCATTTCGCTACCTGCGGCAGGACGACACCCCCGAAGTGCTCGCCGCACTCCGCTACGCCTGGCGAGTCGAGGAAGTCGGCGCCGACGTCGTACTGTGGACCGCCACCGACGACACCGCGCAGGTCATCCGGGCTGCTCCTGACATTGGAGAGCTGGCGCATGCGGTGAGCGTCGCGGTTTGGGATCTCGAACCGGAAGACGAGGATCCTCCGCCGGACGCGAAGTCGCAGGGCTGAGGCGTGGGCGGTCGTCGGCTCCTGTCACCGTGAGGGATCATGTCCGTGCCTGTGGGCCGGGCTTCGGTCTCCGGATACCCCGTAGGCCAAGCCTCGCTCCATCGCCACCCTGAGCAGGACCTCGCGGAGGGCTTCGCGTTTACTCCCCGTGTCTTGACCACGTGGCAGTTCGGGCAGAGGGCCGCCATCTGGCTGGTTGATCGCGACCGCGTGGGCGAGATCCAACAAGGATCTACGCTGTGCAGCTCGTACTGCAGCTTGACACTCCTGGCCCAGCGCTTATTGATCCGAAACTCAAGGGGTTCTATTCGAGGATGTAGGGGACGTGGGGGCCGCCGAAGTAGCCGCGGACGATGTGCGGCTGGCGCTGGCGTTGGTTTGAATCCGGCAGCTCCTCGACGACCCTGATGGTCACGTACAGGAGGCAGCCATCAGGAACATCGTCAGGGCCCAGCCACCAGATATGGTCGAGATTCTGACAAGGGTCGCCGACCGACCGACGCCAGGCTGGATGTGTCTGAGCTGCTGAACAGTGAATCCCCCCCGGGGCCCACCTCGTGCTCCCAGGACAACTGCCGGATTGTCGGCGCCAATCCAGCCAAGCTCGTGAGTGAGTCCCTGCAGGAAACGGCACACGGTCCGGGGAGCTCACTGTGATGATCCGCGCCACCCGCTGCCGGCGCCCACGGTGACCCGCCGTCTTCGAGCGGCGCAGCCGCTCGAAGGGGACAGCCCGCGATGACCGCTGGTGTCGACCTCCCTCTGCAGGCGAGCCGAGTCGCTGTACTTTCGCGGTGTTCCAGGAGTGGGAGGAGAGACGTGAAGTACTGGCTGTTAGCCGCCGAGAACAAGACCTCCGCGTACGAGATGTCCCGCGGGTCTTCCCAGACGGCCGAGGGCTGGGATTCGTCGCTTTCAACCATCAGCCACCTCGGGGTTGAGGAAGGTGACGCAGTCCTCCTGTGGCGGAGGGGACGAGGCGGCGGCGTGGTGGCGCTGGGGGAGATCGCCAACACGACTCCTGTGGAGTCTGGCACGCTTGATTGGTCGCTCACGCGGCTCATGGAGAGGGGCGACGACGGATCGGCTCCCCCTCATGTGAGAGTGCGTCTGTCCTTCGGGAAGCTCTCGTTCGCCGCTCCTGTCTCGGCCCAGACCCTCCGGGCTTCGGGCCTTGATCACGTAGTGAAGCGGGCGCGGTCGTCGACTGAAGGGCGCCAGCTGGTAGGGGCCGATCTGACCGGCAAGCAATGGAGCGAGTTGATTCAACTCGTGGAGAAAGCACAGGCGCCGGATGACATGCCCACAGCGTGGAGCATCCCGCCTGGGGCAGTAGTCAAGCGGAGCGAACTGCACGATGTCTACGGAGGCAGCTCACGACTCACTGTCGGTGCCAGTGGAAGGACTCCCAACGCGTTCCTCTTCCTTGATCACTCCGCCACGGGCGAACTCGCCCCTCGGTGGGATGGCCCCGTGCTGGTGGCTTCCGGACAGTCACAGTGGACGGACAGCTTCTCGAACGACAACCTGGCCGCGCTCGCGCACAGGCGGCGCGGGGTGCCGCTGAGGGTCTTCGTGGCGCACCGCAGCGAGAGTCTGTATCTCGGGGAGTTCGCAATTGAGCCCGAATCACCGGTGGAGCGCTGGGTGGATACCGGCGAACGAGATATCCGGTCCTCTTACTCCCGGCGACCACGCATGGTGGCCACCCGAGTGCCCCTTTTCCGGCTTCGTCAGCTGAACGGCGTCACGATGCCAACGGACTGCCTGGACCCGTTTCGGAACGCTTCCCGTATCAGCCTTCGGCTGCACCCTGCCGGTGACCAGCCAGCTGCGACCGCCATCCGCAAGCTACTTACCATTCTGGAAAGCGAGCCGGCGACCGCCACGTCCCTCGGTGAGCTCGACGAGGCTCAGCTGCTCGCAACTCTGGTCCAGCGTGCTAGACGGCAGGCTGATCTGGATGAGCTGCGTGCCGCAGTCGAGGATCCCGAAAGCAGCGAAGGTGACCTGCAAAGACTCGTCGAGCGGATGACCTGGATCTTCGGTGGCGAGTTCCTGCCGGGCACGGTCCGCCGCAACCTCACCCTGCGAGACCAGCTCGACCTGGCTCTGCTCCGGCCGGATGGCACCCTGCACGGTGTGGAACTCAAGAAGGCCAACATCGAGCGGCTGGTCACTGGGCAGCGGAACCACCTGATTGTTGGCACAGAGGTCAACAAGGCGGTCGGGCAGGCAATGAACTACCTACGCGAGCTGGACGAGAAGCGTCCCCAGATCCTGGTCGACTTGGGTATCGACTGCCGACGCGCATCGATGACGGTCGTGATCGGGCACAGCGGATTCGTGACCACAGATGCATCGCCCGAAGAGATCGACGAAACCATTCGCACCTTCAACTCGTACCTGACGCGTGTGAGCGTCACTACATACGGCCGCCTGATCGAGAACGCGCAGCGGACAATCGATCTGACGGCCTCGGACCGATAGGGCGCAGACACTTCGAGCCCACCCATGCCCTCGGGTTGGAAGCAGTAAGGGCGCCCTCCATCCGTCGGTGGAGAGCGCCCTCTTCAACGATCAGCCGTTGCTGATGTCGCCAGGCGATGGCCCCGGGGATGCCAGCTCGAATACGCACGCCCCCTACTCAAGTGGGCTGATCGGAGGAGCAGATCATGCGGGTAGAGGTGCAGGTAGAAGCTCGCACGTGTTAGCGATCAAGGTGAGCTGCGGAAGCTGACTATGTCTTGGGCCTCCTAGCCGCGGCGCGAGCCGACTTCGCGTTGGCAGCCGCGTTGAGTCGGGCTAGATGCGCGCGTTGCGATACTTCACCCCCGAAAGATGACCAGCCGTAGAGAGACGCAAGCAGTTCGGCTGCAACAGCTGCCGCTGCTGTCAGGGCAGCCATAGCCCCGGACATGAACGCAGGGGGTCTAGCAACCCATCGGCCTTGGCTCTGTACAGTCGTGACGGCGCATTGTTCGGACCAGACCTCAAAGACCTGAGCGAGACGGGCAAAAAATGCAGCCACCGCAGCCAAGCAACAGTAGAAGGCCACGAGCCCTCCACCGAGCCGTGCAGCAATGCCCGGAGTCGGTGCACCATCAGTCCAAGGCCAGCCCATGACCGCATACACGGTTGCCAGACCAGCCGAAGCGGCAATCCATGCAGACCCGATCAGAGAGCTCAGGACGTCCTCGTAGTCATCCGTCCCCTCGTCATCCTGCTCGGGCTGCCCCTTAGTCGGCGACGGGTTCCTGGAGGTCTTCTTCCCGTAAGGCGGGAGAAAGACCTGCCATATGCCACCGTGGACGTCGCCACCCACAAACGTGCCGGATCCGTGGTTGTGCTGCTCCCGGCGCTCATTGTCCGCCATCTGACGCCCCGCCGTAGTTGAAGGTCACGGCACCATGCACGTCACCACCGATAAACGTTCCTGTTCCGGTGTTGTGCTGGTTCCAGACCTTCGAAGCCGGAGGGGTAGGCACCGCGAGTTCGTCCACCTCTCTCACGGCGTCGCGGTGCTCCGCAAGGTATGGGGCGATGAGCTGCGCCCACGCGGTCGCCGCGAGCGCCTGAGCCTCTAGAGAGGGCGGGGTGAGCTGCACAGCGGTGTCGTCCACTGCCTGAGCAGCCGCTCTCTGTTGATCCGGAGTGGCCCGGCGGAAGAAGTGCGCGACCTTCAGGCGCATCTTCTCGGCACCCGACGTGGCAATCGCCGCGACGAGCGTGCCAGCTGCACCAGTGGCCACTGCCATTAATTCGGCGTCGTACATGATCGAGATGTCTCCCCGCTCGTGGTGACGTGCCCCAGCAGAACCTACCGGGCGACACTGACACTCCGAGGGGACAATCCGTGTACACAGTCGGGGGGAATGACTCCGGCACACCTACGGCCGGCACCGGCGCGCCAGCCGCCCCTGCCCTACTCGACCGCCTCGCTGCAGGCAGGTGAACTCCGACCGGGCAGGGTCACGGGCCCGTGGCCAGATACTCCCTTCCTGGGCACTGGGCACTGAGCCTAGCGTTCACTTCAGGGCTGCAGCCCGAACGGCTCAACGGTTCACCAGGTAGAAGATGAAGGCTGCGCCGATTCCGAGGCCCCAGAAGAATGCGACGGCTCGCGCCAGGTGGTCAGGAAGGATCTTTGGTGGAGGTGGGGTCACCGTGGCCTCGATCCGCTCAGCCACGCCATTCAGTGCGGTCCCTATCTCCTCGATCCGTCCAAGAGGCTTGTCCCTGCTTTGCGATCTTTCCATGTCCCTGACCAGTTGGTCCAGGGAACTCAGACTGCCCTCAAGACGCGTGACCAAGCCGCTGAGGTCGTCGTGGCTTTGCGAGCTGATGGTCCCCTCAAAGCGACTGACGATCCTGTTGAACCCGTTGAGGTCGAGCTGCTTGGACGCCTTGTCGAGGGTATCTGCGGCGTGGGACACCTGGCCTGCGACGTCCTCGTTGATGCTGTAGCTGGCGCGCGTGAGCAACGCGGCGACATCTTCGTTAATGCGCTGGGCTGCCTGCCAGAGAGTGTGAGCGACGTCTTCGTTGATGCTGCGTGCCGCCAGGGCGAGCAAGCTCGCGGTATCAGGGGAGATCACCCCGTCGTCCAAAGCCTCTTCGAGCAGCTGGGCCAGGGCGGGGGAATCTTTGGAAATCTTTCTGAGCAGCGCTTTGGTCTTCGCATCGACCGCCTCGATGCGGATCTCGCCGTGGTTGTCACCACCGACGAAGGCACCGTCTCCGTGGTTGTGCTGCTCGGTGATGTGCCGCTCCGGCTCTGGAACAGTGTCCGTCACCGATCCTCCTGCCCATCGACGCGGATAGTGCCGTGGTTGTCGCCGCCAATGAAAGTGCCGCGCCCGTGGTTGTGCTGAGATCCGATGTGGACCGTCTTCGTACCGGAAGGCGTCGAAGAGCGCAGCGCCTCGATATCCGCACGGGCTTCGGGGTAGGCGGTGAGGAACGCGGTCAGCATGCTGCTCCACTGGGCGGTGACCTCGACCTGGGTAACCCGCCGCTGTTCCAGAGCCTCGGCGTGCTCTTCAAGCGCACGCAGCGCGTCAGACTCTTCCCGCGCGGTCCCGCGCTGGAAGATCGCAGAGATCCGGGTGCGTAGGGCGTCGGCCCGGCCTTGAAGCAGGTAGGCGAGAACGTTGCTGGCGGCGCCAGTGGCGACGGCTACGGCTGCTGCGTCAAGCACGTGGAAGACCCCCGAGGTAGATGCCGAGCGCGGTGCTACGCGCGTCCGTGACGGATAGATGGTCTCTCGTAACAGAGCTCAAGCGTCGATGGTCTTCAGTAACCAACCATCGTCTCCTGGTAGTTGACTGGAAATCACGACCTGAGCGGCGGAATCACTGCGGATCGGCCACGAGCCACGCCCGCTGCGGCGACTCTGTAGCAGCTCCCAAGCCCATGCCCGTCGGTCTCCACGGTCGAAGTCCATGGCATGGGAGCGCCCCAGGGCCTCCTCCGCGGGCCAGTCCAGGAGGCCGGCTGCTCCACACGGCCGCCAGACACCCGGTCAAGATCGTCCCGACCCGTCGCCACTGATCAAGAGAAGGCCAGGTTCAGCAACCTGCAGGGGTGATCGCCACAGTCGCGGACCTGACCGATTGCTTGGAACCAAGGGCTGGCCGTTGCTGATGAGCTGTGCCGCGGTGCCCGTCAGGTAGGCGCCCGGAACGCATTCAGCACACATGAGGATGGGAAACCCACGAACACGTGAGAACTACAGAGAGGAGTTTCCCCAGGCCAGAGGCACTACGGGTGACATTTATGCAGGTCGCAGCCTTGATCAGGGAAAACTCCTAAAGCGGGTGTCGCAGGTTCGAATCCTGCCGGGGGCACCAGGCAAAAGGCCCCGGACCGATCATGGTCCGGGGCCTTTGACATCTACTTCTGACTGTGAGGATGCCGGTGGTGCCGCCCTGGGGGTCTGACTCTCTGTCTGACCGACGCCATCCGGCTGTCCTGTTGATGTTTTGTCGGCCGTCCTGGGCGGTGCCGCTCCGCGCGGCCGGTCGGGCGTCTGTGACCTCATAGGAGCCCGGCCAAAGGTCCCATCACAGTCTTGTCCTGCCGCCCGACCGGCGCGCGCCGTCCCTCACGCGTCGCATGGAAGGACAGCAGCAACCAGGATGGCAGACCAAATAACGGTGGTCGGCGGAGTCGACACCCACACCGACTTCCACCAGGCCGCCGTGATCGACTCCATCGGCCGGCACTTGGCCACCCAGGCCTCCCCACTACCCCCGACGGCTACCGCCGGCTGCTCAACTGGCTGCGCTCGCACGGCGAGGTCACCGCTGTCGGCGTCGAGGGCACCGGCGCCTACGGCTCGCAACTCACCCGCGTCCTGCGAACACACCAGGTCACCGTCGTCGAGGTGGACCGGCCCGACCGGCGGGTCCGCAGGGCGAACGGCAAGTCCGACCCCGTCGACGCCTACGCCGCCGCCACCGCCGTGCTCTCCGGCCGGGCCAGCGGGACACCGAAGACCCGCGACGGCATCGTGGAGGCCATCCGAGCCCTGCGGGTGGTCCGCCGCTCCGCGGTCAAGGCCCGCACCCAGATCCTCACCCTCATCGTCACCGCACCCGGCCAGGTCCGCGAACGACTGCGCCCCCTGCACCCCGCCGAGCTCATCAGGCACCTGGCCCGTTCCCGCCCCGGCGCGGACCCCAGCGACCCGGCCTGCGCGGTCCGCACCGCCCTGCGACGCCTGGCCCGCCGCTACCAGCACCTCAGCGAGGAGATCGCCGACGCCGACGCCGACGCCGAACTGGAGCCCCTGGCTGCCCAGACCGCCCCCACGCTGGTCGCCCTACCCGGGGTGGGCACCGAGACCGCCGCCCAGCTCCTGATCACCGCGGGCGACCACCCCCGACCGGCTGAAATCGGACGCGTCCTTCGCGCACCTGTGCGCGGCCGCACCCGTCCCCGCCAGCTCGGGCCGCACCCACCGGCACCGCCTCAACCGCCGCGGCGACCGACGGGCCAACCACGCCCTCCACATGATCGCCTTGGTCCGCATGCGCTACGACAACCGCACCAAGGAGTACGTCGCCCGCCGCACCGCCGAAGGGATGTCCAAGAAGGACATCCTGCGCTGCCTCAAACGCTTCATCGCCCGCGAGGTCTACCAACACCTCGCCCGCCCAAATCCCCAGCCCAAGCCGCCCCTTCAGACCGCTTGACGGTCTATAGGAGCTTCATCAACGACGGCGGACGCGCGCGGATCGCGACGGTTCCCTGTGGAGTAGGCGCGGCACCGTAGGCGCGGCGGTCCAGGGGGTGGGCCGGTCTCTCGATCGAACTCCTAAAGCGGGTGTCGCAGGTTCGAATCCTGCCGGGGGCACAGAGAAAAGGGCCAGCTCAGGAGGGTTTCCCTCCCAGGCTGGCCCTTAGCCGTTTCAGGCGCCGTGCCACACGCGTGCCACTACGTCTCCTCGGGGCCCGCTTCTGAGACCCCGAGGGCCCCTCCCCAACGCCATGGTCCCTCCCCAACGCCACGAACCATGGCGCCAAGTCGGTCGGCGATGGCCCGGTCACGGTCGCTGGTCATGTGCTGATAGATCAGCGCATCGGAAGCTCCCGCCCAAAGCCTCTCCACACCGCCCGGGTGGGTCTCTCATCCGCCGACTGTCGCCGTACCGGTCACCGTCCCGGCCGTTTGGGGGATACGCGGGCCGCCGTCGGCGCGTTTCCCGCCCCGCAGGGCATCCCTTGATGGAACGAAAGGGAGACATGATGCCGCTGTATCTATCGAGGTTCAGCTACACGCCGGAGACTTGGGCGAGGCTGATCGGCCACCCGGAGGACCGCGCGCAGGCCGCTCAGTCGTACATCGAGTCCGTCGGCGGGAAGCTCCACGGCTTCTGGTACGCCTTCGGCACGCACGACGGCTACAACCTGTGGGAGGCCCCGGACAACGTGTCCATGGCCGCGGTTGCGCTGGCGATCAGCGGAGGCGGCGCGCTGAGCTCGTTTGAGACGACTGTTCTCCTGACCGTCGATGAAACACTGGAGGCCCTGCACACAGCGGAGCAAGTCCAGTACCGGGCTCCTGGCGCGTAGCGGAAGGCACCCACGGTTGCCCGAGAGGGCGACTGACCTTTCCGGTCAGGGAGAGCGCCGCGGCAGCGCGAGGCGTTCCCCGCGGCGGGGGACGCGACGGGCGGCTGGGATGGGCGAGGGTTCAACTCCGCCCGTTGCCAGCCGCATTGTGTTTCACGCAGGCCTCGCTGTCCGCCTGTATCCGGTGCCGCTGACGGGGCGAAGGCGTGCCTCTCCGCGCTGGCCGTAGGGCCCGGCCACCGGTTCAGTTCACGATCTCGACCGCGAAGGTGTCCGCCACCCCGCACCTACCGGTGTCGGTGAGGTGGACGACGCGAGGCGAGATGCCGTAACGCAGCCAGTCCAGGTCGAAGAACCGGGTGGCCAGCGCGGCCCCCAGCGCACCGGCGAGATGGTGGCGCCGCTCGCTCCAGTCGACGCAGTAGCGCACCAACGGGCGCCGCCCCCGGGCCAGCTCCCCCATGTCGATGCCGAACGCGGCGAAGCGCTCGGTCCCCGCGGCCGTCAGATCGTACGTGGCCTCCCTGCCGTACGAGCCGGGCTGATCGGACCGGTCCGGCGCGGGTTCGCTCTGACCCCGCCGCAGCAGCCCCTGGTCGAGGAAGGCGCACATGATCGCCACTCCCAGGGATCCCGCCAAGTGGTCGTAACAGGTGCGCGAGCGGCGCAGCGCGTTGTGACGGCTGTGCGCGCGCAGAGTGGTCACCGGGGTGGGGTCGGGCGGCGCGATGACGGCCAGCGCCTCCAGGGCAGCGGCGACGTCGGGGCCGTCCAGGCGGAAGTAGCGGTGCCGTCCGGAGTGTTCGGCCCGTACGAGCCCCGCCTCGGCCAGGTGCGCGAGGTGCACGCTCGCCGTCGGCACGCTCACTCCGGCCTCGGCCGCCAGGACCGTGACCGCCAGCGGCCGGCCGTCGGACAGCGCCTTGAGCATCCGGGCCCGGGAGGCGCTCGCCAACAGGCGTGCGGTCCGCGCCAGATCGGGCTCCGTCTTGTCCAGGGCCCGGCCCGTGCTCGGGCCCTTGCTCTCGTCCTTGCTCGGGTCCGTGACCTGGTCCCTGGCTTCGCCCATGGCCCTCACTCTACAAGCACACTTTGGCATGCGCCTAAGTATGGGCGGCGGAGGATCTCTGTCATGAGTTCAACGAGCGGAACGGCAACGGGGCGGGCGGCATCGCCCCCCGCAACCGGGCGGCTGTCCTGGCCGCCGCTTATCGCCCTCAGCCTGGGCTATTTCCTGGTGATGCTGGACGTCACCATCGTCACCGTCGCCGTCCCCGCCATCCGTGACTCGGTGGGCGCCGGTGCCTCGGCGATGGCGTGGGTCGTCGACGGCTACAGCGTCGTCTTCGGTGGACTACTGCTCATGGGCGGCGGCTTCGGCGACCGGCTCGGGCACCGAAAGGTGTTCCTGTGCGGCCTCGCTGTCTTCGCCCTCGCCTCGGTCGGCTGCGCCCTGGCCACCAACCAGGAGACGCTCATCGCCTCGCGCCTCCTGCAGGGCGCGGGCGGTGCCCTGCTGGTGCCCACCTCGCTGGCCCTGCTGACCGTCTCCTACCCGGCCGCGGAGGTGCGGGCCAGGGCGCTCGGGATCTGGGCCGGAATCTCCGGCATCGCGTTCGCCGCGGGACCCCTCGCCGGCGGCCTGCTGGTGGCAGGCCTGAACTGGCGCGCCGCCTTCTGGATCAACGTGCCCATCGCGCTGGTGGCTGTCTGGCTGACCCGCAAAAACATCCCCGCGCCCACGGCCCGGGCAGACGGACGCGGCCTGGACCCGCTCGGCCAAGTGCTGGGCCTCATCGGCGTGATAGCGCTGGCCGGCATGCTCAACGAGGCCGGCACCCGGGGATGGACGTCTCCGGTGGTGCTGGGGGCCGGTGCCCTCGCCGTCATCGCGCTGGCGCTGTTCGTCCTGACCGAGCGCCGGAGGGAAGCGCGCGCGGTCAAGGAGAGGCCGCCGCTGCTGCCCCCCTCGCTCTTCCGGTCACCCGGCTTCTCCTCCACCGCCGCGGTGGGCGTCCTGCTCAACCTCGGCTACTACGGCATGCTCTACCTGTCCACGCTCTACCTGCAGAACGAGCGCGGCTACGACGCGCTGGGCGCTGGTCTCGCCCTGCTGCCGACGGTGTGCATGGCCGTGGTCGCGGCCCCGCTCTCCGGTCGCCTGACCGCGCGCTTCGGCCCGTACGTGCCGATGACCGGGGCCCTGCTGCTCGGCGCCGCCGGGTTCATCGGCTGGCTACTCGCTGGTCCCGACACCCCGTACTGGATGCTGCTCCCCGCGCTGATCGCGACCGGCCTCGCCACCCCGAGCACGGTGCCGGCGGCCACCGCCGCCATCGTTCAGGCCGCCCCCGCCGAGAACGCCGGTGTGGCCTCGGCGGTGTTCAACGTGGCACGCCAGCTCGGCAACGCCCTCGGCGTGGCCCTGTTCGCCACCCTCACCGTGGGCCATGGAGAGCTGATCCCCGGCCTGCACACCTCGGCGCTCATCGCTTCGGCGGCATTCTTCGCCGCGGCGCTGCTCGCCCTGTCCTCCTGGCGGAACGCAAAGACGCGGGCCGCTGCCTGACCCTGGAACAAGCCGCCCTCGTATACCACGGCGCGTACGTCATCCGGGGGAGACGCTATGGCAGCGCATGAGCGGCCCGATGCCGGTCCGTTGACACCGCTCGGACGAAGTCGAAGCCGAGAGAGCCGGCAGAGACGGCCGCGCGCGAGAGCGCTCTTGGAGGGGTTCATCGTCTTGGCGTCTCGGGGCGTCCGGTGAAGCCGGCCGTGGACTCTTCGTGGACGGGGTGGGACCCAGAAGCGGCCCGCCACGCTCAGACCAGCATCCTTGATCGCCAGGCAAGGGCCCTCCGGAGCCGTGTGCGTCGACGACAGCGCTGGGCGAGGGGTGTTGCCGTCACAGGTGTACAGCAGTTGGGGCCTGCATTCCGTAACATGTTGGTAACTCGCCGTAGGATTGCTGTTCCTCCGTTTGTAACCTTGGGTCTCCGCTGCGCATAGGGGAGGCGCGGCCCGTTCCAAGTAGGGGGGACTCTTCGTTGAAGAACCGTTTTCGTGTCACCGTCGCGACCGTTGCCGTCGCAGGCGCCGCCGTCCTCGCCGCCACGCCGGCTCAGGCCACCGAGTACCACTCGGCGTTGAAAATCCGCGGAGTCCAATACGACGCGCCAGGCCGGGACTCCAACAGCTGCTCCAGCGGCAACACCGACGAGGAATATCTGACGATCAAGAACTACTCGTCCTCGGCGACCATCAACCTCAAGGGCTACCTCGTCAAGGACGCCGCTGGCAATCCCTTCACCTTCACCGCCAACCACTACCTCCAGCCCGGTGACTACGTGAAGCTCCGTGGCGGCTACGGCACCGATTCCGACGCGAACAACGTGGTGTACCGCGACAACTGCAACTTCATATGGAACAACGACCGCGACACGATCTACCTGTACAAGCCCTCCGGCAGCGGCTCGGATTCCCACTCCTACACCAAGAGCGGATCTGACCCCGACGGCAACGGCTACATCCGCTTCCACAGCTGAGCCGGATACGCGCGAGCCCCATCTCCTGAGCGGAGGTGGGGCTCGTCCGTTGGCATCCACGGCTGAACACCAAGTCCGCACGCCGCCGGCGTGGCAGCATCCGTCCGCAGACCACCGCCCTGACCGACCGGGAGCAGAGCCTCCTGTAGGAGTGGCTCGACCTCGCATCACCGACCCGCCCCGGTAGACCGTCCCGTCCCTCTCCTCGTACTCCTTCAGGCACGACGCATCGGCGATGCCGAGCTGCTCGGCCAGGTGCTCGGTGACCTCCGCCGGCACCTGCCGCGGGTCCGGCATGAACCCGGTCTAGATGCCGCACGCTCGTCAGCTGGACGGCGAATCCGAGCCGGTTGTGCGCACGCCGCTTGGCCTGCACCTTCCCCCGGTCCGCGCCGTCCAGGAAGGAGTACCGCCACGGCCCGGCCCTCCGGAGATCGACAACATCGGCCCGCGAAAGGCTTTCCGCACAATCAGCCCAGGTCAAAGCGACGGTCAGGGCAGCGCAGGCTTAGCGTCGCGAACTGGCACGGATGTTCCTCAGTCCCGAGCCGTTCAGGACGCCGTTCAGGAACCCTTGCAGGAAGCCTTGCAGGTTCTATGCCATACAGCCTAAGTTACCGCCCGGTAGTTACCTGTGGGCGCCTCTTGCGCCAGGGTTCGGAGGGCGGCATCCGGTATGTCCGAAGGTTCGAGCGCTGAAGCTGTGGCCGTCAATCGCCCGGTAGTCGAGGTGGTGGGCGCGTGAGCCCGCGCAGGAGCGACAGCCGGGACCGGATGGTCCTCAGTGCCGCGGTGCTGCTGCGGGAGTACGGTGCGAGCGCCACGAGCATCGACCGGGTGCTCGCGCACAGCGGTGCCCCGCGGGGCTCGGTGTATCACCATTTTCCCGGCGGGCGGGCGCAGTTGATCGACGAGGCGGTGGCGCTTGCGGGCGACTTCATTGCCGGTCTGATCGACGCGGCGACGCAGGCCGATGACCCGGTGGAGGCGGTCGACGCGTTCTTCGCGCTGTGGCGTGACCGGCTCGTCGAGAGCGACTTCCGAGCCGGCTGCCCGATTGTGGCGGTGGCGGTGGAGACCAACGACGACGCCCCGCAGCTGGCCCGGTCCGCCGCCGCGGTCTTCGCCCGCTGGCAGGAGGCTCTCGCTGCCCTGTTCGCCCAGCATGGCCTGCCGGAGGAGCGGGGCAAGAGGCTGGCCGCCTTCATCATCGCCGCGGTCGAAGGCGCGGTGATCATGTGCCGGGCCGAGCAGAGCACCGCGCCGCTGGACGCTGCCGCGGCCGAGATCCATGACCTGCTGGTCTACGCGCTGCGTACCCGGCCCGAGACCGGTCCGGGTCCACGACCGTGACCTGCCATCACCCCTGACCCATCCCATGTGAGGAGCAGCTATGCCCACGCTCGACCGCCAGGACAACGTCTTCGTCCTCGACCTCGGGGGCGGCGAGAACCGTTTCCACCCCGACTGGCTCACCTCCGTCAGCGCCGCACTGGACGAGGTGGAGAAGGCGGAAGGGCCGCGGGCCCTGGTGACGGCCGCGACGGGGAAGTTCTTCTCCAACGGCCTGGACCTGGAATGGCTGTTCGCCAACGCCGACCAGCACCAGAACTACGTCGTATCCGTCCATGAGCTCTTCGCGCGCATGCTGTCCCTGCCGGTGATCACCGTGGCAGCGCTGCAGGGGCACACCTTCGCCGCCGGCGCGATGTTCTCCCTCGCCCACGACTTCCGCGTCATGCGAGCCGACCGCGGCTTCTGGTGCCTGCCCGAAGCGGACATCAACATCCCCTTCAGCCCAGGCATGGCCGCCCTCATCCAGGCCCGGCTGGCTCCTCAGACCGCGCACGAGGCCATGGTCACCGCCCGCCGCTACGGCGGGTCCGCCGCCGCGGCCGCCGGCATCGTCGACCAGGCGGTCGCGCAGGACGCCGTCCGGTCGACCGCCATCGAGATCGCCCAGGCACAGGTGACCAAGGCGGGCGACACCCTCGGCACCATCAAGGCCCGCATGTACGCTCCCTCGCTGGCCACCCTGCGCGACACCACCAACCCCCTGGGCTGAGACCGGCGCAGCAGACGACGACGGGCTGGGACCGGCGCAGCAGACGACGACGGGCTGGGACCGGCGCAGCAGACGACGACGGGCTGGGACCGGCGCAGCAGACGACGACGCCGAACCCTCGAGCCTCAGGTGCCCGGCCCACCGCAGATCCACCCACTGACAGATAGCGCAGATCCACCCACGGACAGATGCCGCGCGCCGGGACGGCCGCACACCAAACCGAGGAGCAGCAGATGACAGCCGACGCCACCTGGCACAAGAGCGCGTGCATCCTGTGCGAGAACAACTGCGGCATCCAGATCCAGACCGACGGACGCGCGTTCGCGAAGATTCGCGGCGACAAGGAGCACGTCGCCACCGCCGGCTACACCTGCAACAAGGCGCTGCGCCTGGACCATTACCAAAACGGTGGCGTCCGGCTGACCACGCCGCTGCGCCGGGAGGCGGACGGCCACTTCACGCCGATCGACTGGGACACCGCCATCAGCGAGATCGCCGCCCGGCTGAAGACGGTGCGCGACACCCACGGCGGCAAGTCGATCTTCTTCTTCGGCGGCGGCGGGCAGGGCAACCACCTCGGCGGCGTCTACAGCGGCGCGCTGATGCGCGCCCTCGGCGCCCGCTACCGCTCCAACCCCCTCGCTCAGGAGAAGACCGGTGAGGGTTACGTCGACGCCCACTTGACAGGCGGGCACACCACCGGCGACTTCGAGCACGCCGAGGTCGCCGTCTTCCTCGGCAAGAATCCCTGGCAGTCCCACGGCGTGCCCCGGGCCCGTACGGTCCTGAAGGACATCGCCAAAGACCCGGACCGCGCCATGATCGTCATCGATCCGGTGCGCACCGAGACCGCCGACCTCGCCGACATCCACCTCCAGGTGCGGCCCGGCACCGACGCCTGGTGCCTGGCCGGCATCCTCGGCGTCCTGGTCCAGGAAGACCTCGTCGACCACGCCTTCCTGACCGACCGCACCACCGGCGCCGAGACCGTGCTGGAGCAGTTGAAGACGGTGGACATCGCCCGCTGCGCGCAGACCTGTGGCCTGGACGAGGAGCAACTGCGCACGGCGGCGCGGCGGATCGGCACCGCATCGAGCGTGTCGACGTATGAGGATCTGGGGGTGCAGCAGGGCCCCAACAGCACGCTGGTGTCCTACCTCAACAAGCTGATCTGGCTCCTGACCGGGAACTTCGCCAAGCCCGGCGCCATGCAGCCGCACTCGTGGATCGCCCCGCTGGCCCACTACTCCACCCGTCCGCGCCGCACCCCGGTCACCGGCGCCCGCATGCCCGGCGGGCTGGTGCCGTGCAACGTCATCGCCGAGGAGATCCTCACCGACCACCCCGACCGGTTCCGCGCGATGATCATCGAGTCGTCCAACCCTGCGCACTCCCTGGCCGACTCCGCCGCCTTCACCGAGGCGCTGGCCGCTCTGGATGTGGTCGTGGTCATCGACATCGCGCTGACCGAGACCGGCCGCCAGGCCGACTATGTGCTGCCCGCCGCCTCCCAGTTCGAGAAGTGGGAGGCCACCTTCTTCACCTTCGAGTTCCCCCGCAACACCTTCCACCTGCGCGCCCCGGTCCTCGACCCGCTTCCCGGCACCCTGACCGAACCCGAGATCTACGCACGCCTCATCCGCGAACTCCACGCCGTCCCCCACAGCCGCCTGGCGCTGCTGCGCGCCGCGGCCCGCATGGGCCGTACGCCCTACAAGCTCGCCTTCGCCGCCCTGGCCGCCATCGACAAGAGCACGATCGGCATGGCCCCGTACCTGCTGTACGAGACCCTCGGTCCGACCTTGCCGGATGGCGCCCGGTCTGCCGCCGTGCTGTGGGCGCTCGCCCAGCGCATCGCCAGGGAGTACCCCTCCGCCATGCGCCGCGCCGGACATGCCGACGCCGACGCTCTGTTCGCCGCGATGCTGGCCGGCCGCTCCGGCGTCACCTTCACCCAGGATGAGCACGACGGCGCCTGGCGGTACGTGTCCCATCCCGGACACCGCATCCCGCTGCCCATCCCCGAACTCCTGGACCTGCTGACCGGTCTGGACACCACCCAGGCCGTGCACACCACCGAGGAGTTCCCCATCGTCCTGGCCGCTGGCCAGCGCCGGGCCTTCACCGCGAACACCATCTTCCGCGACAACACCTGGCGCAAGCGCGACCAGGAGGGCGCCCTGCGCATCAGCTGCCACGATGCCGAGCAACTCGGCCTGGCCGACGGCGCATTCGCACAGATCACCACCCAACGCGGCACCGCCCAGGCCACCGTCGAGATCGACGACCGCATGCAGGCGGGCCATGCCGCCCTGCCCAACGGATTCGGCCTCGACCTGCCCACAGCGGACGGCACCGAGCGCACCGGCGTCGCCCTGAACACCCTCACCGACCTGCACTGGCGCGACCCCATCGCCGGCACCCCCTGGCACAAACACGTCCCCGCCCGCATCGAACCCCTCCCGGCCTGACGCCCCCCGACCCTGAGGTCGATCACGGCCGCATGAGGTGAACTACATCCGCGCCGCGCGTGCCGACGGACAAACCCTCACCGCAGAAGGCACCGTCATCCACGCCGGCCGCCGCACTGCCACCGCCGAAGGCAAAGTGCTGGACGGCCAGGCAAGCCCATCGCCCACGCCACCACCACCTGCATGATCTTGTAGCAAGCGTTCCCAGCACCACAGAGGCCTCTGGAACCCTGCCCAGGAGTCGCTACTCGACGGGTTCGGCGATCAGTGCGGTGGCCACGCGGCGGAAGCCGAGCCGGGCATAGATCCGAGCGACATCGTCGTTGCCCGCGGACAAGAACACCGTCTCGACACCTCGCGACCGGGTGTCGGCCACCAGCACCGCGGTGACCGCGCGCGCAAGGCCACGACGGCGTGCGGTCGGCAGGGTGCCCACCCCGACGATTTCACTGACTTTCCCGACCGGCTGGTGCTGACCGGCGCACAGCGCCGTTCTGTTCTCCACCGCGGCGGCAAGACACGTCAGACCGGCCCGGATGCGTGCCACCGCGCCGTCCACCGACCCGTCACCGGCGCGGTCCCGCACCGCCGCGCCCAGTTCCGCCACACCGGCCTCACCGACACCGGTTCCGGGATCGGCGAAGGCCAGGTGAGGGACGGCCAGCGCGCTCGGCAGCACGGGATCGTCCGGCCCGACGGTCCGCAGCACCACATCGTCAGCCCGTTCGGGCACGGCGGGGGTCGGTACGTCCGAGCAAAGCACCATCAAGGGGTGCTCGCGCACCGCAAGCCCCGTCTGCTCGACCGCGGCCCTCAGCGCGGGCGTCGTCTCGGCAATCCACTCGAAACTCTCCGGGACGCCCAGTTCCCGCTGCCGGACGCGCACCCGAGTGACATCGGCGGCACTCACCGCTCCGGACCACCTCAGGGCCGGGCGGGCGTAGAAGGGCCATCCCTGCCCCTCCCGGATGAACAGCGTGAGCGGCCCGAAGTCCTCGGCCCGGGCACCGGATCGGGGAACAGCGTCGTAGTACTGCTCGAGCCGGTCCAGCAGCTCACTACGATCATCAAGATCCACAGAAGTCACACCGCGCATCCAAGCAGCAGGTCGCGAACCGCTGCCACCGCATTACGCCCTGGCAGGGGCTGGCCGACTACGACGACCAGGCGGGTGTCGGCGTCGATGACAACCTGGTGGTTGGTCGAGTACCGGTAGTTCTTGGACTGCTCGGCCACCGTATGGTCGCGGGTGGGCACCGGGGTGCCGTCCACGATGAGCACGGTGTCCGTGCGGAACCGCTTGCGCGGCTGGAGCGCGAGCATCGGACCGAGCTGTCCGATGATGCGGTCCGCGGCGGACTTCGAGACGCCGAACAGCGGGGCGAGCTGGCGCAGCGTCAAGTTCGGTAGGCGGCGACCAGCAGCACCCGGTCCTCCAGGGGCAGCCCCCAGGGCCGTCCCCGCCGCACTTCGTCGGCACCCTCACGGCGCAGCGCGGTCACCAATTTGTCGAAGGCGCGTGGGTTCAGCCCGGTGAATGGGGCTATCCAGGAGGGTTCCGATGCCGTGATCACACCAGCCATGGCCAAGATCATCCCATGGCAAGTTCACCTGCCTGATCTGGAGGCGCTGGTCACGGCTCT